>CAZORS010000033.1:0-28180 GCA_964582025.1 uncultured Pirellulaceae bacterium | reverse complement strand
CATCAACAGGAACACACGGAGAACCCAAGTTGAAACATAAGTGACCGAACTCTGCAAGTTTTAGTTAGGCATTGGTTGGGCTGCCTGAGCTTTCAGGTAACTGCGAGTCTAAACTGCCAAGAACTTTCCATGCATAAAAAATCGTCACGCATGTAACCACAATATTGATCGCCGCATTGCAGTACCAAATCCAAACGATGTCCATACTCCAAAGCACAACCAACAACCACAAAATTGGTAGCGGAAGGATTATTTTTCGCGTGATGGCTTCAAAGAATCCGTACGTCGGACGTTTGAGAGCTTGCAGCATTGCGATGTGCGTCGCGGACAGAATGTAAGACCAATGAATCGGAGCCATTACATTTAGACACGTCACGCCAAGTTCAATCACTTCAGAGTCATCGGTGAAGATACCCATTAGCTGTCGCGAAAACAGAAACATTAAGCTGGCCATCACAAGATTCACCGATACGCCAAAAATGTTACAGTTCCACATCGTTTCTCTAACGCGAGCAATTTTTCCGGCTCCGTTGTTTTGTCCAACCATCGCCATGATCGCCGCGTAGAGACCAAACGTCGGCATCAACGCGATCTGTTCGATCCGAGTCGTCGCTGTGTAGGCCGCCACCGCATCGACACCGTACCGTTCCAGAAACCAGTTGATCGCAAAGAAACCGATTGCGATCGACATGATGTTGAACGTCGCGGGCAGAGCTTGAACAGCGATTTCCCACCACGTCCTAAAGTCAGGAATCATCGATTTCAATTCTTTGATATCCAGTAGCCCGCGGCGAATAATCGTACTGAAAAGATAAACGCTGCCAAAGAACTGAATCAGCACCGTTGCCCACGCGATTCCCGCGACACCCATCGCCGGCAAACCGTAGCCTCCTTTCATGAACCACGGATCAAAAATCAGATTCAAAAAGAATCCCACAATCAAGACGCTGCCATAAGTCTTTGTGTCTCCACTGGACGTCAAAACGGCGTTGCTGACGCCGCCAACGATGAAGAACACGTTGCCCAAAAAGATTGGAAAGATGTAGGCTTTCGCCAGCCGCAAGAATTCACCTTCGGCCCCAAGGAATCTGAAAATGGGATCGGCGATGAATAGCCCAACGACTGTAAGCAGTCCTGCGAGGAACAATCCCAGAGACAAACTCTGTGAAATGTATCGCGTTTGATCGGCAGTCGACTTGGCTCCAATCGCGTTGGAAATCAATCCGGCAGCGCCTCGTGACAATCCACTGCTGGCGGCAACGACCAACAGGAAAACAGGGAAGCTCAACCCGACTGCGGCGAGTGCAACTTCGGAAAATTGTCCGGCGTAATACGTATCGACGACGTTGTACATCGTCTGAAAAAACAGCCCAATACTGGCTGGCAGAGCAAGGTTGCGAATATGCAGTGGTATGGAACCAGTCGTCAGGTCTTTCGTGTTCAATGCGTTGCCAACTGATTCAGAATTTCGCGGTTTCGCGATTGGGAAATTGATGAAACCGAAATATGGCAGATCGTCATCGGTTTGTCTGCCGCCTGATCCTCAAAAGCACTCAAAATCACGACTCGGCAATCTTCGAAAGACTCCACCGTTTCTATCAGCTTCTTCAAAGAGCCATCAAACTGAAAACTGGCCTGATAGATGCCTTCACCAAACGACAGGTCTTGATCAAAAATTCGTGAGGCCATCAGAAAAGGTGTTATTCCGGTTAGACGAGGGTTCACGTCAACCAGAAAACAATTTCCGTCTTTGTCTCGAAGGATATCGATCCCGACGAGCCCAAAACATCCTTCGGCGTGCAAGTGAGCCGCCGTCGCGGTGATGATCTGCTCAAAAGGCTCAATCAGCTCCGTTTGCTTTGAACTGGAATAAGTTCCCCCGCACCAGCGTTTGGCTTCGTTAAAATGCTGTTCCGTCAGACCCAACCAAACGATCGAACCGTCTTTCCGGAGATAGAATTGGACTCCATAGTCGCCGACGACATTTTCAATGAGCGAATTAATCACCAACGTCGCATCGGGCCAATGTTTGTCCAACTCCTGGCGCATCGCCTTTTCATCAGCTTCGTCACGAATCAGAAAATTGCCCAAGCCAGCGTAACCGTGGCTAAGTTTCACCATACAGGGAAATTCAACGGCATCTAAAACGGCGGCTTGAGGACAGTCAATCTTCTCGATGACTTCCTTCGAATGCAGTTCGTAATTTGTTACCGGATCAATGACTTGTTGCTGCGGCGTAAGTGACTGATGCGGAAACAGCGTGACAAATTGATCACTTTCGTCAAACGGAATCCATGTTGGAAGCCCATCCGCCCCGAACAATTTCTTCCAATGCTTCAGCAACGCCCCTGGCGGAGCAATCTCTGAAGTCACAGAAATCAGGTCGCCCCAGCAACACATTAAATGATGAGGGCCGAGCGACTTGAGCAACGCACGTGGCGGCGGCGGAAACGGATCATGAATGATGAACTCCGTTTTGTTTTGAAACTTCGTGTCTTCGCTGTTGGATGACGGGTACTCTGTCAGCAAACAGGCATCGGGCGAATCGGCAACGTAGAGTTCTGACAGGAAGCGAACGTAGTCAGGGATTTCGATCGGCATGAGAGAAGTACACGGAGATTGTTGTTCGCGGGGCAGGTTTCTAACCTGCCATTGGATATGCTTGGCAGGTTACAAACCTGCCCCACGGTGACATCGTCTACGCTTTTTCCCAGACCGTCAACTCTGACACATCGTACTGAAACTTCCGCGAAGTCTCACGGAAGACGAACGGAATATCAACAGGCGTACCAACAAGTTTGAACTCAGGTTGTAGGATTTGCTCAACTCCCTCCAACGTCGTGAAACTTTCGCCGGTCTGAGCCTTGAATCCGCCGAGCCATTTGTCGCGCGGAGTGTACTCTTCGCACCACGTGTAAGGTGACGCAATCACCAGCAATCCACCTTCACAGATGCGATCTTTGATCAAGTTCAGAAACTTTTCCGGATCGTAGAGTCGATCGAGCAAGTTGCCAGCAAACACCAAATCGTAGTCGCAAAACTTGTCCACCAAGTTGCACGCATCTCCCTGCATGAACGCAATTCGATCCTTGACTTCTTGGTAGCCGTCGAAATCTTTCAAATCAATTTCGCGATACAGATTCAACTCCCCTTCATCTGCACAAACGTATCGCTGAATCCCTGACTTCTGCAGACTCGACGGCGCTTCGATTAAACGGACTGAAAAATCGAGTGCGTCAACGTGATCATATCGTTTTGCCAATTCAAACGATGATCGACCAGCTGCACAACCGATGTCGAGTGCTCGTCCTGTTCGCCGGCCGTCCAAATGTTTGGCGACTTCTTCAATACAGGCAACCTGAAAGTTCGGCACGGGAATCGAATCGACTGGTGCGTCCCCGTAATGAAACTCAATGTATTTTGCGATCATCTTGTCCGTTTCATAAACATTCACTTCCGGTTCCGGCAGCGGATTCGCTTCGATATAACGCATTCCCGAATACTGAAAGAAGTGACGCCGGAATGAATATCGAGCGTCCTTGATCGCGTAGTTACCTGTTGATATCCAGCAACCGCCCTTGAACAAATTGTGCTTGCCGTCGAAAGTTGGCGTGGAAAAATCGTCGTAAGTCGGGTGCACTTCGAAGCCGTTGAAACCATCGATCGGAGTCTCGGTCCACTGCCAGACGTTTCCAATCAAATCAAACAACCCGTCGTGGAACTCATGGCGATCAACGGGACAAGGAGAAAATTCATACTCCAAATTCAGATTGCCCGGCGCAGAATCCCAATAGGGTTGGTCGGTGTCCAATTGATTCCGCATAAGCTGCCATTCGGCTTCGGTTGGCATTCGAACGTGAGTTCCCGTCTGCTCGGATTTCCAATTGCAAAAAGCCTTCGCCTCGAGATAGTTGATCTCGGCCGGCCAGTTCCACGGCATATCGATCACTTCCAACATGGTCCGCAGCTGAAATGAAGGACCATTCTTACGCCAGTAAACCGGATATTTCGCGTTGCTGAAATCGAGCCAACCGCGACCTTCCTCAGTCCAATACTTTTCGTTCTGATAACCTCCGGCTTCGACGAACTCTAACATCTCGCCATTGGAAACCAAATACTTTGACGCTTTGAACGAATCGACTTCTTCAGCACAGTAACCGTATTCGTTATCCCAACCGTAAATCGGATTCGTTTTCGATTTACCAAGCTCGACGCTTCCGCCATCAACGGAGATCAACTCATTCTCGGGAGCGACGCCGCTCTCACGACAAATGTCGCTCCACAGCGGATGAGGTTTGACCATTTCGATTGGAAGCTCACGCATCAGAATCGAAGAAGTCTCCAGATGGATTCGCTCGTGCTCGATTCCCATCAGTACGATCCACATGGGACTATTCCAATCGATCGGAATCGAAAAATCACAATCCCGAATGAAGCGATCGACAATGTCTCGCGTCGCGTCGCGATGAGCCTTGACTTCGGCAGGCGTTGGCCAATCGTAGTTGTTATCGTTTAGGTCGTCCCAAGACATTTCATCGACGCCGACGGCCAGCATCGATTCAATCTTCGGATCGATCCGTTGATCAATCAGATTCGCAACATTCAGTTTGTTGACAAAGAACACTGCCGTGTGACCGTAATAGAAGATCAATGGCTGCCGCAAGTTGTTCGCGCGATGATAGAACGCTTCATCGCTGGCCAGACATTCGAACAGGCTCTCGTAGAGCGTGAACGAATCGTGAAAGTAGTCGAGGATCTCCTGACGCTTTGCTTCCACATCGCCAGAGTCAAGCAGAGGCATTTGTGTGACGATGCGAGCTTCTCTTCCGTCGACGTTGGTAATTTTTGATTGTGATCGATTCTTAACTGTCATTTACAAGCCTATTCTGCGTGTCAATTCGTGAATGGTAGCACGAAGTCATTTGACCCATTTTCGCGTCAGCCCTTACCCGCGAAAAGTGATGAAATGCAATCAGGAAAACTTTTATTTCCGGATCGCGGTTAACTTGAGGATTTGGAACAGCATTTCCGCACAATGCCCCCTCAATTCAGTGGACTTTTGGGGAAGAGTCGGATACCAGCACGAATCGCGAGCGAGTGATTCCCCAGCTTGAAAAACCACTCGCTCGCGCTCTCGCGCTTCGGGCCCGTATTGGACACCTCATTAATTAGGTGATCAACTATCGACCTTCGCCAGCTCCCGCACGACGACCGACGCAGCCACGTTCCCGAACGTGGCCGTCACGAAAGATGCCGTTCCGTAGATCAACCGTCGCTTCTCGCATTCGTGAGGAGAATCCTCCGCGTGTGGACAGATGCAACGAAAGCCCTCCGCGTCCCAAGAAGGCGCCTCTGGATCGACCGCTTTCTCCTCCGAAAAAACGACCGGTAACCCGACATGCTTCGTCGTTTCGAAACCACGCCGCGAAAGCTCTTTGCGGACCACTTTCGCAAGCGGATCAACTTTCGTTTCGCTCAGGTCAGCCACCTTGATCATCGTTGGATCAATCTTTGCTCCCGCCCCAGCAACGCTGACAACAGGAATCCCGGACTTCAAACAAGTCGTCAACAAGTGCAACTTTGCGGTGACGTTGTCGATCGCATCGACCACAAAATCAGGACGAGGCGTCAACAACGCTTCACTGGTTTCCGGATCGTAGAAAGCTTGAACTGAATCGACGACAGCGTCCGGATTGATGGCTTTGACTCGCCCGGCCAAAAGATCTGCTTTCGATTGCCCGACCGTTGCGGGAAACGCCTGCACTTGCCGATTCACATTCGTGACGCAAACATCATCGAAGTCCACGATCGTCAATTGTCCGACGGCTGAACGAGCTAGCGATTCAACCGCATAGCCTCCAACGCCACCCAAGCCGAAAACGGTCACTCGTGATGACAACAACTTTCGAGTCCCCGCTTCGCCAACCAAACGCACCAACCGGTCCCAACGGCGAGGAATCCGATCGACAACCGGTCTGTCGGTCGTAGTCGCGGCACGACTTTCCAGCTTCGCAGCTTCCCAAGGCTTTACGCGACGCCGTTCTCGTGGCAATTCAAGTTCAGGACTCGCCGAGCCACACGGACTTTGACTTGTTTCACTCGAACAGCATTCATTTGTATCTAATTTTTCCATCGCGACATAATACCATTGGTGGCCATGGAATCCAGCCTCAAGCACTTAACGAAAAAGTGACGGGTTTGATAGAAACCGACGGGTTTGGCGCATCCGAAATTCAGGTAAAATCAAAATCGGAACGTGGCACTTTCGAGCTACGGCAGATGGAGAGAACGATGATTCAAATTTTGTGCAGATGCTTACTCATATGCTTGCTGATGCTGTTCAGCTTTCAAAACGGTAACTCGCAGAACATCGACAAACCAACGCCTTCGGATCTTCAGCTCCAAAACATGCCGGTCATTGTTTCCGTCGAGGCACATGCTGGACGACCATACGGCATCGGAAAAGTCACCTTTCGACTTCGCCATGGGGATCAAATCATTTCGCGAACCGGAGCCACGTGGTTCACGGAAAAGGACGATCGCATCCGCTATCCGGTCATTTCGCACACACCTGTCCGGAAGTTCCTGCGAATCCTTACAGGCGACGCGAACTCCCAACCCAGCGATCTGCTTTCGATTTGGTTCCTATTCGAGGGTGACGAACCGCTTAACGCAACTCTGCACGGCAGTGGAGTCGTCGACTTTCAGATTCCGGTCGAGTTCACGCGACCAAGACGCTATGAACGTTTCGCGAATAACTGGTGGCAGAATTTTAATTCAATTTCAGAGATGCACATCAAGGACGGAGACTATCCTCCGCTCGCTGAAGTTTACTTGACGTCGCTGATCGGCCGGCGACTGGGGATGAATCCGCAGCTTCGGCGCCGTCGCAGCAACGATCCATTTACGCGAACGTTCGAACTGCTTTTTGATGTTGAAGCACTTCGTTTGGATACGATTCAGAAATCGATGCTAGTCGGAGTCGACACTGCAAACGCAGACCAACCGCTGCCCGCCCCAATTCAATGGTCACCGCTGACAGTCAGTGATCTGCCCGACGACGTCGAGATTGAACCAATCGTAAAAAGCGTTCCAGAAGAGTGTTTCTATCTCCGTTTTGGAACTTGGGACAATCATCTTTGGCTACAACGTTTGACCGAAGAGTACGGAGGTGATCTTGGGCGGATGATTATGCTGCGAGGTTTCAAGTCGGAGGTGCAAACAAAGTTTCAGGATCAGTTGGCGATTCAATCGAGCGAGTTCGACAATCTGTTCGGCGGAAACTTGATCGCAGATGTTGCCCTGATCGGAACCGACACTTACTTGGACGCCGGCGCTTCGATTGGAGTCATGTTCCACGCTCACAATACCGGATTATTGAAAACGAATTTGACCGGCAAGCGAAAGGGCTTCGCAGCCGAACGAAAAAAGAAAAACGTCACAATCAAGGAAGTCGACATCGAAGGCGTGAAAGGAACGCTACTGTCTTCGCCCGACAATCGATATCGATCGTTTTACGTCGTCGTTGGAGACAATCATCTAGTCACAACTTCTAGGACGATCGCCGGCCGATTCGTTCAGGCTTCCAATGGAACGCGATCTTTGGCCGACACGGCTGAATTCCGTTTCGCACGATTCAACATGCCGCTTGATCGCGAAGACACTTTGTTCGCTTACATGTCGACTCCATTCCTGCAACAACTGCTGGAACCTGCCTATCAAATTGAATTGCGGCGGCGAAATCAATCGGTCAGCGATGTGCTTCTTTTAGAAATGGCGACACTAAGCTCATCCGGAGAAGGTAATTCCGATGTCACCATTCCGAGTCTGATTGCCGGAGGCTTCCTTCCTGAACAATTTGGCTACCACGCTGGTGGTGGTGATTTGCGACTTGAAAATGGTATTTGGCAAGATTCCATTCGCGGTCGACGAGGCTACTTTAAGCCCATCCCGGATATGGTGTTGGAGAAAGTGACTCCTGACGAGGCTGCATGGTTTCGCGAACGGGCTTCATTCTTCGCCGGCAACATTCGGTCGCTCGATCCAATGTCGATCGGAATCCAGCGTTTTAAGAAAGAGGATCCGGAAGGCAAGAGCGTCGAACGCGTCGTTTTCGATGCTCGCCTACTGCCCTTCGGCGAAGGAAGCTACGAATGGTTGCTCGCGATGCTTGGTCCGCCAATCAAGCAAACGGTCGAACGTTCTCCGGAAGATATCATTCGCGTCGAAGCCAGCTTGCAAGGCGGCATGACATCGCCGGGCGTTCCAACCCATCAGATTTTCGGAGCCGTTCAAGATTACCTCGACCCGAACTTGGATTTGAAACCGAAAACGATGTTGGAAACGTTTGAGACGTTTAAGCAAACGCCCGGCTACATCGGAGCCTGGCCGAACCCGGGCTACACCGATTGGATGCCACGACTCGGCGGACAGCCCGATGCTTTTGGGTATACGTATTCGGCATTGCTAACGTTATGGCGACTGCAATGGAACGACTTTTCCGTGCTTTCATTTGATCAACGACGCCTAGAGGAACTGAAACCACATTTGAAACTGGTTCCATTAGAAAGGCCGGCTCAAGTCCGTTTGGAAGTCGGCGATTTACGCAATTCAAAAATCAAAGCGTGGGCTAACACGATCACTTACCGGCGTAGTTGGCAAACCTCGATCGCCAACGTTCGACTTTTGAACATGTTAGTACAACAGTTTGACATTCCCCCCGAATCAGCTCTCGAAACGGCGGAGCGAATGTTGAATGTTGACCTTGTCTGTTCCCTTGGCGGCGAATACGAATTGACGACGTTGCCGTCAGGCCGCAAAGTATGGCGATCAACCGCGTGGCCAACGTTTGCCAACCCTCAATTACCAGACGCATATGTTGCACCGGTCTTGCAGTGGTTTCGAGGCCTGAATGTCGAAGCGGTTAAAGGAGAATCACAGTTTTCAATCCACGGCTACATGGACATTGAACGCACGGCGAAGGCCAAGAAGGCTCTGCCGAGTTTCAATCTGTTCAAAGGGTTTGGGAACGTGTTGGGTGGAAAGAAGGACTAAGAAAATAGCTCGATCTATCTCACGTTAAGCTTCAATCCATCGCATTCAACCACCTCACCAGGTTTCGCAAACTCAACTTTCAAAAACCCGAGCCCAATCGTTTTCCCGTCCGGCGTCTGAGCCATCGATGTTACGACGCCGATCTTCTTTTCATCCTTGCGGATTTCATCTCCAACGTCAACGGATCCGTCCAAGATTTCAAAACCGGCAAGATATCGATTCACGTGGCCCAACGCATCAAGACGAGCCACCGTTTCTTGGCCAAGGTAGCAACCTTTTGTGAACGAAATCGCCCTCGAATCGCGGCGGAATTCTTGAGGCAAACATTTGTCGGTGATTTCTGAATCACACCAAGGCGTCTGGTTTTGGACTCGCAGCAAATGGAATGAGTCGGACGAACACGCAACCGCACCACTGGCGATCAACTTTTGGGCGACCTGAACATCGCCATCAACTGGCTCCAAAATCAGAACTCCCGCGCCCGCCAATTCGGCTTGAATCGCCAACTGAAATCCCGTGTTGTAAACTTTTGACTCCGACGGCACACGGACTTCGCATTCTCCCAACATAACGCTACTTTGCGGGCCGAAGACAAAAACGCTTCGCCAAATTGCCGAAACGTCAGATAACTGCACGTCTTCGCTCAACAAATAGCGATCAAGATTCTCGATCAACACCTCAGGCGATTTCGCAGTCGACACAATCAGCAAATCGATCTCGCGGCAGATGACAACGCCGTGACAGATCGTCTTACCCTTCGTGTTCAAAAAGAAAGCTTCGCAACATGAATCGGTTTCAAGCTTCTTAATATCGGCAGTACAAAAATTGTGCACAAATTTGGCTCGATCATTTCCGGCGATGCGAATCATCGAAAGCGGCAATTCCGATACACCGCAGGATTCAGTAAGGGCTTGATATTCTTCCATGTTGTTCTCGAACGGATTTGTTACGCGGTGGCAAGTTTGATACTGCCTGAATCGTCGCCAAAGAACCATTCCTTGCAATCCCCAATGTGATGGAATTTTCCGAATGCTTCTTCAATCCTGTTTCCTGCAAGCCAAAAATTGGAATTGTGCTAAACTGTAAACGCGTTTTCAGCACTACTGCCTCACTACTTTCCACCAGCCTACTCGACCTCCATGGATCCCGATCGAGCAAGAATTTTGGCTGACCTATCTGGTGTGCTCGACGGGCAGATTCACTGCGACGATCTGTTCCTGCAGATCTACTCGTCCGACGCGAGCCTATACGAAATCAAACCGCTGGCTGTCGTTCGACCCAATTCCATCGATGACGTGGTCGCTTGTGTAAAGTACGCCAACGAAAACCAGCTTTCGATTATTCCTCGCGGTTCGGGGAGCAACGTTATCGGAGCGTCCCTCGGCAGCGGAATCGTACTGGACTTCTCCGTTGGCATGCGACAGATTTTGGCCGTAGATCGTGAATCGGTTCGAGTCCAACCTGGCGTCGCGATTCGAGATTTGAACGACCATTTGAAATCGCATCAACGAATGTTTTCGCCTGATCCTGCGACGCGATCTGTCACGACTATTGGTGGTGCGTTGGCGATGAACCGAACTGGCAGCCATTGGATTTCCTCCGGAACGCCGCGAGACAAAGTCGTTCAACTCCAGATGGTGATGGCGGACGGGGAAATCGTACGCCTCGATTCGATCGCAAATCAGACTTGGGTTGAGTCTGATCCGCTGCCCGAAGAATCGGCGGCTCGGAATCGCGAACTGAAGTCGCGTGTCGGAAACGTGATCCGATCCAACCAGCAACTATTAACCGAGTTCAGCCCTCAAACAAAGCTGAATCAGGCCGGCTACCACTTGAACACAGTGATAAAATCGGACGAAGTTGACCTGACCAGATTGGCGATCGGCAGTGAAGGGACGCTCGGGATCATCACCGAAGCTGTCATCCGCACCGACAAAATCCCGGCTCATCGCGGCGTCGCGTTGCTGTTCTTCCATCAGCTTCAAGCAGCAGCAACCGCAGCCGTAGAAATTGGCAAGATGGGAATCACCGCATGCGACTTGATGGATCGTCGATTGCTGACGTTAGCGCGAGAGACGAATGAACAATATCAAAGGCTGCTGCCGGTCGACGCGGAGGCCATGTTGTTGGTCGAGTTCAGTGCCGAAGATGACGCAACCTTACGTGACAAGCTGAAGCACTTAACTCAACGCATCCAAAGACGAAAAAAACTGGCGTTTGAAGTCCGCACGACGACTCAGCAACATGAGCGCGATCTTTACTGGCACTTAGTTCGACGAGTCGTCCCGTCACTTTATCGTTTGCGAGGACTCCGACGAGCCGTCCCATTTATCGAAGACATCGCAATCGACCCTGACCGACTTCCGGAATTTCTCAAACGTGTTCACGAAGTGTTGAATGACCTCGACATCACTGCGTCGATCTTTTCACATACGCCACAAGGAATGGTACATATCCGACCGTTCCTCAACCTCGCAGATCCAAAAGACATTGCTCGCATGAAGCCGTTGGCGAAAGCCGTCTTCGGTTTAACGTTGGAGATGAATGGTTCGATTAGCGGCAGTCAGGGCGATGGACTTGGGCGAACGTGGTTCCTTCGTTCACAGTACGGAAAATTGCATCCCGTGTTTTCGGAAATTAAAAACATTTTCGATCCGCAAAACGTTTTGAATCCGGGAAAGATTGTTGGAACACCCTACTCTGACTTGACCGACAACCTACGAATTTTCCAAGCTGAAGAGCAACCCCCAACAGTTACTGTGGACTCTATTGAATCGACGGAGGATGAACCGGCTGACGTTCCCCGCAGTCTGCTCACACCGTTTGCTAAAGCGAAAACGAAATCCGGCGAAGGCAATGGAGCGTTGCCGATTTTACAACCTCAGCTCGAGTGGTCGGTGATGCAAATGGGGTTGGCTGCTCGCAACTGCAACGGCTGTGCCCGATGTCGTACCAACTCCGAAACCGAACGAATGTGCCCCGTTTATCGAGCATCTCCACGAGAGGAATCTTCTCCACGCGCCAAAGCAAATCTGATTCGCGGCGTGATCAGCGGCAACCTTGCGACGGAACAATTGGCCAAAGACGAATTTAAAGAAATTGCTGACCTTTGCTTCAACTGTCATCAATGTCGTCTTGAGTGCCCTGCTTCGGTCGACATCCCGAAACTGATGGTCGAAGCCAAAGGACAATACTACGCCACCAATGGTTTGCCTGTTTCCGATTGGATATTGACTCGATTGGATTGGCTCTATGGACTAGCCGGCCGCATGCCGCGGATCACGAACCGAATGATTCGTAGCCCAATGTGGCGTTGGCTGTTAGATAAACTTTTCGGCATCGCTCAAGGGCGAAAGCTACCAAAGTTTGCGACGCGAACGTTTACTCGCTGGGCGAAAAGCAATCAGCTAACACGTCCTTCCCGACAACAGTCTCGCAAAGTGGTCTACTTTGTTGACGCGTACGTCAATTGGAACGATCCAGAGCTCGGAAGGAGCTTTGTCGAAGTTCTTAAACACAACAATATCGATGTCTTGATCCCACCAAATCAAAACATTTCTGGCATGTCGATGATCTCTGATGGCGCGATCGCCCAAGCACAAAAGATCGCTGAACGTAATGTCGAACTGTTGGCAGAATGGGTGCGACAAGGTTATCAAATCGTCACGACGGAACCGTCGGCGGCACTTGCGTTGAAGCACGAGTATCTTTCGTTGTTGGACGACGATGACGCCATCAAGGTGGCCGAAAACACGACGGACTGCTGTTCCTATTTGCTGGACCTTCATCGCAGTGGCGAACTGGCTCTGGATTTTAATCCGATGAACGCCTTGGTTGGCTATCATTTGCCGTGCCACCAACGTGCCATCCTGAAATCTGGCGACACTGACATTCCGGCCGTCAAATTGCTGCAGCTGATTCCCGGGATGCAAGTCGAAATTTTGCAGAAAGGTTGCAGTGGAATGGCCGGGACCTTTGGACTCAAACGACGCAACTATCGCCGTTCCCTGCGGATCGGAGTGCACCTTATTCAGGCGATGCGGCAACCACAGTTAATTGCCGGTTCGACAGAATGCAGTTCCTGCAAAATTCAAATGGAACAGGGAACTTACAAGGCAACCCTACACCCAATCAAAATCCTTGCGCGAGCCTATGGCTTGATGCCGTCTGACTTGGATGACCTTTTCAATCGTCGCAGCGAAGAATTGGTGGTGACGTAATGAAGATCCACGTTTTGTTGTTTGCCCAAGCCCGACAGATCGTTGGTTCCGATTCGATTGAAGTTACGATCCCGGACACCGCAACCGTTGCCGATCTGAAAAAGTCACTCGCCGAAACGGTTCCTGAGCTATTGGCTTTATTGACACGATCCAACATTGCCTTGGACCAGCAATATGCCATTGACGAAGACATCGTTTCAGATGGCGTGGAAGTTGCGTTAATTCCTCCAGTCAGCGGCGGCTAGCCTCCTTTAGTACGCAACGGGTGCCATGCCTCACGCTTGCGTGAGCATGAATTGGTTGAGCGAAACGGAAAAGTAAGCTGGCGGGGCAATTCTCTCAAGCATGGCCACGACAAGCGTGGACCATGGCACCCGAAGATCGGTTTGTCGCATGTAAATACTGGAAACAATGCCTGCTTGCGCAAGCATGACAGCTTTGGCTACCACTATCGGCGATAGTGAAACTCCAAGTGATTCTGGTACGCTCGTGATCCGTATGGCCGATGGTAAGGATGACGGTGCGGCGGAGGCACTGGTCGGTACTGTTCGATAACAATCGATGGCCGCGTCTGATAGACAGGCTGAACGTAAGTTGGACGCACTTGCTCTATGACAACGGGCTGACTTACGACAGCTGGTTGGCTCGCCAATCGGCCCGCCCCCAACTGCTGCATCATCGAGATCACTTGTTGGTCGACTCCGCCTCGGTGCAGCGTAATAATCTCCGAGACGCCGATTTCTTGTTGCACTCCCACGTTTCGGATGTGATTCATGATCACGGAACTGCCGACTCCATTTTGCGTCATTTCAACCACATCCTGAATCGAAGCTGATCGTTGAAATGCTTGTTGCTGAGCTTGTTGTTGAGCCACTTGCTGCCGATAAGCAGCTTGACGATAGGCTTGCTCTTGAGCCCGCATTTGCTGATTTGAGTTTCCGACTGCGTTTCCAGCCAAGGCCCCCAAGGCAGCACCGATTGCAATGCCTTCGGGCGTTTCGTCGTTTTGCTTTCCGACGATTCCGCCGATGATCGCGCCAGCAACTCCTCCTGCGATAGTTTCGTTTCGAGTTGAGCCTTGGATTTGTCCATATAGTGACTTACAACCAATCGGGACCAACATGGCGGTGGTTAGTGCTGCAATTTGGATCATGCGAAAATTCATTTTCTGCCTTTCAAAACCATTGCCGTCTATGGCGTTACTCAACTTAGTCAATTGGGTGCAGACAGTATCGGAATCGAATACAGGCAGCATCATCAATTTGGGTGAAATCCAGTCGATGCTATCGTAGGCTTGCAATCATTTTTAGACTGTCGGCGAAATGTCGACTCGCAATGCGCATTGAGCTTGGTGACACTTTGCTACCACATATTGCTATGATTTAAAGAAAACAGAATAGGAATGAAATTTCATGTCGAATCCATATCAATCGCCTGAAACGGCCAACACCGCGCCACCTTCAACGGACTGGCTGGCGGAGAGTCAAAGTGATCTTGAAACTACGGCAACTGCGGTCGATCAATTTTTCAAAGGCGAAGGTTATCGACTTGAAGATGGCACTCCATCTGACGGCCACTACGGCATCGGCAACAATGTGATGCGAATCATTTTCGGCGCGTTCGTTAAGCGATACAAATTCAAGGTCAACATTGTCCCATCTGGAAGTGGTTGTGTTGTCTACATCGAAAAAGGCATGTCCGGCGTCATGGGCGGCGCGATTGGATACGCCAAGATGAAGAAAGAACTTGGAAGAGTCCGCGAAGGTGTGCGACGATTCATTGCTTAGTCTGCGGTTTGGCTCGATTCGAATTCCGCAAGCAAATAATCGAACTCCTCCGAACGAACAAGGAACAGATGGTCCAACTCTGGTCCGTAATGCGGTGGCGATTCAAAGACGTAAGCCCGATGGAAATCAACTTTCTTACCGGTTGGAACACCTGAGAGCAAATTTTTTGTTTTGAAATTTCCGCTGAATGGCAATATGAAAGGACGATTTTCCGGAATGGCATCTGAAGAATCGTGGACCGATTGATAGCCGTTTGGGTACGCTCGATTGAAGGTCGACAGAGCCGGAGGATAAGCCGGCTCGCCCAACCCCTGAGGGAAATAAGCGAAGGTCATACCGGTAGCTGGATCCACAGGCATTTCACTTAGTAAAGATTCAGAGCCTCCGGTACTGACCAATTGATCCAAAGTTTCTGGATAGCTGCCGTGCTTCAACTGCCAAGACTGAAGGGCGATTCGAAGCGAGGCGTATCTGATCGCGCGTTCAATCATCAGCAACCCAAAATAGCGTGCAGTTTCAACGCTGTAGTCGACTCCAGCTCTACGAGAATCGCGAATCAAATAGTCCGCCCATTGAATTTCACGATTCTGAAGTTTGAGATGGATCGCTTTCGTAAACACTGAAAACTCATTCAACCTCATGCGATGGTCATGAATCTTCTCCCAATGTTCGGGACCTTCCGATAGTACGCCTCGCAGAAAATTAGAATCGGGTTCTGACTTAGCGAACTTCCTCGCAATGTCAAAATAGACTTCGTATTGAATTCGCTGCGATTGAGCATTGAAAATCTCGAATCTCAACCGTTCCAGTTTTGCAATTCCTGATCGAAGCAGCTCTTCCGTCTGCCCTTTCATCTCTGACCAATTGCAAAACCGAAGGATCTTCCGCGCAGTCAGTTGACCGGGCGTTGGCGAGCTACGCCACGCCGCTCGAACTTCCGACGTCAGCGAATCAAGTAACAGATTGACTTCTTGTTTGCGCCAAAAATGTTCCGACTGGATAGCAAGTGGTTCTGCGATCAAATTGTATTGCGAATGCCGCTCAGTCAGCGACTTCGGAGCCAACCAGTGGTAAACAAGGTCATCGGCAACTGCTTCTTCGATCATCGCCAACGGATCCTTGTTGGCAGCAACACTTTTTTCAAGCAGTTCGTCAGGCCAACCAGAATAAATTCTTGCATCCTCGGGCAGACTTGCTTGCTCTCTTCGGATGGACTCAAAGTTCAATGAAGCAGCCGCTTCCTTGATTTGAAAAACCGACTTGTATCGTTGTTTGTCGGCATTCAAGAATTGATCATGGGACTCAAACGCTTCGGCGAACTCAGGTGGCAGCTTGGGAACTGAAATCGCGACCCGGCTAAAGACATAGCCAAACGAACTCATGAAAAACACCGTCGTTGCGATGCAAACTGGAATCGCGATTGATCGAATTGGCTTCCGTTGTGAAATCCAACGCGGTGCATACCACCAACTGACCAAGAAGCAGACCAAAATTACTGGAAGTGCAAAGATAAATAACGGAGTGCCCGTCCACAGAATCGTTCCACACCAGGCAGTGACAACCAACATCGCCGCTGCCGTCAAGAAAAATGCGAGAATGCCTGAGCGACATATAATTGAAATCAATTGAGCGATCGAAGCCGCCAACATCAAAACAACTACTCCATTGAGGATCACCGGTTGCCGGAAAATTGGCCCATACATTCCCGGCAAGCTAACGTTTTCGACACTCTCTGCGGTGAACAAAGTCTCCGATATCCAAACCAGAGAAACGATGACGAACGGAACCGTCAACCCAAGCAGTGCAACACGCGATAGCCAGAGTCGCCTTGGATAGTCTGCATATTGCTGGAAGAACAGAAATTTACTCCGTGACTGATCACCACGGAACAGCACAAACCCAGACGCCGCTCCCGAGATAACGCTCAACGCCATTTGAACGTTGTAAATGGCATAGATGTCGAAGGATCCTCGGTATCGAATGTGATAGCCCCAAATCGAAGTTGCGACAAAGCTAAAGAAAATCGTCGCAGCCGAAATTGCGAGCAGAACAATCCAGTTCATCCTAAGTCCGTGCCACATCAACGACTTGAACGGATACGCCGTCGCCTGTCGCCTCGCAGAGACTTTGCCAACTCGATCAGCAACCCTTACCTTGCCGGCCGAATAGGAACCACGCAGCCACGTCGCGCCCGAACGCCAAATCGCTCCCCAAAGGACCAAAACGAGCAAACCGTTCGCGCCCAATGCATACCCGACGAACTGATCTTGATTGCCTGACATGCCGTAAATCTCTTGCACTAGGAATACCGTGCCTACCGCTGTCGAAATCCAGCCAATCATCGACAGCACTGCGGCTGTGATCACGGCTTTCAACGAGCTCCTAAACCAAAGCGAACACAGACAGCTCCACAGAAACGTTTGAATGGGAATGAAAGCCAACACTGTGAATCTTTGCCAAGAGATATTTCCAAGCAGGAACTCGCCACGGCGAATCCAAAACGCGGCCACAACCAAAGCCAACGATACCGCAACGAACAGCACAAACACGAGCAACGCCTCAACAAGCTTTACTCGCGCAACTGCTTTGCTTTCGATCGGCATACGCCCCAACAAAAGATCCGTACCGTGTTCCCGTTCCGGCGCGAACAGCATGATGCCTGTTGCCAATCCAATCACGCTACTGGCCAACCAAAACAACGTCAAATAATTCTCAACATGCATGTCCTTGGGACCTGTTGTGTTGCCCAAAGCCAGCATCAACAGCCCAAAAAGAAACAACGCTCCCATCGAAGCCCAAACGGGCAACAGAGTGCGTCGCTCCTTCCATCGTAGAACTTCATTGGCCGTACTCATGATGTCGCCTCCTCGTCAACCGAAATCGGATTCCGCTCAACATCAGACCCAACTCCTTGTTGCTCGCGTTTTCCAGATTTCAAATACGCGATAAAAATCTCTTCCAGAGATGGTGTGTGAACATCGACCTGCAGCACGCCCTCCATGTCTCTCAACGCCCATAGAGCGTTGGGGTCCGGGGTACGAACCGTTAGTTGCTGGCGTCGCTGGCCGATGCCCTCGTGGGTAAGTAAAAATGAGTCACAAGGCGGCAAACGGAGATTCGGATTCTCCAACGTCACCACCCACTGTTCGATTTCAGCTTTGAGTACTTCCAGTTTCTCGCATACACGGATCTGCCCTTCGTTCATGATCGCCACGTAGTCCGCGACGCGTTCGACTTCCGGGATCTGATGACTGGAAAGGAAAACGGTACGACCCTCCGATGCCACGTCGACCATGCTTTCGAGAAACTTTCGACGTACCAACGTATCCAAACCAGAAGTTGGCTCATCAAGAATCAAAAGCTCAGGACGATGCGACATCGCCAACGCAAGTGCTACTTTCGCTTTGCCACCTTTGGACAATGTCTTGATTTTGACATTCATCGGCAGTTCGAATTCGGTCGCCAACCGTTCGAAATCCTTCACATAACCTTCTGGATAGAAGCCGCCGGCAAACCATGCGATCTCGCTGACCTTCATCCAATCGTATAGCTTGGGAGCATCAGGCACGTAACCTATCGCACGCCGAATCGCGACGGATTCCTTTCGTGGATCCATCCCCGCAACGCGAATCGAACCCGAACTGGGCGACTCGAGTCCCAACATTGTTTTAATCGTCGTCGTTTTGCCAGCGCCGTTTTCTCCAAGCAAAGCAAACACGACACCGGTCGGAATCTTAAAGGACACCCCGTCCATTGCTTGGACTGATCGATAGTTCTTCGAAACGTCATTGAGTTCAACAATGTTCATGATGTTAGCTCTCTTTTCTGGTTCGATTTTTGTTTGCCAACTTTTTCGACGCCGCCAATGAATCTGCAAATATCGATTTGATATCGTCTTCAGTGAGCTGACTCTGCCGGGCTTCCTGTAGCACTGAAAGAATTCGATCGCCGATCAACTTTTTACGAGTCGACTTGCATTTCACGGCGGCGCCTTTGGTCACAACTAGCCCTTCACCTCGAACGGTCTCCAGAACGCCTTGATCCTGCAACTGTCGGTAGGCTCGAGCGACCGTGTTTGGATTTACCGCCAATTCTCGCGAAAGATTTCGCACCGAAGGGACAAGCTGCCCCGTTTCGATCCCTCGATTCGCGACTGCGAACACGATTTGACGGGCTATTTGCTCGTAGACCGGAACGCCGTTGGAAGTATTGATATTGAAAAACACGTCAGAAACTCCTGACTTTGGTCAACCGCACTGCTGTACTGTGTAGATAGTACAGTAACGACACGACGCAGTCAAGCAGGTTCGCTCTATTTCTCAAGACCCAGTGCCACCTCATTTGTTTAACGGCAAGCCGAAGGCGACTGCGACTGCTTTATCCGCGCAGTCGCCTCTGGCTTGCCGTTAAACGATTGAACAGCGCGCATAAAAAGAGCCACAAACTCCCACGCATTTTGAATGCGAAGGAGTCGTGGCACTAAAAATCAATGCAACGCACAGGCTAGAAGCCTACGCCGTCTCTCTACTTTGTCATCTCTTGGCCGAGCCGACTTCGCAGACTATCGATGCCGCGTCGAAGTGCCCAAGCTCGATCTGTATCGTTGACCGTTTGATTGGCGTTGGTCATCGTGCTTGCTGCGACCGTGCTCACAAAGTTCTCCATGCCGGCAATTCCCGCAGACTTTATATCCTGCATTGCTCCAGTATAAATCTGGCAACATTGTGCGTAGTCACCACCGTTGAACGCTGGGACGCCACGATCGATCGCAGATTGCAGAACCGCCATCGCCTCGGAGGACGACATAGCTGAAGGTGGAAGCAACACGTTGTCGATGATGTGAATCACACCATTGGACGTTTCCACATTCTTACTGACAACCATCGAGTCATTCACTTTCAATCCAGCTGAAGAAAAGCCAATCTTCACCGATCGACCAAGCAACGTGTTCGCAGATTTGGCCTTCACCGCCTCATCATCGTAAACTCGCCCAGCGATCACGTGGTACTTCAGGATATTGACCAGTTTCTGCTTATTCTCTGGAAGCAACAACGACTCAATCGTGCCCGCAGGAAGTTTTGCAAAGGCTTCATCGGTCGGAGCAAAAACGGTAAATGGCCCTTTGCCTCCAAGCACACCCACGAGGTCCGCGGCGCCCGCTGCCGCGACCAATGTGTTGAACACGCCGGCTTCAACTGCGGTTTCCGGGATACTCTTCGAAGCAGGAATCATTACAGTGTCGATCACGTGAATGACTCCGTTGCGGCACATAATATCTGTCGCCACCAAATTGGACGTATTGATCGACGGAACGTCCCCGCGAAGATTTAAATTTAGTCTCTGGCCTTGGAGCGAGTTTGCCGCATTCAGTCCGTATGCGGTGGCAGCCGTTACACGACCGGGCACAACGTGGTAGGTCAGAATCGCTTTCAGCTTGTCAACGTTTCCGGGTTCGAGCAAAGACTGCAACACGATCGGATCAAGCTTTTCGAAAGCTTCGTCGGTCGGAGCAAAAACCGTAAGTGGACCGTCCCCGCTGAGTGCATCCACAAGGCCCGCTGCTTTAACCGCTGCGACAAGCGTGTTGAAATTCCCCGCCCCGACTGCCGTTTCGACGATCGATTTTTGCTGGGCGTTGACGACGTGGCAGTTTGCGAGAACTGCGAAAAATGTGAAAACAAGACTGAATGCAGTGAAGAGGCGTTTCATCGGGATCCTTTGAACAAACTGATTGGTCAAAGGCGAACCGCAATCCAATGGCGGAGGCAACGATTCAATTCGAATGCGAATCTATCGGCTTCGGATCGTACGATATTCGGCACCTGAAGAAACGCGCGTCCTAGATTTAGCGGCTTCAATTGCATTCCCGCGTCGATACGTCAAACTTGCAACTTGCTGGAAATTTGTCAACACATCTGGCCGAATCTCGAGTCGATCGCCCATCATCTGGACACCAGGGCCGTTTCGCAAAGTCGTTTCGTTGAGTCGCTGCACAAATCTAAGCGATTCGACGAAGTTGTGATCCGCCGTTGGCCCAACCAAAGGCTGCAGCGTTCGAGCGATTGCTCCTGCCGCAAAATTGTCCACTTTGAGATAGACATCCAACTTGCTTGTTGCCGTCGGTATTCCATCGCTATCAGTCGTGTGTTCCGTTTGCAGAACCAAAACGCATTTGCCAGAAAGCTTCCTTCTCAAAAGCGAACCTTCGTAGGTGCCGGTACCATAAAAGACATGCTTGCCGCCATCGCCGTAGACCAATTCGAGATCGCTTAGCGTCCCAGCTCCATCATCGGTTTCGGTTTGATACGGCCCGGTTCGCGTAGTCTCCATTTTCGTGACTCCCATCAGCTTCCAGATCTCAACGATGACCTCTGGGTGCCGCACGAGAAATCGAAAGTAGTCGGGATCACACTTAATCGCCATCGTCGGCAAACGCCGATAGATGCTCGGCTTGGCCAGAACAGGCTCCAGCTTGGCTCGGGTTTTCGCCGTGAGCATTTCGAATGGAACCGCTTCGATTCCTTTTTGTTTGAACTCACGTCCGCTGCTGCCGGAGGTCAACTGTTGGGCCTGAGCCGTTTGTGCTGTCACCATCAACAACGTCGCGATCGCTAAGGCAAGCGCGCAGCTTGGCGTGGCCGTCAGGATGCGACGCGACGCCTGCGAGATTGCATATAGCGACATTAACAGCATGGGAAGTTCGGAATCTGTAGCCAATGATAGTTTGGTCCTGCTTGGTCGAATCGGCGCTGGACCGCGACGCTGGACAGTCAAAGCGATCAGTTTTCGACAATCGGCACTCACAACGACTCCACAGTTTTTCAAGTTTCCTCAGGCTATGCAGTTTCACAACATGCTGGCAATCACGAGTTGGGAAAAATCATTCAAGTGTCACTCCAAATCGGTTGCTTGGGGGCAAAAAAATTACGTTGCAAGCACCCAATCAGTCGATTCGGCGGGTCCATTCCGTCTGAGTCGACCCTCCCTGAGAGAGCCCGTTTGGCGTAAAATGAGTAAGCCCATTGTCGAATCGCTAGACCTCAAACATGCCACTACGCAACCTTTTGATCATTGCCTTGACCATCGCGGTCTCGTTGGTCTGCTATCGAACAGCATCCAAAAACCGCTACGCAAATCTATTTGCCGAAGCGTTGGATGTGGTGGATGCAAAAGCACTCCAAGAAGTTCCCCGAGAACAACTATTCGATGCTGCGATGAACGGAATGTTTCTCAAGCTCGACAAACACTCCCGCTACATTTCCGGCGACATGTTTCGTGACTTCGACGAAACGATCAGTCAGCAGTTTGGAGGCATGGGGATCTACGTCGACCGACATGAACAGGAAAACACGTTGGTGATTCTGGCGGCGGTTCCTGACACACCCGCGTCCGAAGCAGGTCTCAAGAGCGGCGATCGCATCGTAGAAATTGACTCAGTGCCAACGAATGATTTGTCTCGCCAAGATGGCATAGAGCTGATGCGAGGCGAAGTCGGCGTTTCGGCAAAGTTACGCATAGATCGCGATGGTGAATTTTTCACCGTCGATGTCTCCCGTCGCATCATCGGTGTCGAAAGTGTCGTTGGCGATTATCGGAACCCGGATGGTAGCTGGATTTTCCAACTCGAATCCCATCCACGAATTGGATATCTCCGGCTTCGACAATTTGGCGAACGAACATCCTCAGAAGTCGCTTCTGCCCTTGAAGAAATCAAAGGCAAAGTCGACAGCGTCGTGATCGACCTGAGACATAACTCAGGCGGATTGCTGACCAGTGCCATTTCGATCTGCGACATGTTCCTCGCTCCCGGAAACGAAATTGTGAGTACTCAAGGTCGCGATCGCATTCGTCAAAGCGAACACTCTTCGACCGAGGCACAATTGCTTGATGAAAATATTCCCGTTGTCGTTTTGATCAATCGATATTCGGCCAGTGCAAGTGAAATTGTTGCGGGCTGTCTTCAGGACCACAATCGCGCCACTCTGATCGGAGAACAATCTTGGGGAAAGGGCACCGTTCAAAACATCATTCCGGTTCGCCCGAACGTTAGCGTGATGAAGCTAACGACGGCAAGCTACTGGCGTCCGAGCGGTAAACCGATCGATCGATACTATGGCGATTCAAAAAAGAGCGGCGTTTGGGGAGTCCGGCCCGACCCAGCGTTTCTCGTACCGATGCGCGAGAACGACGTTTGGCGTAACTTGCAAAAACGAAACTTGCGTGACATCGAAACTTTGATTCCGCCGGAACAGGAGGAAAGCCTGCTACCAATTCTGCTCGAGCGTCCCCTCATGGTAGTAGAGCCCCGCGAAGACCCGCACTCCGACGAACCGCTGACTCCAGTCGAAAACGTCGACGAAGATTCATCGAGTTTGCTCGACTGGACGGATGAAGTTCTCGATCGAGCTATCGATTTCCTTGAACCGGTCGCCAATCGAATCGCCGCATGATGTCATAAGTGTGATTCGATTCTGCCAGTTTTTTGGTGACAACTGCGCGAGAGCTTGTAAAATATTTTCGATGGCACAGGCCTTTTGCCAATGGACGATTAGCGCATTCTTCACGAACATCAGTTATGAATATGATTCGAAAAACATCAATCGCCGCGGTCACGATTTTCGCAGCCCTCATCCCGCAAGTCGCTACAGCGCAGCTGTCTCAAACAGGCTGGGAACTAACGCCGCAACTCGGCGTTCAACAAGCTTGGCCATCCTACGTGCCGTACCAAGGGCAAGTTGTTCCGACTTACGGTTCGATGCCAATCGAAAGCTACGGTCAGCCGATCGGTGAATATTCGCAGCCGTTGGTTACAACTGGCAGCATTGGCTTGGGCCAAGAAATCATCATTAGCGAGGAACCCGTCGATGGGCTAATCATCGGCGTCGTTAAAGGCGACGGTTCAATTGCTCCGATTGCCCAATCAAGCGGCGTAGCAGTCCCAACTGCCCCGGCGAGTGCATCAAAGCCTGACGCTAAGGCTCCTGAAGCTAAGCCGACTAAACAAACAGAAGACTCAGTCGTCGGCGATAACTTTGGCGAACCCATTATGCAGCCCGAAACAGAAGTGATCGTCGAAATGTTCGCCGACAAGGTCGAACTTCCATCTTCTAACACAATTGTTGAAGAAGAATACGCCAAGCGGAAAGAACAAGCGTCGCGGCTTGAAGAAGCTGAAACGCGAATCGAGGAAATGGCTCCCGTAATCGATGACTTGAAAATGAAAAAAGCCAAGTTAACAGAAAAGATTGCTGAGCAAGAGAAGCGGATCGAAGAAATCAAGGCTGCCCATCGCGAGGAGAGGATCAGCGTCAAAGAACAGTTAGCAGACGAGATTGAGAAAACCTTGTCGAAAACCAAGACGCAGCTTTCTGAACTGAAACTCAAGAACAAACAGCTTCAGAAGGAACTTGAATCTACGACACAGCAGTCAGATCAAACTGACGAAACTGCGAAGGAACTATCTGCACTTCGAAAGAAGTTGGTTATAGCGAATCGCGAAATGGTCGTGCTGCGACGCTCCGTAAGTGATTCTAAGGAAACCATCAAACGTTTGAACCAACGAGTGAAACGATTTTCCGAATCTGCCACATCGCTCGCCAAGCAGTTGAAAGAGAAGTCGAAAGCCATCGACTCACAGGAAGAATATGAGGAGCTAAAAAAATCCCACGCAAAAACTCTGGTTGAGCACAAGGCATCCATCGAAAACGTTGCGAAATTGAAGTTGAAACTCAAAGGAATCGAAAAGAAACATTCTGCATCGATCGACGCTGTGAAGGCAGAACTGGAAAAGCAAAAACAATTGAACGCAAAGCTAAAGGCTGAGTTCATCGAAGCTTTTGAAGCTGATAAAAAGAAGAAGGCCAAGAAGAAAAAAGCGGACGCGAATGATTCGGAAAAACCGCTGACTGAAGCCGAAGTCCGTGAAGCTTCTGAAAAGAAGCGAATGGCAAAAGAGAAGGCGAAGAAAGCCAAAGCGAACGACAAGGCTAAGAAATCTGAAAAGGCAGAAAAGGACAAATCGACTGCCGAAAAGAAACCGTCTAATGCGAAGGAAAAGAAGCTTCGCGATCGGGAAAAAGAGCTTCGTGCGGAGATGAAAAAGAAGATGGCTGAAGCAGAAAGTCGAATCCGTACCGTCGGCCAAAAGAAAGTCGATGCATTGCTAA
Source organism: uncultured Pirellulaceae bacterium (assembly GCA_964582025.1). Classification (GTDB taxonomy): domain Bacteria; phylum Planctomycetota; class Planctomycetia; order Pirellulales; family Pirellulaceae; genus Mariniblastus. The sequence goes on along the minus strand of CAZORS010000033.1, from coordinate 2,953 downwards.
AGAAAGGCAAGAAAGAAGATTCTGACGCGGTCAAGAAGGCAAAGAAACACACTGATGAATCAATCAAAATCAGCGATCGAAAAATTCGTGCCCGATACGAACGAAAGATCAAACGATTGAAATAAGTCCTGTCGCCTCAACGCCAAATGTTTGGCGAGACGCCTTCCCGCTAGTGCAATTGTACGTTTGGCCGGAAGCCGACACAAAACTTCACATCACCCCGAGTTTCATTGGCTGAACTGAACAGAGCAATGCCGAAACGGCCCCGCCACCAATCCATATTTTAATTTTGTTGCCGCACTTGTCGCCCGCTTTCTAACTTTTGCGGCATTCACGATAATGCCCGAATGAAAATCGGGCACACAATCATCGAAGAAACCTTCGCCGAAGGATTCGGCATGCGGTACACGCGTTTGATCGTTACCGCGATTGACTCGTACTGGCTCGACGCAGGTTTACGAGAGTTCTGCGGCTACGGCAGTTCCGTCATTCTTTGTGATGCCGAAGTCGGTGTCGAAATTGCCGAACTGGAAAATTCGATCGATGGTCGTCCCGGCGCATCGGTGATGGCGTTCGGATTCTCTGCAGATGCACTCGCTCAAGCGATTTCAAAACGAACGAGCCAGTGCTTGATGACGTGTCCGACGACCGCGGTCTTCGATGGAATGAAAGTCGCAGGCGGTAATCCATTCGAAACAACGCCCGTCGAAAACCCCGACGCCAAACCAATTCCGCTCGGCGACCACATTCGTTTCTTCGGCGACGGCTACCAAAAAAGTAAAATCATTGGTGATCGTCGATTGTGGCGAGTCCCAGTCATGGATGGAGAATTCATCATCGAAGACGCCACGTCTTGCCGTAACGGCGTCGCGGGTGGCAATTTCCTGATTCAATCCATCGATCAACCGTCCGGGCTCGCAGCAGCGCGGCGTGCCATCGAAGCGATCAACAAACTGAAGGATGTGATCACGCCTTTCCCCGGCGGTGTCGTTCGTAGCGGCAGCAAAGTCGGCTCAAAGTACAAAGCACTTCGAGCATCAACGTCGCATACATTTTGTCCAACACTTCGCGGCCGAGTCGATTCAAAAGTCCACCCGGATGCGACTTGTGTTTTGGAGATTGTGATCGATGGAGCCTGTTTCGATTCCGTAGCCGCAGCAATCAAAGCGGGAATCATCGCAGCGACTGACCCGCAACACGCTGGAGAATCGATCGTCGCCATCAGCGCCGGCAACTACGGCGGTGACCTTGGCAAACATCATTTCCATCTACATGAGGTGATGCACAAAGACGATTCAGGGCCTGCCGATGCCTGACCGTAGTGAGCAAACTCCGCTTTGGCGACGCCGGCTGCGCAGGTTTTTCGCCAATCCTTGGATCGAGATCACGATTGGTGTCTTAATACTGATTTCGGTGTCGCTCACGTTGCTAGAATTTTGGTTCGAGTATCGCTTGCGCGCCGACTCTACATCCGGCGGACTTTTGGATTCGATATTCGGTCCCGCAACGCAAGCCAAATTCATGACGACCGTTTGGCTTGGCGATTTCATCACCGCCATTTTTGTTGTCGAACTTACGCTTCGCTATTTGGCGATCGGCAGCTGGCGTCGGTTCTTCGCCGAGCATTGGTTGGACGTTATCGCAACGATTCCACTGTTTCGAATCTTTCGGACAGCCCGCGCGCTACGACTGCTACGTTTGTTTCGCCTGTTTCGACTCATGGGTGTCCTCTCGCGACTGTCGACGCACTATCCATATATTCTGCGTCGAGGAGCGTTGGACTTTCTCGTCATTTGCGGACTGCTCGCCGTTTCAGTTGCCTTTGGAACAATCGCCATGATGCGTGCCGAACGACCGGCAAACTTACCCACTACAACCGTCGCTAAACTTGACCCCGCAACGGAACAAGCTGGTTCAACACCTCCCGACGCGGAGTTCAATTTCGAAAACTCGTTTTGGTTTAGCGTCTACACGCTTTTCGCTGGCGAGCCCATCCCCGCGACCCCGCGTTCTGTTTCAGGTCGCATCATTTCGGTGTTCCTTATGTTTATGGGGATGACTATTTTTGCCATTTTTGCCGGAACGGTTTCTGCGTTCATGGTCGATCGTTTACGAGTAGAAGGAAAAGTTGTGAATCTGAATGAACTTGATGACCACGTTGTGATTTGCGGCTGGACGGCAAAAACTGAAACCATCATTCGCGAGTACCGATCAACAAAAGCCACTAAGTCGACTCCGATTGTTGTTATTTCGGAACTTGAAACGGATCAATTGGACGAGCAAGTTGCTCGACTGCCAAACGTTTGGTTGATGCACGATGACTTCACAAAGTTATCAGCCCTCAAACGCGCCGGCATCGAAACGGCGAAGACTTGTCTGGTTCTTTCCGATACATCCGGTGGTCGATCCGAACAGGACGCCGACGCGCGAACAATCCTCGCATCTCTGACTGCGGAAAAAATCAATCCAGACGTCTACACTTGTGCAGAACTATTCAATCGTGACTACGCATCGCACCTAGACATCGGAAATGTGAACGACTACGTCATCAGCGGAGAATATGGTGCTCACATGTTAGCGCAAGCTTCACGAAGTCGCGGTTTGATGGACGTCCTTGGTGAATTGCTAACCAGTAAACGCGGCAACGAGTTCCATCGCCAGCCGATCCCGCCAAGTTGGGTCGGGACAGCTTTCAACGATCAGTTTTCAAAGGCAAAGCACGACAACGACGTCGTGCTTCTCGCCGTTCATCCAGCAGCCGAAAACTCCAGTCCTGTGGTAAATCCGACGGACTACGTGTTCACCGAAGGAGACGAAGTCGTCGTCATCAGCCGAGGCAACGTGACGTTGTAAGTTGTGGTGGTAACGGAAGATGCTTTGGAAACTGAGGCCGAAGTGATGCACAACTATGATTGGTCCTTCGATCGGACACAACTTCGCCGGGGTGTTGGAC
>CAZORS010000032.1:0-34151 GCA_964582025.1 uncultured Pirellulaceae bacterium | reverse complement strand
GAAGCCTGTGCCACCTCGCTATTCAAAAACATCTCCAATTTTCGGCTGCTGTCCACGCAGAAAATCTGCGATCGGCATCAAACGCTTACCCGAAGGTTGTATCTCGCCAATCGAAAGCAATCCGTCGCCTGTCTGAATCCACAACCGTTTCGCATCACACAAGGCCACCGCGCCTGATGCAACATCCGCCACGGTTCCTTCGGCCAACTCTTCTTCTCCAACAACCGCCGCTCGACCGACAATCAGGCGAATTGGGCTTTTGCCTTCCGGCGTCCAATTCGTGAAAGTCTTGGGCCAAGGTTGAAAGGCACGAACTTGGTTAAAGATCTGTTTGGCCGTTCGACTGAAATCAATCAAGCCGTCCGACTTCTTCAATCGAGGCGCTTTAGTGACCTCTGATTTCTCTTGGAGTTCCCCCAGCATCGATTCGCCGTCCCACGATTGGAGCATTGAGATTGATTCGGCGACGGCTGTGATTCCCAGTTCGGACAACCGTGGTTCCAACTCTTCCGCCGTTTCGTCGCGGCCGATTTCAAGTTCAGCTTTTACAATGCAAGGACCACCATCGAGCTTCGCAGTCATGTGGATGACGGTCACACCAGTAACGGTGTCGCCGTTGTAAACGCACCACTGAATCGGTGCAGCACCGCGATACTTCGGCAGCAACGAGCCATGTAGGTTGATGCCCCCCAGTCGGGCCGCTGCCAGACATTCGCGAGAAAGGATCTGGCCGTAGTCGCAAACCACAAATAGATCCGCGTTCATCGAATTGAGTTGTTCAACAAAAGCTTCATCATTGCAACTTGCCGGATCAAGAATCTTTAAACCTTTCGCCTCTCCCAAATCACGAGTCGGGTTTTCGGCAGTCTTTCGCCGCTTGCCAGCATCGGCGATTGGACGTGTTACCAACGCAACGACATCATGCTGTTGGATCAGCGTCTCGTAAGTCGGCACGGCAAAAGGACCCGTACCAAAAAGAATTAATCGCATTTCAAGAAACCGGTTTCAAGAATTTGTTCGAAGTAGGAATCCGTCTGTTCAACTGCAGAACGTTGCTTCAATTTCAGCAAGTCGTTTGTTGTTCGCATCCTCGCTTGGGATCTCTCCCGATTTAACCAACGCATTGAAATGGTTTTCGAACTCGTAGAGTTGACCATCAATGTTGCGTTTAACGGATTCGGAAATTCGATCGATGAACAGCACACCATTGAGATGATCGAGTTCGTGCTGAATTGCTCGCGCCAAAAGTCCGTCTACGGTTTCATCGATTTCGTTGCCGGACAAATCAAACGCAGAGACGTGAATCTTTTCAGGTCGCAACACTGTGCCGTTAACTTCTGGCAAACTCAAACATCCCTCTTCTGCTTCTGCTTGACCTTTGGGCGCGCTGATGACTGGATTGATAAAAACTCTCTCTTCACCTTCTTCAGGATTGCCAGAAATGTTTAGCACAAAAAGTTGTAAGGGAAGATCAACTTGATTCGCGGCCAAACCAATTCCTCTGGCTTGGTACATCAGTTGAAACATCTCGCGAACGATCACTTTGAGTTCTTGGTTGATGCGAGTCACCGGCTTTGACTTGTAGCGCAGCGTTGGGTGAGGATAGTGAATGATTTTCAAGGAAGTAGCTCGACGTTACCGAATGGATTTTGCTGACTTTGAAGTACTGTTTGAAAGAACTCATGATAACGGAAATCAAGCGACTTGCTCATGAGATGGGGGTTGAATATTTTGATCGCAAAACGCAATCTTCTCGCGCGAAATTTTGCTGCGCGAAAAAATGTCCCGAGTCAATCAAAGAAAGTTTTTTTAAAAATGATGGCATAGAAAAAGTTTTGCCGTTTTGCTTGACACACGTTCATCGATGCTTAACATTGGCCCCACTGACTTTGAAAGTGATGCGGAAGTTCAGTCTTTCATGGATTTCCATTAAGAATTTTTGCTTATGGAAAGTGTCATTACAAAGCCGGGGAACGTTTGAAAAAAGGCATTCCAGATATGTCATCATTTAGATGCATTGAAGATTGAGACCTGCCGCTAATGGATGGGCGATCAGGAAAGGTATTGGGTGTGCGACCAAGGACATAAAGTCGGTGGCGCAAGTCATGGACATGGAGTCCCCTCACCCCTTTAACGAATCGCATAATCGGTTCTGGGCCATGGAATGGCCACAAAGAGCCGTGGAAGCGTTTGTCGCCTTGGCGACAAGATCCAGTCTTCATTCGGTTGGATAAAAACGGCGAACGAGCAGGATGTTCTTCGTCGTTTTTTTTCGTTTTACATCGCTTGGCTACCGCTTATGCAACCTTCTGCCTCCAAGAAAGCCGATGGACTGATTGCATTCGGCGCGAATCAGGGCGACTGCGAAGAGGCACTCAACAAGACCGTTGCGATACTCGAAAAAGACTCGCATATTCTGCAATTGAATTGCTCGAATCCCGTCGAAACCCAAGCCGTTACCGGCAACGTCCCAGATGAGGATTCTCCCGCTCAGGCTACCTATCTCAATGCCGCTATTCGTGTACTAACGACTTGGTCGGCAAGTGAACTCCATGCGGCGATGATCGGCATCGAGAAGCAGTTAGGACGCGAACGGGCTGAGCGATGGGGGCCTCGTACCATCGATCTCGATCTTTTGCTCTTCGGAGATCTGCAGCGGCGACAGGAAGATCTGGTGGTGCCACATCCAAGAATGTCCTTCAGACGGTTCGTTTTGCAGCCGGCGCTCGATGTCGCGGCGAATATGGTGCATCCAGAATCCGGCATGACGCTCCAACAGTTGGTCGATCATCTCGATAATGCAGAGAATCGAATCGTGTTGACGACCAATATGCCAAGCTTTGCCGAGTCGATCGCTCGTGACGTACCGTATAAAATTCAGATCGTTGAAAACGTCAATCAATTCCTCTCCGTTTCGATTGGTGCAAAACTGGTTGTGGCCTGCTTTGATGAATCAGAAATCGATGCCGAGCTCGAGTCTTTCGTGCGTTTTGCCTCGAATTTCGCCGGCCCAACTCTAAGGATCTCCCCGACACTTGGGAAGAATAACGCCAGAACAGAACTTACTGCAGCGATCGAAGCGATGACGTAAAATGCATCGGGTGACTTGATTTGAGATCAGCTCAATAAGTATTCTGAATTGCCGTTTTGCAAGATATCAAACCAAAGTAGATCAATACTGGTGCAGACGTTGACTTACTCCTACCAATCAAATTAAACTCTTCCCAAGCGATCCGAGGATTAACAACCCAACATCGGACGTGGCATCAACGAATTGTTTATTTTGAGCTTGGCTTGAGGACCTTATTTTCTCAGCCAAGCTCATTTTTTTTGCATACATTCCAGCGGACTGAACCGCAGGCCAGGACGATATGAAGATAAAAAAAACAAATTTTCTGGCACTAAAAATTGTCTTGTTTACACAGATTTTTTTTCTTGGATGTTCAATTGAGGCGGCCCAAACGGACCAAGAAAAACCAAATTCTGCACCTGAAGCAAAGTCGCAAACGCATTCTCACACCAACGCCCTAGCTAAAGAGAGCAGTCCTTATCTGTTGATGCACGCCCATAACCCGGTGAACTGGTACCCGTGGAACGAGGCTTCTCTCAAGAAAGCGAAAGACGAAGGCAAGGTAATTTTTCTGTCGGTTGGTTACTCCAGTTGCCACTGGTGTCACGTGATGGAGCGAGAATCGTTTTTGGACGAAGAGATCGCGAAGTATCTAAACGAAAATTTTATCTGTATCAAAGTCGATCGCGAAGAACGACCGGACGTCGACCAGATCTACATGGAAAGTCTCAACGTCTACAACCAGCTGACCAAGAATGGACAGGGCGGTGGTTGGCCGCTATCGATGTTTTTGACTTCCGAGGGAAAGCCATTTTTTGGAGGCACCTACTTTCCGGCAAGAGATGGAGACCGCGGTGTACGAATCGGATTTCTTTCGATCGTAAAAAGGATCAAAGATAGCTGGGATGGCAATCGCGAGGGCGTCAACAAAACAGCAGATCAACTCACAGAGATCACTCGTTCGCAACTCGAAGGCAGTCCACCGCTTCAGGAAAAGAAGATTAAAGGTTCATGGACCAAGCGAGCGATCAAGCAACTTGAACGTTCATTCGATTCAGAGTTCGGCGGTTTTGGGTTTGTCGCTTCTGCACCGGACCGTCCAAAGTTTCCAGAACCGTCAAACTTGTTGCTGTTGCAAGAATGGATTTCTCAGCAGCCAGACGGTGATACCAAAGAGAAGACGAAAAACATGCTGGACACAACGCTAACCAAAATGGCGCTTGGTGGAATGTACGATCATCTTGGCGGTGGCTTTCATCGCTACAGCGTTGATCGGTTTTGGGCGATCCCGCACTTTGAAAAAATGCTCTATGACAATGGACAGCTCGCATCTGTTTACGCTGACGCATACGAACAGGATCCGAAACCAGAATACAAACGCATCGTTGAAGGAACACTTAACTTTATTGAGCGGGAAATGACGGCTGCTGATGGAGGATTTTATTCGGCACTCGATGCAGAGTCTGAAGGCGTTGAAGGAAAGTTCTATCGTTGGGAAAAAGAAAACGTTAAGGAGATTTTGGGCGACGAGGCCTACACGCTATTTGCCGAAACCTATCGACTTAATGAGAAGCCTAACTTCGAAAAAGAGTACTACGCTCCCCAACTGAAGGCTGTCTTGGATTCTGAGACCCATGACAAACTCGAATCATCGCGAAAGAAGCTGTTCGATGTTCGCGCGAAACGTCCGCGGCCTTTGTTGGACAACAAGATTCTTACGGGCTGGAACGGAATGATGATTCGCGGCTTTGCGGATGCTGGTCGAGTCTTCAAGAACGACCACTACGTCAAAGTCGCCTCCAAAGCAGCCGATTTCGCCATCGAAAAACTGACTGACGAAGATGGACGTCTCTTTCGAACACACACTGACGGGGAATCGAAGCTCAATGCCTATCTCGAAGACTACGCCTGTCTGATCGAAGGTTTGCTGGCGATTCATCGGGCAACCGGCGACCAAAAGTGGATCGATGCTGCAACTAAGCTTCAGAAAAAGCAGGACGAACTGTTCTGGGACGAAAAGAACGGCGGATACTTCTACACGTCAAAAGACCACGAAACGCTGATCATTCGTACAAAACGAGCCGCCGATGGTGCACAGCCGTCTGGTTCGAGTGTTTCCGCTAACAACTTAATTTACCTAGCCGAAGTCACAGGCGACGAAGCATTCAAGGAGAGGGCACTTAAAACTGTACTCTCGGCTTCCGGATTGCTGAACGAGTACCCGACGATCGCCCCACGCATGTTGCAGGCTGCTTTGAAGTTGACCAAGTAGAAAATCATAAAGGAATATCTTAGTCCATTATTATTTAAATATGGACAATTAGGGTATTCCTGTTCACATTATTGTTTTCCAAAGCTCTTTCACATCATGATTCTGCCCTGATTCTGGGCAATGCGTTCAGAGAATGCGGAATATTTTGACTTGCTATCTACAAAGGCGTGATCCTTCCGCCCAAAGCCGTTTTTGTGACGTGATCGAGGATGTTCCAGTTGCTAACTCTTTTGGCAACGATTGATTCGCAGTTTATGCGCAGTTTTGGCTGGGTGTGATTCAACCGCTGACCCAAGTCGAAGGGAAACAAATTCGCCTAGAAATTCAGCCGGCTTTTGGCATGGCAGATGCTTTGACGCAGGGGCATAGAAGGATCTATCTCTTTGTGACAATAAGAAGGTTGAAAGTCATGTCAAATGCAACGGTAACGATTCGTCCAGGGCGAATGCATCGCAGTGTCTTCGATTTCAAAGCACGATTGAACTATCGAATCGGATTTCTGACGATTTGTTTTTTGACGATCGCTGCCATCTCCACACTCGATATCTGGTTCGCAGTCGCGAACTCTTCGATTTTGGAGGTCGAACAAAATCCAATTTGTCGAGAGTTGATCAAGTTGGATCAATCCGGATTCAGTTTTTTCATTCTCGGCAAGGCGTTGGGAACTGTGACCGTGCTGTCGACATTGACACAGTTGCATCGCAATCGATATCGATATGCGAGCCTAGTGACCGTTGCGATCACGCTGTTTCAGCTTTGCTTGCTGACATACATGACGCTTTCCGATCCGCTGTTCTACGACTTGCCAAACTTCAGTTTGCTGTTCGCCGAATCACCAGATTCGGTTTGGCTGCTCGAGTAGTCGTTAGCGTACGATGCTGATTTGAGAATCCTTGGAGAGAATTCCAAAAACATCTTTGGCATCTTTTTCGCTCATTCCGATACAGCCACGATGGCCATGTGGTGTTCCGGAAGGAACAGCGTGAATGCACAGGCTACCCGTTAACCCGATCCAGTAGGGACCGTATCCGTTTCCTGGACTGCCAGCAGGGTATTCTTTGCCGTTTGCGTCTCGCCATGTGAAACCATTTGGCGATTTGGCCATGACTTTGAAGTTTCCAGCGTTCGGATCGCCAGAAATTCCAACGGCGACCGGAAATCGACCGGCGTAAAGGTTCTTAACAAACAGAGTCATCATTTTCGATTTCATGTCGATTTCAGCATGAAAAGGACCGTTGACGACTTTCAACTCCATACCCGGTCTGACTTCGTTGCTGCTACTGAATTGGGCTCTGTTGATATTGTAGATAACTTCCGTAGGAACTTTCATTTGGTTGGCGATCGATTCAAGCGTATCGGTCGGAGTGACAACGTACGGACGACTGACGAAATGGTGCTCCGTCGAGTAGATAACTTTTCCAGCCAGAGCATCCAGCCATCCTTGCAATTTTTGTTGTTGAGGACCGGTTAGTCCTTTCTTGGTGTATTGTTGCGACAGCGCGCCAAGCGCTTTGCGATACTGATCGGCGGCAACGAGACGATCGACTTCCGCCCAAACACTGGCGATTGAAGCAGGCGTATTGCGTGGAGGTCCTTGACTTTTAAACTCGCTTGCTCCGTCGGCGTTGCTAACAGGTTCGGCTTCATTGTCTTTCGCCACGGCGGTTGCCAGCGAGTTAAAAGACTGATCGTTACCACGACCGGCAGGCAGCGTGGTTGAGAATGTCGGACTGGTTTTAAAGGAATTGTCGCCAGCTTGCATTTTGGAATTGTTCGTTTTCAACGCGTCGATCAAGCCATTGTCGCGATTGGTCGGTGCCGTGCTTACTGGTTGTCGATTCGCAATCTCTGGAAGTTGCAGCGAGTTGCCTGACGCGGTCGAGTTCGGTGCCGCAGACAGGGACGGAAGCTTCAACGGAGATTCCTGTTTTGGTTCGGTTTCAAGCGACGGTGCACTGTTGGTAAACTGAGGTTCTTGCGGTTGTAAGTTCGGTATTTCTAGTGTCGGTAACTTTGGGAATGAATTCGATTGCAGCGACGGCATGTTTCCGGAGTTGATTGCTGCAGCGTTCGAAGAAACTTGAATCGGAGGCTGTTGGTTCTGCGAATCGAACGACGGCAGAGTCATCGAACCGCGTTGCGAAGTTGCCAAGCTGGAGTCGATCTCAATTGGATCCATTTCGGTTTCGGGTACTGTGCTGTTATTCGAAACGCAGTAGAGTCCAAAAGAGATGGCCAGTAGCGTGACTGCGAATGCGGTACTTTTGAGCGATTGCATTTCGATTCTCCTTGAGTTGACCGTTTCTACGCCTTTTCTTGGGAAGCGCAGCGGTCGCCGGTTTAATGAGTTCGGCGGGAGATTAGCAGGATCGGGAACTAGAGCCCAGATCGGAATTGCAAGCAGTTTTGGGCGACTCCCAAGTCGCCGGATTGGCAACAATTCGGGAGCGCCAGAAAAAGCAGCCCGAAGTTTTGCGACTCCGGCTACGCTAAAAAATGAACGGCGCTTAATCCTTTGGGATAAACTGCGTCAAACGGCCTGGAGAACCCATCGCGTTGTAGCCACCATCGACGTGCATGACTTCGCCCGAGATTCCGCCGGCCAAATCTGATAGCAGAAACGCACCCGAATCGCCAACCTCGCTCAGCGTGATGTTTCGGCACATTGGAGCAACGTGTTCGTACATCTTCATCATTGGACCAACACCAGCGCCAACGCCGGAGATCGTCTTCACTGGTCCAGCACTCAATGCATTCACGCGGACGCCTTGCGCTCCAAGGTCGTACGCCATGTATCGCATCGACGCTTCCAAAGCAGCTTTGCAGATTCCCATCACGTTGTATCCAGGAACAATTTTCTCGCCACCGAAGTAGCTCATGCACAAAACAGAGCCACCTTCATTCATGATCCCCTTCGCCGCATTACAAACTGCGATCAAAGAGTAGGCGCTGATGTCCATCGCCATCTTGAACCCGTCACGGCTGGTTTCAATCGTGTCACCATTAAGGTCATTCGGATGCGCGAACGCCATCGAGTGCAACACGAAATCAAGTTTGCCGAACTTGTCAGCGGCGACTTTCATGATGGCTTCGATTTGTTCATCGCTTTGAACGTCTAACGGCTCAAGGAAAGCTGGCTGATAGTCGTCCCCAAGTTTCTTCAACGCTTTGACGACGCGACCTTTATTGCGCTGTTTTTCGTCATCTGGGCGATCGGGAAGATGAGAAAAACCGCACTCGCCACCTTCATCAACGATTCTTTTGGCGATTGCCCACGCGATCGAGCGGTCGTTTGCCACGCCGAGAATCAAACCTTTTTTGCCTTCAAAGAAGCCCATCAAAATATCCTGAAAAATGGTTGGTGTATTTGTAGCGACGGCTTCCAGCGGTTGAACATGGAGCGCCCACGGCTGGAAGCCGTCGTTACAATTTCGCGCCGCGAAATCACGCGGGCTGACGACTGTGTTACTATAGCCATTTCCCGAAAACCAACAATTGCACCGTTTCAGTTGACTGTATGAACACGTCCGCAAACACCCAGCGACTTGACCCAGGAACCGGAAACTCCGGTGGTGAAACTGCGAAACTATTGGCAGATTTGATCTATCTGTCCGCGGCTCATGATTCTTCAGCAAGTTTTCTGCGAGCCGCCAGCGGCGAATTGAACACTTTTACGAAAGCCAAGCAAACGGTTGTCGTCCAAGGAGTCAAAGGCCAATGGCGGATTTTGGCCTCAACGGATGAAAAACTAAAACAGGAAGCACTGCCGATCGACCTGATGGCGGAAGTGCTCGATTGTGAACGTTGTCAAAGCGATGGAGGATGGATCGCCTCGCCTTTGAATCGACCGATGAATGCAGGCCAACTGCTGGTCCAGCAAACGGACTCGACCGACGAAACGGCATTTGATGTTTTGGCGGCCGCACTTGGCGTCGGACTCAAAGCGTATCGAGTTCGCTCCGGTTCCAGCAAACGGGTTCGTCAACTCGAAGCATTGTTGGAGATGACAGCGGGTTGGAATCAGTCACGTGAAACCGATTCGTTGCTGATCGAAATCGCCGAAGCGTCCACGCGTTTGGTTGGAGCCGAACGCGCGACGATCTTTTTACCGAACTCGAATAACACGGAATTGATTGGTAAGCCGGCGCTTGGTGTTGAAGACGGAACACTTCGAATTCCAATCGGTGCCGGCGTTGTTGGCCAAGTCATGTCGACGGGCGAACCGGCACGTGTCGATGAAGACATCTCCAGCGAGCAAAAACAAATCGACCGCAGCGTCGATCAGCAGCTTGGTTTTCAAACGCGAACACTTCTTTGCGTTCCGATGAAGAACGCCGATGGAAAAACCATCGGAGCGTTCGAACTGATCAATCGTAACGAAGGCAACTTCACTGACCGTGACGAAGCGGCGCTAAAGGAACTGGCCTCTCATGCGACGATCGCGATCGATGCAACGCAACATGTCGAACACCTGAAAACGGTTTGCCACACGATCGCAACTCAAGCTGCCGACGAAGTGAACTTGATCGGCGATGCCGAATGCATCACGAAGCTCAAATCAACCGTCGAACGAGTCGCCGATACCGACCTCGCCATCCTGATCACGGGCGAAAACGGAACGGGCAAGGAAGTTGTCGCCCAGATGATCCACTACCTCAGTGGTCGACGCGACGAAGTCTTGGTAGCAGTCAACTGTGCGGCGATCAGCGAAACGTTGCTCGAGAGCGAACTCTTCGGTCACGAAAAAGGTGCCTTCACCGATGCCCATCAGGCTCGCGAAGGAAAGTTTGAACTGGCCAACGGCGGGACGCTGTTCTTGGACGAAATTGGCGACATGAGCCTCGGCGGCCAGGCAAAACTCCTGCGAGTCCTCGAAGAAAAAGTCGTCGTTCGCGTTGGCGGAAGCGTTCCGATCCCAACATCAGCTCGAGTGGTCGCGGCGACGAATCAGGATCTTGCGAAGCTGGTTGGGGAAAAGAAGTTCCGCGAGGATTTGTTTTTTCGTTTGAATGTTGTGATGATCGAGATTCCTCCGCTGCGTGAACGTGGTGACGATGTGATTCTATTGGCCGAACATTTCCTGTCGAACTTTTGCGCAAAAGCACGGCGCGAAACCCCGAAGATCTCAGCTGCTGCTCGAAATCGATTGCTGGGACATCGCTGGCCGGGTAATGTTCGCGAGCTACGAAATATGATGGAGCGACTTGCATATCTGTCAGACGGTGATCAGATTCGCCCGGACGACCTTGCGTTCGTGAATGCTCCTCAATCGGAAAATGCGGATTCAGGTGTTGCGATGGACATGCCGTTAACCGATGCAACTCGCGAGTTCCAAGTCGACTACATCCAGCGACATATCGATCGTTGCGGTGGCAACATGACCGAAGCTGCTCAGCGAATTGGTCTTCATCGCAGCAATCTCTATCGCAAAATGAAGCAGCTCGGAATGAGCGACGACGATTGAGCAGCCTTCAACATCACCCTCCCTCTGGGCATTGGTGTCTACACAAATATTTTTGGCTCCCCTCTCCCGAAAATTCGAACCCCAACGCAATTTTTGCTGATCCAACGCTGTTCGAATTTTTGGGAGAGGGGCTGGGGGTGAGGGAAATCCGGTCGGCTTCTGAGTTTCGAATCTCCATTTGCCGATAAGCTGTACACTCGTTCAACTCGTGGATTGAAGCAAAACTTTTGCCCCTCACCCCCGACCCCTCTCCCCGCGAATTCGGTCATCATTTGATCTCGAAGCCTGATTTATGGGTCCGAATTCACGGGGAGAGGGGAGCCAATTTTTCGTCGTTCAAACTTGTGTAGACACCAATGCCCTCTGGGAGGGCGCAGCTGCTTGTGTTTCCATTGGCAAGTTTTATGCAGCCGCACCCTCCCCGTCGCTTAGGCTCCGACCCTCCCGGAGGGAGGGTGATGTTGATAGGTTTCACTCGCTTGCGCTCTTGCGCATCGGGTTTGTATTGAGCATGCAATTGTTGGAACCAGCGAACAACAGTACCCAACCGACCGGCTGATTCGTATACTTCTCCCATACAAACCTCTCACTCAAAGCGATTCTATGGCTCTTCCGAAACCTCTCTCCTATCTAATCACTTCATGCGAAAAACTTTGCGTCAAGGAATGCTGTGGCATCGAATCCTTTGATTTTTCACCTGTGCACATCGCTTCGTGGTTGCAGCAATCACGCGGCGAACCGATGGAGAAAACAGTCGCCTTGCTGAACGAGCAACTGGAAGATCTTCGCATTCGACATGGAAGCGGTTCTTCCAACGAAGGTTACGAGTCCGACGAAAACGAATTGAATCAGGATTTTTCGGCGCAGCAGGTCGATCAGCTAGTGGATCAAGTGTCTACGAACCTAAAGCACGCAATAGAGCTAACTCAGCAAAGTAATTTGGTTCAATGGAAACCCGAAGGAACGCCCTCTTCGATTTCGCATCAGCCAGAGCTTGGCAACGAATTTGTGCGTGCTCTTTCCTGGCGGTACGCAACCAAGAAGTTCGATTCCAGCCGTCATGTTGGTGCCGAAGACATTGAGTCCATTCTCATCGCAACGAATCTTTCGGCGTCTTCATACGGACTGCAGCCGTATCAGTATCTGTTGATTCAGGACAAAGCACTACAAGAGAAATTGGTTCCCGTTTCATACGGCCAGCCGCAAGTCCTCGACGCATCAGCCGTTTTGGTGTTTGCGATTCGCACCAACATCGATGATGACTATATTCGTCAAAGCGCGAAAGAAACCGAAGAAGCTCGTGGCCTCGAATCGGGGCAACTCGATGGCTACGCGAAGCAAATGATCGGCTCCATCATGGGCTTGGACGAAGATCAGCGCAATCTTTGGGCGACAAAGCAATGTTACATCTCGATGGGTACCGCATTGGCAGCTTGTGCGATGCTGGGCGTCGACGCATGTCCGATGGAAGGCATCCAGCCTGACAAGTACGACGAAATACTTGAGCTTGAATCGAAGAACCTCCACGCTGTTCTCGCTTTGCCGATCGGCTATCGTGCCAGCGACGACATTAACGGTAGCTATGCAAAAGTTCGTAAACCATTAGGTGACATGGTCATTCGCATTGGGTAGACGACGTAGTTGATAAACGGAACTAGGCTCTGCCTCGCCAACAGGAACTTCCTGCCGTTGGACCTTCACTAAGCGATATCCGCGATGCCGAGCCTGTACCAACAGAGCTGAAATCGCGAGAGTGAACGGAACTGACAACAAGGCTAGGCCGATCGCCATTCCGAAGGTGGATCCGAATCGTCGCTCCGCAAAGTGCAATAGCACGCATAGTAGTAGAAAAATTGCGGCCGCAAATCCCAGCAATTTCGGGTGCCCCTTTCCGACCGACAGAAAGTGCACCAGCATCGTCATGACCACCATGGTGACCAATATTGGCAGCGGGACTGCAATGAAGAAGTCGGTCAGGGTTGTCAGATTTTTGTAGACGAGCCCCGTGACGCGAAAGAAGCAAGCAGCGCAAAACGTTAGCATCAACAACTGGGCGAGGCCGAACTGTTCAAAAGCAAGTCTTTGGAACCAGCTTCTGTCATCTTTTTCTGCAGAAGCTTGAGCAACCACTTGCGCATTGCCGCTGAGTGAGGTTCCAACCTCTCTTCGGCCATGCACTTTCTCAAATGCGATCGCGATATCTTTTTGGCTGCGGAAGTCGAGGCCGTGATTTCCAAGAAATCTGCAGAGACTTGCCCGATTCCATTTTTCTGCTTTGGCGTTCTTCAACGTTCCGATCCACGAATCAAGACTGCGACCGGTCTGTCTTTCAAGTTCAAGATCGTCAATGCCATCAAGCAGTCGCACAACATCAAATCCCAACAGCCGCGTTATCGAGAACAGAATTGCCATCACACTGGTGGCGAAAAAGAACCGAGTAGTCCAACTCGCTAAAGCCGGATCAAGGCGAACAGTGTTCAACAACGGAAGTTGGCAAAATGCGATTAGAACAAGGAAAGCAAGTAGCACTCCCATAGCAACCTTGCCGATTAGTGAGCGAAAACTCACCATCGCCCCGATCAAGATTGCGCCCGCCAAGAACAGCACAATGAAAGTTTCTTGACCCGCTTCCAGTAAAGCACAAAACACTCCAGGCAAAGTCAGGGCCGCTAGGAAAATGGGCATGCGGAAAAACAGATTGGTGCGGCCAAACGCGAGCCACAAAGCCAATGCCACGCACGCATCAAGCACGATCGCAAACATAATAATGGCGAAAAGAGATACCATTAAGAATAGCATGTTCGAATTCCCTATTAGCCAAGGCTGCAACAGATCTACTGACTAGTATAGCAACTACCCAAACTGAATTCCTTGAGCCAACGGCAGGTCCCAACGGATGCCACTGCTCGTACATGCGATGACCGGGCCTTTCGGAGTGCATCGTCGACCCACAAAGCTGTCGTGAAAGACCGATAGCAAAGTCGCAGATGTCGATCATCTCCTGAACTTCGCCAATCCCTTCGGCGCGAATCTTTCCCATCTCCAGCGACACAAGTTCGCCGAGCGGTTCCAAGTTGTCGCGCAGGGCATTGCCCAAGTCGCGGATCAAAGCGCCGCGTTTGGGTGCGGGAACGGATCGCCATGAGTCAAACGATTGGACGTTCGCATCAACGACTTGATCGTAGGAAGACGGTTGCCAAATACAAGCCCGAAGTGCAAGCGAGTGGTTCAGTACTGCGCTTCGGGCTCGTATAACTAAGTTTTCGGCGCTGCCCAAACCCCAAGCTCATTGCCGCTGGGATCGGTGAAGTGAAATCTTCGTCCGCCGGGAAAGTCAAAGGCTGGCACTGAGATCGTTCCACCTGCATCAATAACCGCTTTTTCACTCGCGACCAGATCATCGGAGTACAGAATCACGAGGGCACCTTGATTCGATGGCTTTCGCCCTGCCGATTCGGCATCAAATCCACCGTCGACGCCGGCGCCCTGGATCGCGACGTAAGTATCGCCCCAATCATGAAAGGTCCAGCCAAAAGCTTCGCCGTAGAAGCTCTTCATGGCAGCCAGATCGGTGGCAGGGAATTCGACGTAGTTGAAGTGATGATGATTGCTCATGGTTTTGCTCGTGTTTGTAGGTGGCATAGGCTTCCAGCTAGAGGACATGCAAGACTAAAATCACGACGGATAATTGAAATCAATTTCTCAAACGGCCAACGGCATCCGTCGACCGCAAAGAAAGGTGACTTTCATGATTGTCCCCATGAGCGATCGTTTTGCCATCGTTGCTTAGCCGAAAAGTCTGAAAGAGCTGGACGAAACCTTCACCACCGTTGAAAGAACAGTCAATTGGATTTGAGAATCCTTGTGAGGACCAGTAATCGTTGTCGTCAATTCCATGTTTGGAAGAAATTCCTTGCTCAGCAATCCAGACGCTTTCTTGAAGAAGTAGCCAAATCAAAAATAGATTTAGACTGGGCATCTTGGTGATCCCTACGTCCGAACAAATCGCAACTTCAGTATCGTCCAGAATCGAAGCAGGACAAGCAGCCACCCAAACGGCTACGTGTTCTTGCGAAAAAACAATCCACCCTTTCGGGCAATCCATGCCATACATAGTCCCGTCAGAAACGGCCAGTGATTCATTCCAAAAGAGAGGGTGAAGATTTTCATTGGTCATCCAATTCGCATGCTTGCGAAAGAGGTCGCTCAAGCCATTTGGTATTTCCAGCGAATGGTCAAGTGCTGAGTTAGAATTTGAATCCAGCCCATGAAACGTAATCAGGAAGTCCAGAACTTCGTTCAATTGCTTGCGGCTCTGCTGCACTACGCACTCCCGTCATTGTGACGCACTGATTTTTTGTTTCGTGTCGGACATGCAGTCCACAGGCTGGAAGCCTATGCCACCGCTGTTAATAAAACTGTGGCGCAACAAATGGCGCCAACCCATACGCGACAGCCATTTCAAATTTCGCCTGCCGCATGACCAAGCCGGCGGTCAACGCACCTGACGCACCGCCCTTCTTGGCAGTTCCCGTTTCGTTCAAAACGTCGTCCATCACAGGGCCGAGTTCTTCACCAGCCAAGATTCGATCGGCCAACACCGCAGGCAATGGAATCTTCGCCGTACAAGAAACGCTTTCTCGGCCGTCGCGGTGCAAGATCACAACCCAGCCCAACAACATCAAGCCCGCTGCTTCTTGGTTGACGCCTCCTTCGAGGCCGACTCCAAAATCAGAGTCATTCAATTCCCGAGCCAACTTTGCGCGATTGCGAGCTCCGGTCAGGCATTCTTTGTCGCTCATTGGCATCGCGGAAACGCCTGTGTCGACTGCAGCTCCTACGACTGTGGCTTCCGACCAGGCACCAACGAAGGCTCCGCGAACGGCATTGATTTTTACGGGATTAAGCGATCCAACAGCGACCGAAGGCGAATCTGACATGGGAAGATGTTAAGTTGTGAGATAAAGATAGGCTCCACATCATAGCAATTCTGCCAGCGGCGTTATGACGCAGTGAATTCAACGGTTTCACCAATCACCGACTTTCGAAATCCAAATTTGCCCCAAGAGTTATCCATGAAGCGACATTTGCCAATTCTTGCCTTCACCATTTTTTCTGTTGGCGTCTCAAACAGGAATCGCACAACTTGAACTTAACGCCGACGATTGGACTCAGTGGCGAGGCAAGAATCGCGATGGCGTCGCGGATCTCAAATGGCCAGACACGCTTTCGACTGAGAAGTTGATCGAAGAAAGAACCATCGCGCTGCAACCAAGCTACAGCGGACCGATCGTTGTCGGTGATCGAGTCTTCGTGACTGAAACGGTTGACAAGAGTCATGAAGTCGTCAAAGCGATTCGAATTTCCGACGGTAGCGAAATTTGGTCCGCCAAATGGGAAGGCGCAATGAAAGTCCCGTTCTTCGCAGCGGCCAACGGAAGCTGGATTCGCGCGACGCCGGCTTGGGACAACGGACGGCTGTTCGTCGCCGGAATGAAAGATGTTCTCGTTTGTCTGGATGGCGAAACAGGAGTCGTGGTTTGGAAACGAGATTTCCCAGCGGACTCGGGAACGAAAGTGCCATCGTTTGGGTACGTCTCATCTCCTCTGGTCGATGGAGATCATGTTTACGTTCAAGCGGGAGCCTGTTTTCAAAAGCTGAACAAGCTGACTGGCGAAACCGTTTGGAAATCGCTTGATGATGGTGGAGGCATGTATGGAAGTGCTTTCTCGTCACCGCATATTGCGACGCTGGCTGGCAAGCGACAAGCTGTCGTGCTTACTCGAACAACGCTCAACGGCGTTGACCTGGAAACAGGATCGAAACTTTGGTCTCAAGAGATCCCGGCCTTTCGCGGCATGAACATCGTGACACCAACGGTTTTGGGAGACGGAATTTTCCTTTCGACGTATCGTCATACATCGCAGTTCATCGAAATCACGCCGGCGGGTGACTCGTTTGCCATTACCGAAAAATGGAAGTCGCCACAGGCTTCTTACATGACTACGCCTGTGGTGGTTGACGGTTACGCCTACATGCGACTTCAGAATCAACGGTTCTGTTGCATGGATCTCAAGACTGGTGAAACCAAATGGCGAACCAAGCCATATGGAAAGTACGCCAGCCTGATTGCTGCGGGTGATAAAATTATGGCACTTGATGAACGTGGTGACTTGATGCTGTTCAAAGCCAACCCAGAGAAGTTCGAGATGGTTGATTCGCGCAAAGTTGCTGACGACAGTTGGGCTCACCTAGCGGCGACAAACGAACATGTGTTTGTTCGGGACTTACAGGGTTTGAAGATCCTTAAGTGGAAGTGAATTTTTGCGAGGCGGGCCGCGAGAGTACAAGCACGAACCGCAAGTTTTGATGTTGCGCTTTTCGTGCCAAAGGCCCAGCAATTTATATAGCCCAGCCCTTCGGACCCTTCGGACTGGGCTATGTAAACGTCCGGGGCTTTGCCCCAAAACATAGCGTTGCAACCGAAGGCTACTTCGCACCCAACTTCCAACTTTTCATTTCCTTGTCGTTTCGCACGATGATACTTTGACCGGCAAACGCTGGATGCGACCAACACACTCCACCGCGTCGACGTAATTGGCCAACGGTTGGGTCCAGAATTTTGTGGCGAGAAAGCTCCTCGAAACCTTCAGGTGAAAGTTTCCCCAGTAGGATTTCGCCACGTTCGTTGAACATCCAGATCGTGTCACCGTTGGAACCGTTTCTGACAAAGTGAATCGTGCTCCAGCGAGCTTTCGGGACGGCGTCGAGATTCTCCCAAACGCGTTCGCCGGTTTTGGCTTCGAGGCATCGGAGTTGTCCGTAGCTGTCGACGCCGTAGATGTGATCGCCGAGCCAGATTGGCGTGCTGATAATCGACTGGAGTGATTTGGTAGATTTTTCGTTGGGGCCAACGGCGGACCAAACTTCGCTGACGCTTTTTCCGTCGGCGTTGACTTTCAACATCAACGAACCGTCGTAGAACGATGTCACAAAGATGTGGCCGTCCTTGATCAGCGGTGTTGCGATGCCGATTGGCATGTTGCGCGGTGGAAACGCAAATCGCCATTTCACTTCGCCCGTTTCCGGATCCAATGCCGCAACCGAATCGCCGGTCCAGCAAACGATGGACTTCAACATGTTGTGTTCCATCAGAACGGGAGCTGAATATTGAGCCCGATCTTCGAGTGCTCGCCACGTTTCTTTTCCCGACTTGCAATCGATCGCGACGACACAGGCTCCGTCACTTCCGCCAATGTGGAACACAACATTGGAGCCGACGATCAGCGGACTTCCAGAGATGCCCCAGACCGGCATCCGTTTGTTGGCGACGATTTTGTAGTCCGTGTTGAAGTCGATTTTCCAGATCACAGTGCCGTCGGCAGCATCAAAGCAAAACGCGTGTCCCATCGACCCAATCGAATACGCTTTGCCATTGTCGACGGTGACCGAAGCTCGCGGACCAGCGGGATAGCCGATCCCTTGGTAAAGCGCATCGTACTGATGCGTCCAAATGTTTTCGCCGGTTGCTTGGTCAAAGCAGTGTACTCGTTCAATTTGGTTGGGCTCTGCGACGCGATCCATCACGTAGATTTTGCCCTCAGCGACGGTTGGCCCCGAATAGCCACCCGCAATTTCGGCCGTCCAATTCAAAGACGGAGCTTCGGTAGAAGGGGCGATCGGTTTTGCGATGATTCCATCTCGATCGATCCCGCGCCACTGCGGCCAGTCTTGGGCGAACAAAGTAACGCTCAACAAAGAAAAAACGCAAGTGATGCGAAGAATAGAAAAAGCAGCGTTGGTTCGATTCAACATGAAGCACCAGAAAAGTGTGGATTTGATTGGACCGCAATCATAACCCGAAGCGTGAGGTAGGAACCAGCGGCACCCCGCTTACCAAGATTTTGCATGAACAATACAAGCACGACGGGGCTGTGAAATATTGAGCCGTTTCGGCGCTAGCCGCGGTTGAACTGCCGATAACCGGGGCTAGCGCCCAAACGGCTCACCTCGATTTCGTGTGTCGGCACTTATTCACAGCCTCGACGCGCGAGCGAGCGAGTCGTCCGCCATACTCACTCGCTTGCGCTTCGGGCTTGTATTGGCTTCGAGCTGGACGGAACGACTGACTCCGCCATTAGGATCCCGACGCAGCTCGGCGCGTGAGTAATCTCGCCGGAGGCTACCATCTTTGCGGCATCGGCCAACGGTATGACGACATGCTCGATTTGTTCGGTGCCTTCTGGGTTGGTGTCGACTTCGGTGAGTCCCGTCGCCAGATAAAGCCGCGTTGGGGAGACGAGGCAAGTGGTGAACGGGTCAACCGTTGTCAGAAACTTCCATGATTCAGCTTCCAGTCCAAGCTCTTCCTGAAGTTCACGTTTCGCCGTCAAGTCTGCGTTTTCGTCAGGCTCAACCCCTCCGCTGACCGCTTCGACTGAATCTCGTCCGACGGCGTAGTGGAATTCTTTGGTTAAGTGAACATTGCGTTCCTTGTCGACAGCAATCACGCAAACGCCAGGTTTGATCTTAACGACCACGTGCTGGCCGTCGTCGCCGTCAGGACGAATGACTTGGTCGAGCGTCAGTTCCACGAATGGATCGCGATAGATTTGTTCGGTGCTTTTGATGGTCCACGGACCGTAGGGGGTAGGCATGATGTCTCGGCAAAAGAGAGGGCTGTGTCACGAAATCATAACCCGAAGCGTAACCAAGGTGCAGCTGGTCCAAGGCTCCGCTTTCAGGTTATGATGTTTGAGTCAACCGTTTTCGAATCTGGAACACACATGCCGAACCCATTTCACATTGCCTTTCCAGTCAACGACATCGATGCCGCTCGCGAATTTTACGGGGGGCTTCTTCAATGCCCCGAAGGACGCAGCAGTGACACGTGGATCGACTTCGATCTTTACGGACACCAGATCGTGGCTCACTACAAGCCACCAGTTGAAACGTCAGACGACGCAGTGCATTCCAATCCAGTCGATGGGCACGATGTTCCAGTTCCGCATTTCGGCGTGGTGCTTGACTGGGATCAGTGGCAAGAGCTAGCCGATAGGCTCAAAGCAAACAACGTAGAGTTCGTGATCGAACCCTACGTTCGCTTTGAAGGAGAAACCGGAGAACAAGGGACGATGTTCTTTTTGGATCCGGCTGGAAACGCTTTGGAGTTCAAAGCGATGAAAGATATGTCGCAGTTGTTTGCGAAGTAGTGGTAGGTAACGTGGAACGGTGGTCTCCACCGTTTATTGCGCGTCCACGGTGGAGACCACCGTGCCGCACAACGTCTTATCCCATCTGGTCGAACAAACGATCAACAGCAGACATCAACTGACGCCACTGGCCAAAGATATCTTCGGTGTGCAGCAAACCAGCTTCATCGCGCCCAACGCCAATTTCGCTGATCATGACCATCTCGCCGAACTCCGCCAAGCCTTCAAGCATCGCTTCGTAAGGAACGGCTTGAGGAACACCATCGATTGGTTCCTCATCCACTTCATCTTCGAACCACATGTCGAGCAACCTTTGCTCTTCATAGTCACAGATCTTTTCATCGATTACTCGGTGCATCGCCCAAAGAGCAGCACCTTCGGCGTCGTTCGCACATACAACAAATGAAACGGTACCAGACTGAATATAAAACTTTGCCATGAACGGATCTCCTTAAAGCACAAACTCGTTTCGTACTTTTATCTTCGCGGGAAGTCGGACACGGCTGGTCCATCCCTATGAAAAATCTGCTATCAATCCGTCGCAGCAGGGTCACTTTAAGAGTAGCACTTTTAGCCCTTAGTGCTGGCGATCGTTGAAAATGTGGCCAATTTTTACGGGGTTTCCGGGGCCGATTGTTCGGTCTGTTCTGACGGGGTTGGCGTTTCGGCGCGGCAACAAATGACGCTTGTATTGGTGCGTCGGATCAGAAAAGCTGTCGCTGGAATTCTGTCGTTTGCGGCCAGGACTCGAAGGGGTTTAGTTTATCTAACGTTTCCGCCAACGCGTTGTGAAAACGCATCGCCAGCTGAGGCGCGAACGCATCGTTCGGTGCATGTAGGAACACGTAAGGTTCCAGCCCGTCGTTGATCCACGTAGCGACTTTGGGAATCCATTGCTCAATCCAAGGGTCGACCAGCGAAACATCATTCCGACCGACGAGCCGGAGCATCGGCCGCGATCCCGTGACAAAATCGCGAATCGGAGACTTCGGTTTGCGACCTTGAGACTTGATTTCATATTCGTCCGTCGGTGGAGCAGAATAGAGTGGTCTCGAATCGAAAATCACGCGATCCATTTCCAAGTGTTCCAGCAACTGGTTTAGCTCGTTTTCGAAAGGAGCCTCAAACCATGCAGGATGTCGGACTTCGACCGCGAAAGGAAACTCTGCCGGCAATTGCTCGAGATACCGTTGCAGCGGGCCCAGATGTTGTCCATCGAAACGCGGGCCGAGCTGTAGAAAACTGGTCCCGAGTCGATTGGCATTGGCTAGGATCTCAAGGCAGTCTAGGAACAGCTTCGTTTCCATTTCCGCGTGAAGCAGTTCTTTCTCGTGCGAGATCACGCGTGGAAACTTTAGTGCAAACTTGAATCCATCGACCGCTTGATCGGCCCAGCGTCGAAAAGTGTCCGGTCTCGGAATACCATAGAACGTGCTGTTGCCTTCAACGGTTCCGAATACGTTGGTGTACGATTTCAGCCAACGATCTTTTGGTGCAGATGCCGCGTAGACGGATCCTTTCCACGCATCACAGTTCCAAACCGGGCAGCCAAGGCGATAAAGAGGGTTGTGGGTCGTTTGTGGTTTCTCAGTCGCCATTGCTTCGCTTTGATTGGCTGAACTGAACACGAATCGATCCGTCGTTGTTGCCTAAGTCGGTCCACGTATCTTTGCAACGAACGTAGAGATGACCATCAGCCGGTGCAACGAATGAGCCCTTGGTTCCCAGATCAAACGGTTCAGAGAGTTTGAAATCTTTATACAGAACTCCGACGAGACGACCGTTTCCACTTTTGCTCCCATCAGCATCGGTCTTGGTTGAAGAATCAAGACTCCAGTCGCCGCTGGCGATGTAGTCATAGCTTGTACCGGCGACGACTTGTACGCGAGTCGACTGCCATCCTGCCTGAGCTTCAACCTTTAGTTTGGCTTTTGATTTTCTGGACAGCTTTTTGGGCTTCGATCTCCAATCCCAAACGCAAAGATCAACACGGTATCCGTTGCCAAAATTTTGCACGAATTGGTCGTACTCAAAAGAAATCTGCGGCGCTACGGGACCAAACGCATTGTCAAACGAATCCGGGCCGCGGGACATCAGGGACACGCCCAAACGTTTGAACCGCGTCGCGTAGTTCGGATTGTTGGCCAGTAAATGGCACAGAGCCCAACGCCAAGCATAAGCTTGCCATGAGTCACCGGTAATTTGGCCGGCCGCCACGATGTCTCTCATTTTCTTCGGTTCTGCATTGGTCAAGTAGTTGATCACGCCTTGGGGAATGCTGACTTCCAGCTGTCCGTCGCGCCAGTACTGTCCCATTTCCGCCATGCCTTCGGCGTACCAAACTGGTCCAGCCGTTCCAAAAGCCATGGCACAAAACGCATGGACGGACTCGTGTTGGACGATGCCATGACGACCGCAGGAGTACACAATGGAGATGGTCGCGGATCCATTGGAACGCGAGTGAGTCACGCCTGCCGGTTCGGCGATTTTGGCCGCCATCGCTGGCGGTATCTTCTCTCTCCAAAGTTTCAGGTTTTCCGGACGGACGACGTAGCATTCGATTGGCTGACGTGGACGCTTGCCGAAGTAGTTGCCAATCAAGCCGTACATTCGCTCAAGCTTCACCAACAGAATCGCCGCACTTTTTTCGGAGACGTCGGTGTAGACGACAAAGTGTTTGGATCGAACTTCTCTCGGTTGACCGGGTTCATCCGAAAGTTCGCTGAACTTTTGTTCCAGTTCTTCGTCGAAGGAGAGCTCTTTGTTTCGATCAGCGGTAAGTTCAATTTCAATTTTGGTCGCAAAGTAGCCGCCGTTGTTTAGCTTAACTGCTTCGGCGACTTTCACTGTGTCACCTACCATGACCATGTCAAAAGTTCCCTTACTGATTTCGACTTTAGCATCCTTTGTGATCGAAACGTTAAACTTGCCACGACGAGCATACGTCGACTCCGGGACCGTTAAGCGAATTCGCCCTTTGCCGACTTGAACGACACGGGCAACGACATCGGCAGCAACGTATTCTTTGCCTTCTGGTTCAGTTTCAGGTTTGATCTGCAGATCGCTTTCGTCAGCTTCGACGACCTTCAGCAGGGCAACTTTTTCTTTTGATTTACCTTTGGAGTTGATGAACACGCGAAACTGGACGTAGGTTCCCGGTTCCAAATACTTTGCCGGCACGCTTCCAGAGACGGAGATTTTTGTATCACGGGGAAAGCGATTTGTTTCTGATCCCTCTTGTTGCAAATAGAAGGCGTTGGTCTTTCCAGTTTCCGAATCGCGAACATAGACTTCATTGTCCTTGAGAGAACGGATTTCGCCATCTTCGAAACGAGACAAATCTTGGCCCATGACAGCTGAACCGGCATCAAGAAACGACAACAGGATCGTTGCAGTGAATAGAAAGAATGGCTTGATGCCGCCCGAGATTCCTTTGTTAAAAATCATGCCTGTTGTCTCGTCGTGTTTCAACCTGAAGTCCATGTTCGCCAACACCATGACTATCTGTCAACTGAGTTGTCGATTCAAGGGTTCGATTGCTCTCAGGTGGCGGAATATACGATCACGGTTCAATTATCGCTGACAATTTTCACAAGCATACATCTTCCGCGCTGCAACTTCCCATTGGTGGACTCGATTAACGCACGTCGAACACGACTCAAAATTTCGTCTGAATTAATTCTGCGACGTGCTGAAGTCTTCTTTGCTGATCTCGCCTCGCTTGTATCGCTGTTTCAGAATCCATTGATTGATCGGCGTCGTCCCTGGAGCACGACTGAAGTTCGCAAGATTGTTGACATAGACAAATAGCTTGTCACCTTCTTGTTCAACCGTCGTCACCTGGAACTCTTTCCACTCACGGACGATCGTTTCCAGCTTCCCGCTCCTTGCTTTATGCTCGATGCGATCACGAGGCACAGGTTTACTATTGACGATGGTGCGAACGATCTTGCCGATGCCGTACTTTTCAATTTTGAAAACACCTTCGGCGATCTTGTGATGCTCTTTGGCCCCGACTTCGGCAGGAAGTTCACGAACGGTACTCGCCGCTTTGGCTTTGACGTTGTAAGTCGCGATGTAGTCCTGCATCTCGTTGATCTTTGGAGACCAGGTCACAGGCAGCTCAAGCAGTTTCTCCAGCCTCGCGGCTTGTTGAATGGTGCGAAGCGTTCGACCATGTTCAGCTTCGTGGCTCGTTCGTACAGACTCAGTCGTGAAAGCGTATTTATTCTTCTCAGGATCGAGGCTGCTTCGCTGTTTCGCATTACGAAGTCCAGAATCAATTCGTTTGTCGATAGCTTGCTTGATCGACTCCATGTTCCGCTTCAGCTTCTCGATCGAATCTTTCTCAAGCCACCGCAACCAGTAATCTCCTTTTCCCGTCGCCGCAACAACCTGGCGAAGCTTCGGCAGATCCTGATCCGCGTTTTCACCAAAGGCTTTAAGTTTGGCAACGATGCCATCGACATCAGCGGCCGTCAGCTCACGAGTTTTCATGATGCCGCGAGCCTCAGGCAACAGTACTTGTTTGCTGTATTTGACTCGAATGGACTCGACATATTCAGCGACCTGTTTCGCATCCATCTTTAAATCGCCATCGGGCTGAAGAGCCGCTTCGATGCTTGCCAACTGATCCTTAACAGTTTGATAGTCTGGATGACTGGAAACAGGGACGCGCTCAAAACGTTTCTTGGCTGTCGCCAAATCGTTTCGCATCCGTGAGCGTTGTTTGTGATTGTCTTGATATCGCGGAATGTCGTTTTGAATGCCAGAAAGCAATCGAGAGATGTTGATGAGTTCCGGATTGGTCTTTGCCGTAGGTTTTTCGCGAGGCTTGCTTGCTTCGCTTTTGTCAGTGCCAGTGGCCGTCGAAGATTTCGCTTCAATGGCAGCTCGAGTTTCCTTCAAGCGATTTGAAACGTGTTTGTATTGATCCGAATCGCTAACGGGGATCCGGCCAAAGCGAACTTCCAATTTCCCCAGATCACGAAGCAGAGTTTTCGCACGAGCTGCGTCTCCCGTTTTTGCTTTTTCAACCCAGTGATCGAGCGAGTCGATGCCGTAATTGATCGGATGCAGTTTCGAATCAGTGATCTTGATCGTCGGCTTTTCCGTTGTTTGAGCTTGAAGGCTGGTGAATGGAGTTGCCATAAGAGTCAGTGCAAAGATGGCAGCCGAGATTTTGAGTGAGGGTTTCATTTCTTGATTCCTTTATGACTTGAGTTTGGTTCAATAGTGAATTGGTTTGACAAGAGAATTTGGACATGAAATGGTTTGTAGTACCGGCTTTAGCCGGAATTCCGCATTCCGCCTAAAGGCGGTACTACAAACCGGCCAGCTAACGAATGTTCTTTTCCAAAACATCGAAAGGAAACTCGTTGGTCGGAATCACGGAAGCCGATTGCGGACCTGTCTTGCCGTTGACCATTTGGTTTTCACGCATCAAGCGAATTGGATTCAGCGTCAGAATGCCATCCGACTTGCGAGTCGCGACGTAAACCGTCATACGATCGATCTCTTCAGGAACAACTCTGCTGCTGCTTTCGTCAAAGCGCGCCGAGTACGTATGCGACCAGGACGACTTCGGCATCACGATTCTCGTGATCGCTTGATCCGGGTTTGTTGTCGACCATTGCTGCGTTGCGACGGTTTCGATCGCCGAACGATCAGCCTGCTTATATGCATCGCGAACAAAGCTGTTCTTCTTGGCGATCGTTTCGTCATCCAAAGTCGCCAGCAACTCCAGCACCATCGTTTGCACTTCTCCCTGCTCGGCTTGCAACTCTTTGGTGTCAGCTCCCGACGCAGTTAGTACGTCCAGCCGATCCTTCGTTTGCCAAACGGTTTTCGGGATGTAAGCAAAACTGCTCGGCCGAGGTGACTTGGATTTTTTGTAGCGCAAAACGGCTTTGCGTTGACGCTTGAGTTCCGTCGCAATCTGTTTCGGTTGCTTGGCGTGGTACTTGGTCAGAAACTCCTCCCACGCTTTGATTCCTGACTCGATGGCTTTTGCTCGATCAGCAGAACGGCCGTTTGATCCAGCGTACTGAGCATGTTTCTGATCGACGTACTGACGGACCCGTTCGTAATTTTCAAACGCTGCAATGGCAGCTTCTGGATCGCTGTTAACCCAACTTCGAATCGAACCCAGCATCGTTGCGGCTGCGTCCATTTCCGCGAGTTCGTTTGTAGGGCTGAGTTGAGCCTGTGCATTTGAATGAATGCCAATCATTGATATCGGCAAGACAAACAACAGGGTAAGCAGTTTTTGAGTGGACAAAAGTTTCATCGAATTGCCTCGTTGAGAGTTGAGTTGAGAATCGTTCTGCTCGTTGATTGCCGTGGCCTGACGACTTGGACAACTCTTTTGAGAATTTTTGTCCTAAACCAAAACCAATTGCTATTTACTGCCAGACAAGGTTCTTTGGCCTCAATCCGGGAATTGAATTCAACTCAAACAAACAACGCAAAGGCAAAGGGAGAAAGCGATGAATTTCCTGTTAGACAACTTCACTTCAGTCATCAAAAACAGCCTGGAATTTTCCGGCCGAGCCAATCGCAGCGAGTACTGGTGGTTCATCGTCGTCAACGTTGCGATCGCTCTCGGATTGCAAATGATTGACTTCGTGATCGGCATCCCGGTACTGAGCATCGTGTTCATGTTGGCGATGTTGCTTCCGGCAGTCGCAGTTTCGATCAGACGACTGCACGATTCCGAGCGAAGCGGCTGGTGGATGCTGGTCGGATTGGTGCCGATACTTGGAGCGTTCGCAGTCTTCGCGCTGATGGTCATTCCAGGCACTGAGGGCGAAAACCGGTATGGCAAGAAGCCGGTTACACAATCGCCATTTGGTCAAAGTGTTGCCGCACCGGCAAGCCAATAGGTTCGTCCCGAAAGGAATCAGGCATGAACATTCTTGACTTGGAAGGCGCAACGATTTGGATTCGGCTCTTGGCGGCAGTGTTGGCCTTTCTTGTATTGGCCGCAATCGCTGCCGGAGCGCTGGTCGGAGCGATGATGTTTGTTCTGTTCAGCGCCGACGCAACGAGCACCGCTGACCACGACGACGTGCTGTTCAATCGCGTGATGTACACCGTGCTTTTTTCGTTGGCAGCCGCAGTGATCCTGCCGCCGATTATGTTGCTTTTTAAAATGTCTGCGATTCACAGTGCGATACCGGCGGGGATCGGATTCACTTGTGCTGGCGTCGCGACGATGTGGTATATTTTAGTGACGTTGGGAGCTAACTAGATGACGCACGAATCAGTACAACTGGTCGATCGTTGGCGAGGCGGAGATGAAACGGCCGCCCAGGAAATCTACGATCACTACGTATCACGGCTAATTGCTTTAGCCGCGAGTCGCATTTCTCCTGCGCTAGCTCGTCGAGTCGAAGCCGAAGACGTGGTGCAATCGGTCTACCGAAGCTTCTTCGCTCGAACCAAAGACGATCGTCTGTCGGTCGACAACAGCGGACAGCTCTGGGGTTTATTGGCAGCGATCACAGTTAACAAAATTCGTGGCAAGGTTCGCTTCCACGCCGCTGACAAACGCAACGTCGCAACCGAAGCCAGCATCGACACCAGTGCCAGTTGCTTCGGGCTCTCGCCGTCGGAGCTTGCCCGCGACCCATCGGCCGAAGAAGCCGCCGCGCTCACCGAGCAATACGATTTGGCGTCGCAAAAGATGAGCGAATCACAAAGGCAAGTGTTTCAAATGTTTCTTGATGGCGAACCAGAAGACAACATTGCCAAGTCGATTCGTCGCTCGACTCGCACCGTTCGGCGTGAGCTTGAGCAAGTCCGCAGCATCCTGACGAGTGCACTAATCGAAGCGGAGTCCGAAGCCAATTCATGAATTCGATCGCCGACCAATACGAATCCTGGTTTCGCAACGGCAATCGGGACATCGCCGAATTCGTTGCAAGTCACGAAGCCAATGGCGAGGCGCTCAGCGACGAACAGTTTCGAGATTGCTTGCTGACCGATCAGTACTTACGGCATCAGCTTGGCGATCCACCAAACGTATCAGACTACACGCAGCAACTTGAACGAGTTGCAAGCGACGAAAGTTTACAAATCGAATTATGGCTTGAAGCGTTTGGTTATCTCGAAGAGCAAGGCTCAATGAATCGCGAATCGCGCGATGCGTTCCTGTCTGACATTCCAGAACAGCTGCGAACCGCGATTGCAGATGAGATTCGTGGTGACGAGCAATCCGACAGCCTTTCTCCGCCTGCCGA
This sequence comes from uncultured Pirellulaceae bacterium, assembly GCA_964582025.1. Classification (GTDB taxonomy): domain Bacteria; phylum Planctomycetota; class Planctomycetia; order Pirellulales; family Pirellulaceae; genus Mariniblastus. Next base: position 5,889 of record CAZORS010000032.1, on the reverse strand, counting down.
CGTCGTTCCGCCAAAGATCCCTCGTTACCGAATCGACGGCGAGATCGGAAAAGGTTCTTTTGGCACGGTTTATCGAGGCTGGGACACTCAGCTTGAACGAGCCGTCGCCGTCAAAGTCCTTCGCTCCGACCAGCCGTCAGAATCGCTGTTCGCCGAAGCACGCCTGGTCGCCAGCCTGGAAACGCCAGGCATCGTTTCGGTTTACGATTGCGGAATCGAAGACGGTGGCCGCGCATTTTTCGTCACCGCGATCGTCAAGGGGCCCGACCTGGGCGAGTGGCTAAAATCGATTGACCGAAACGACCACGCGCGAGTTTGCAGTTTGTTCACCAAACTTTGTCAGTCGCTGGATCGAGCCCATCAAGCGGGCGTCGTGCACCGCGATATCAAACCGGGCAACATCATCGTCCAGGAAAATGACGAACCCGTGTTGCTTGACTTTGGTTTGGCAACTCGCGGCTGGCAATCGGGTAAGAAAGGCGAACTCGTTGGCACGCCGGCATACATGAGTCCAGAACAGGCTCGGGGCGAAGGCCATTTGGTAGATGCTCGCAGCGATATTTTTTCGATAGGAATATTGCTGCTGGAATCGTTGGCAGGCCAGCTTCCCTGGGAAAGTCATTCTTCACGCGAGATGATTCGCGAAATCGCACGCGGACAAGTTCGCACGGCGCGGCACTTCGACAAACAGATTCCAATTGAACTCGATCGGATCTGCAGCAAGGCAACCGCGACAGCAATGTTCGACCGATACGGAAATGCTGCGGACTTGGCGGCCGATCTGACATGGTTCGTTGACGAGAAGCCTCGTTCAGATTCACAGCGAGCCATCGCGCCCCGTGGCTTGCAGTCGTACACGCGCGATGATGCCGGATCGTATTGGCAGTTGCTTCCGGGTCAGCGGAATGCCAAAGGCGAACCGGATCGTGTTCGTTGGTGGCTTGATCGGTTGCAAGACGCAGCAGGCGTCGCGAGGAATGTGCTGGTTCTGTACGGGCCAAGCGGAAGTGGAAAAAGCTCTCTGTTGAGTGCCGGCGTGATTCCCTTCGTTGATCCGGGGAGAACTCGCTGTGTTGAAATAGACACGTCGGAACTGAGTGGGACAAAATCTCTCTCGGATCAACTTGCCTCCTGGTTGCCCGAGTTGCAAAACGGCACTCTGACTGAACAGTTCGCAACCGTTCGCGAATCTGGCGAAAGACATCGCACGATCATCGTCTTTGACCAATTCGAACAGATTTTTGGCGCCGGTTTTGAAGATCGCCGCGAAGAACTTTTCAATGCGATGCGACAAGCCGATGGCGAGCGTTTGCAATTCGTACTCGTTGTGCGAGACGAGTTTTGGTCTGCGATCAGCGACTGGATGCGCCGCCAGGAATCTCCGCTGCGTGATGGCCGAAACGCGATGGCGTTGGAGAAATTCAGCCGAACTCACGCGATACGAGTCATGCGTGTGTGGGCCGAAGCACTCGATCTTGAACTGAGCGATGACTTCGTTGCGAAAGCGGTTGACTCAGTAGCCGATGGTGAGCGAGTTGTTCCAGTTCGGCTGGCGTTGCTGGCTAGGATTCTGGGCGAAGATAACTGGACCGATCAACGGCTCGAACAGATCACATCGCATAGTTCGCTCAGTGGATACTATCTCGATTCAGTCCTTGGCGACCTCGCGCCGTCTGCTCAAAAAAGGCTCGTTGCGCCGGCCAAAGAAGTTTTGCGATGTTTGACGCCAGTATCCGGAAAAATTCGCGGTCCATCGAAATCGAAACAGGAATTACGTGCAGCGTGTCGCGATTCAGGACAGCGCGTGTCCGATGCGGACTTCGACAATCTGCTCGATTTGCTGGAACGGCAGCTGCATCTTCTAACGCCTGTTGAAGATGACGAATCACAGTCGAGCATGCAGTATCAACTGCCGCATGACTTTTTGGTTTCCGAAATTCGTCGCTGGCTCGAAACTCAGGATCGTCAAAGCCTGATTGGGCGAGCGAACACGGACTTGCGATTCGCAGCGGCGCGATGGAACGAAGATCACCGACCGAGCAACCTTGCCGGCCCGATTGATTGTTTACGATTTAGTTTGTTTGCTCGAAGTGTTCAAAACAGCGGCGGAGTCGAACGAGAGTTCTTGAAATCTTCAGCGCGGAAACATTTGTTTCGCAGTCTTCTGGTCGTCGCGTTGGCGGCGGGTTTGTTTGCGCTGTTTCATTCTGCACTGCAACGATCGCGGGGAAATGAAATTGTTCAAAGGCTTCTATCCTGCACCTGGGATGACTTGCCAGAGGTGGTGCACGAAACGAGGGAGAACCAATATTGGACTTGTGGTCCCCTTGGTACCGCAGCAGGGAATACTGACGACCAGCAGCGGGAACGCATCGCACTTGCGTTGCTTCAAACAGATCCCAGCCAGTCTGCGTACCTAGCCGATCGATTGCCTTCGATGAGTCCGGAAGCAAATCTTGTTTTCGCTGAGCATATGAACCAGGACTTGTCGGAAAAAGATCGTTCCGCCGTCGCCAGTCAGCTGGCCGCAATCGCCAGCGACGAAACTCAAACCGGTCCCGAGCGATTGAAAGCCGCGATCGCGATCGGAGTGCTTGATCCCGAACATTCGTTTTGGTCGCAGTCCAGCAAACAGGTCTGTCAGCTGTTGGTCGACGCCAATCCAACGGATCTTGGCTGGTTGGCGAAAGGACTGTTTCCTGTTCGCAAACAATTGGTGGACGCATTGACGGATGGCCGCAACCAGCGCGATGCAGCACGCAATCGGACTTCGACATTTTTGTTGGCTGAGTTCGCTGCCGATGATCCGGAAGCACAAATTGACCTGGTTGAGGAAGCCGCGATCGTTCATCTGGATGCGATCTTTTCCACGATTCGAGACACAGAATCGGGAAGTGAACTGGACCGCATACTGAAAGGCCGTTTCATGGCTGCGGTTTCCAAATGGAATCTTGAACAGGACGAGAATGAGTCCAAGGATTCTCGGGCAGGCAAAGTTTTCTCTGTTGTACTCGCCCGCAGAATTGGCAATCTGGGCGCTGCGTTGACTTTACGAGGGCACGGTGAGTCAATCGTTGAGCAGCTGCGTTTTCTGGAAGATCCAACCGTCCGCAGCTACCTGATTCATTGCTACGCCGCTGGAAACGGGCCGGCCCAACCGCTGGTGGAGATGCTTGCCGCTGATCCATTGCCTGACGATGTTGCCGCCGCGATTTTGCAGATGATCGGAAGCTTGCCCGCGTCGAGCAAAGTGCCTTCTTCGGTTCGCGAACTGGCCAATCAGCTTTATCGCGAATCTGAAAATGCTGAGCTGAACTCGACTGCCGAATGGTTTCTGCGACGACATGGCTATCAGGCTGATTTGGATGATGCGACGCTGCCAAAGGCGGCAGGATTCCGGACATCGGAAGGCCACACGATGATTCGAATGCCGGGCGGAATCAAAGCTCGCGTTGGCGGTTCGCTGGGAGACCGAAACCAGTTGCCCAACGAGAAGCCTCATGACGTGGAAGTTCCAAGAAACATTTTCTTCAGTCGAGATGAATTGACAGCAGAGCAACTGGCTCGATTCGTCGCCAGCATTGAAGGCGAATCATCACATCGATTTGTCAATCGCGGCCCAGACGATCAAGAAGTGCGTATGGGCTTTTTCATGGCCGCCGCGTATTGCAATTGGTTGAGTGAAAAAGAAGGCATTCCCGAAGACCAGTGGTGCTACTTGCCAAATCGCGATGGCAGAATCGGCCCGGGTATGATGATCGCTGACAACCCTTTGCGACGAAGCGGCTACCAGATCCCGACTGCTGATTTGTGGGAGTACGCTTGCCGAGGTGGAGCGAGCACGCCGCGATCGTTTGGGGTTGGGATTGAATTGAGCAGTCGCTTCGTTCGCTGGTCTGGAACCAGTCCTTCCAATCGTCAAAAATCAACCGCCCGCTTGCCCAACGGATTTGGTTTGGTCGACATGTTGGGTAACGGCGCAGAGTGGAGTACAAGTTTGGTCGACGGCATGATGGACGGCCCGAATCGCAAGCCAGACTTTGGTTCGATTCCTGGCGGCTTTCCAGGTATGAGCGGCCCAGGCGAACCACCGCGAAACCAGGAGGGTCAGCGCCGCCGGCCTCGAAATCGTCCTGGCCGATTCCGAACGGGCCAACCGGGAATGGCTTTTGGCGGCGGGCCGATGTTGATTGATTCGGCAGGCAAGACGATTGAGCGGAGCAATCAATTTGCGATTCTTGGCGGCGCATTTGATTCGCCGGCTCATAAGATCCGATGCTCCGACCGTTCGATCATTAGCCCAACGATGACCAACAAACCGGTTACGCTGCGGCTGATGAGAATCATTCACGAAAAATAGTGTGGATGGATGAGTGAGAGTTTTTTGCATAAGAATACAAGCCCGAAGCGCAAGCTTGCGCTTCGGGCTTGTATTAGCCGCAGACGATGCGAACCTTTCTTGCAACGCACAACGCCAGCGACCACTCATGAAAAGTTAAGCCGCTGGCGGTTGCTTGAACGACAACAACTATCGACGTCGCCGTAACACGAAACCGAATACTCCCAGCCCAATGATCGCCATCGACGATGGCTCGGGAACAGCAGAAGTCTCGTAAGTCAATCGTAGCGTCGCAGCCATTGCGTTTGGATCGCTCGACTCCAACGAATCAACATTCAGCGTCACAAAGTTGATCGTTTCACTTCGCAGCGTGAAGAAATCGTCCAGGTTACCGTCTCCCAAAACCGTTTCAATCGGCACCAGGTTTGCAACGGCAGCAGAGATCTCAGTGTCGTTGCCGACTGCCGTGGTGAAGTCGATGGTACCGAGCGACGTTGCGGCGGCCGCTTCGTCTGAAAGTTCCAAACTCCCGTTGCCCACAAACCCGAAAAATTCGACAGGCGCAGATGTGCTCGTGTTTGTCACTGCCGCCGCCGTTCGAAAGATGATCTCGGCAGAGATGATATCCGCATCTGCCGGCATTGCCGCGAGGTCAAACTCATAGAGTCCGTCGGATTGATTGCTGTTGCCAGAACGCAACGTGAGAATATCTTCTTCAGCGGTAAAGAGCTCGTGACCGAGTGCGCCGCTGAACTGTACGCGACCGTCGGCGATGGTGGTGAAATCGGAAGTAACAACGTCGGCGTTGGATAAACCGGCGCAAAACGTTGCTAACAAAACAGCTGCAGCAACAAACGAGGTGCAATTCATAGGAGTCTCCAAATTTGGATAAGCTTTGACTAAACAAGGATCATTCATGTCCTTGTTCGTGAATTGCGCTTATGGAGAACTTTGGACAGCCTTTCCAATATTTTCTCGTTTTTATTGACGCCCTAAGACTGACAATGTTCACAAGCGTACATCTTTCGCGCCGCGACTTCCCATTGACGAACGCGATTGCCGCAAATCGAGCAACGATTCTTTTTGTAAACTAGGATCCGTTCGAATCGCGACAACCGGCTGAGCGGTTTATCAACGTCCTTTCGGTCTACAGTGATGATTCGGTTGTATTTCAAACCGATTTGCAAAAGCTTGACGGTCAGCGCCCAGATCGCGTCGAACTGTTCACGAGTGAGTTCGTTGCCTTTGACTTCCGGATGGATGCCGAGCTTGAACAGGATCTCTGCACGATAGATGTTGCCGATTCCGGCGATGACGGATTGATCTAACAGCAAACCACCAATCGCTTTTCGGGATTTAGTGATCTTCTGCCACGCACGTTCCGGGTCGGCGTCGCTGCGAAGCGGATCGGCGCCGATACGATTTTTTAGTTTCTCGAATTCAGGTTTCGAAAGAAGCTCGCAGGTGTTGGGCCCGTTGAGATCGAAAGCTCTTTCGTAGCCGATCATGCGAACGCGAACGGCGCCGCGGGGTTCGGGAGCTGGGTTCTT
>CAZORS010000031.1:2088-35141 GCA_964582025.1 uncultured Pirellulaceae bacterium | reverse complement strand
ATGTGGCTCCCGGAGAGAACGAGACGCTTGAGAACAATGCTTGGTAATCAAGTCCGGATGTGGCAGAGCCAACTTTGTTTGCCGGTAAACCCGGAATCATTGAAACATTCCCGATCGTGTCTGTCACATCAACGATCACTTCGACTTGGCTTGGATTCGACATGATGACGTGGAACAGGCCGGGCACCCGTGCTTCGTTTGTCAAGTCAGTGTCATTACCCTCGACGGAATCGCTAACCCATACGATTTCGATAGTCGCAGTATCATCATCAACGATGGTTGTTGAGACAGTGTCAGCCGCGTCAACGGTGATCTCCGGCTGCATGGCCATGCCATTGAACTGCGGGTTCGAAATCGAGATTTCGAAATCTTCATTTGGTTCAACCAGATTCGCGAGATGGCCTGGCTGAGCAACTCCGTCGTCCTCAAACGTATTCAAGTCGATCGTCAGTGCAGGAGCCGTTTCGATACTATTGCCGTAATAAGTGACGGTTCCCGTGGTAGCGTTGAACTCAAAATAGTCACCGGTCGCAACTGAGCCGCCGCTGGCCGTGTTGTAGTCATCAACGGCATCCTGAACGGCGTCGAACAGTGGATTGAGTTCCGCTCCAGCGAGCTCATCGAAGTCAGCCACAGAAGTTGGGCCAAGCAAGCCAAGTGCGATATCAATCGATGCCGTTTCACCCAGTTGAACGGCTGCATCAGCTGGCCCAACGATCGTCGTGGCTCCGCCCACACCATCAAGCGTCAAGTTGTAACGAGCAATATCACCTTCGTCGACAGATCCGTTGCTAGAGTCCGGCTGAGCAAGAGCGTCGGTATCTTCTACTAGCGTCCAGTTAGCCGTGTCGTTGTCGTTGATGGTTGTGGTAACGGTAATGTCCGCGACAGGTGTCATCGCCGTATCGCCCAACAATCTCACGTCTGCCATGGTCGTGCTGCCAGCGTTGGCGATTGAGACTTCAACGTCTTCTGGTCCTTCGATCAGTGAGTCATCGGTCGCAGTGATTACGACTTCCAGATTAGCCATTGATGTAGGATTACCACCGCCCATACCGTCATCACCCGCGGTGTAAGTCAGCACAACAGGGGCGCCAGCGGTCATCGCATCAAAGCTTGCTTCGAGCAATCCACCTGTTGGACCGTTGTCGATGTTCCACTGAGCCACAGCAGCGAAGATGGCTGCAACAGGACTTGGGTAATCGTCACCCAAAGTCGTGTCGACGTCGGCGACTTGAACTTCAACCGTTGCTGTCTCTCCAGCTTGGAATTCGTAAGGTGCTACGCCAACGCCATCGCCTGTAAGGCTGAACGTGTAAGTCTGCGAACTTCCTTCGTCAACGTCAGTGCCAACTGCCTGAGTCAGATTCCACTCGGCGAATTCGTTGTCGTTGATGGTTGTGGTAACGGTAATGTCCGCGACAGGTGTCATCGCCGTATCGCCCAACAATCTCACGTCTGCCATGGTCGTGCTGCCAGCGTTGGCGATTGAGACTTCAACGTCTTCTGGTCCTTCGATCAGTGAGTCATCGGTCGCAGTGATTACGACTTCCAGATTAGCCATTGATGTAGGATTACCACCGCCCATACCGTCATCACCCGCGGTGTAAGTCAGCACAACAGGGGCGCCAGCGGTCATCGCATCAAAGCTTGCTTCGAGCAATCCACCTGTTGGACCGTTGTCGATGTTCCACTGAGCCACAGCAGCGAAGATGGCTGCAACAGGACTTGGGTAATCGTCACCCAAAGTCGTGTCGACGTCGGCGACTTGAACTTCAACCGTTGCTGTTTCACCAGCTTGGAATTCGTAAGGTGCTCCGCCAACACCATCGCCTGTAAGGCTGAATGTATAGGTCTGCGAATCACCTTCATCAACATCAGTGCCAACGGCCTGAGTCAGATCCCATTCAGCGAACTCATTGTCGTTGATGGCTGTGGTGACTGAGTTGTCAGTCGCTGAAACACTGGTTTGCGAAGCAACATCGCCACCGTCGGTATCAATTGAAACGGTGAAGGATTCAGCGCCTTCAACCAGTGTGTCATCGTTCGTGTTGAGGTCAATCGTCAGCTGTGGTGTTGTCTGCACCCCATCACCGTAGAAGGTGATTTCACCAAGCCCGGTGTACTCAAATGTGCCTGGGTCGCCAGCGGTATTAGTGCCATTGAAAACGCTAATTGCGTCAACAACAGCGCTGGTCATTCCGATAAGTGTTTCATCAAAATCCCCTGTCAGCGTATCACCAAGGGATAGCGAAATGTTGATCGTGGCTGTATCGCCCACTTCAACGGCGGCGTCGGCTGTGCCGCCATTGGCACCAAGAGTACCATCGAGCGTCAACGTGTAGATGGCTGAATCGCCTTCATCGACTCCGTCTGTTGCTTGAGTTGTGCTTTGTGCCAACACCCACTCAGCGGTGTCGTTATCATTGATCGTGGTTTGGACTGAGCTATCGCTGCCTAAAAGAACTTCAGCATCGGTGGAGCTCGATGGATTGCTAAGCGAAACGTGGAAGCACTCGCCTGCCGTGACGCCAAGTGTGTTTTCAAGAGTTCCTGTAACACTGGTGAAATTAACTCGGTGCTCGTTGTTAGATCCTCCGGTCGCCGCGGTAGCACCAAAGTAAACGGCGCTGCTTCCGCCGAATCGCGTATAAATGACGTCTTCAGTAATCGACCCTACAAGAGATCCATCAAAGAAAATATCAAGTGTTGTGGTAGTGGAGTTCCAAGTCAATGTAACATCATGAACCGCATTGTCCTCGATATCGCCTAAAGATATTGCACTCAAAAGGTCGGTTAATCCGCCTCCGCTTGTATCCGAAACTGATAGATGGTCGTCAGCAATTTCATTGGCCAGCAAGTTGTTAAAGGTGTCGAACTCAATTGCGATACCATTCTGGATGTCGATTGCTCCTAGGTTACCACCATCACCTCCAATTGCTGCCGAACCATTTGGGTCGTCATGGAAGACGATGGCTAACCCGTCAGCACCATCTTTGTCGCCCAAAAACAGCTCGACATCAATTTCAAAATCGCTGCCAAAGTCCAGCCTTACATCACTGAAAATGCTACCTGTCTGATTTCCAGTTGCAGTAGTAAGAACGAACTCGTCGGGGTTGGCAGTCGTTGAAGCATCGCCATTGACGATGAAATTAAAGTCATTGTTGCCGACCGTTGCGTTGGTCAAAGTAGGAGCTGAGCCTGCCACTACGCCGAGCTTACCTGCTTCAATCAAAAGGTCATCTACGATTCCTAACTCAATGTTGAATGAAGTTAGCGAATCGCCATCGGCCATCGCCGTATAGGTAAGCGTGATAACTCCAGCAGTGTTATCGAACGTCAACATGCCTAAACCAGCACCTGCATTGTATGCGTCGACAGCATCTTCCACCGCAGTCGCGAAATCATCGTAGTCATTGCTGTTGGTTTGAATGTCCGTTAGAGCAATTTGAACGCTTGCTTCTTCATCAGCCTGGAATTCGCCATCGAGCGAGACGGTGAAGATTGCTGTCGAACCTTCATTGACTCCGGTTGCTGCTTGAGATGTCGTCTGAGTCAAATTCCAGACGGCTTCTTCATCATCGTTGATGGTCGTTGTGACAGAGTTGTCAGCTGTTGAAATGCTGGTTTGAGAAGCAACGTCGCCAGTGTCAGTGTCAATTGAAATTGTGAATGATTCTGGGCCTTCGACCAATGTGTCATCAAACGTGTCTAGGTCAATCGTCAGTGTCGGGGTTGTCTGCATGCCATCACCATGGAAGGTGATTACGCCAAACGATGGGTACGAAAACGTGCCCGGCGTGCCAGCGGCATTAGCACCATTGAAAGTGTTTATTGCATCGACAACGGCGCTGGCCGCGCCAGCCAACGTTTCATCAAAATCACCAGCAAGCGTATCGCCAAGGGCCAATGAAATGTTGACTGTGGCAGTATCACCTGACTGAACTGCTGCGTCAGTGGCGCCACCATTGGCACCGTTTGTGCCATCGAGGGTCAATGTGTAAACGGCTGAATCACCCTCATCGACTCCGTCGGCTGCTTGAGTCGGATCCTGAGTCAAAGTCCAGACGGCGGTGTCGTCGTCATTAATCGTTGTGGTTACGATTCCAGGTCCGTCAACAGTCACCGCTGCAGAGGTAGAACTCATTGCATTGGACGCAACCAGCTTGAAATCTTCGTCGCCTTCGACCAGTGCATCGTCGACAGTCGATAAGTCAAAGACCAACGGAACAAACTCATTGACTCCGTCGCCCGTATAGGTCAGTGTTCCGCCGCTAAATGTCACATCAGTTCGACCTGATGTGGTGATTGCTGCGTTGATTGCAGTATCAAGCAACGCGTAGTCCGCAGCGTTCGTATCCACGTCCATCAACATCAGATCAACGCTAACGGTGTCGCCACTCTGAAGAACAAACGGAGCCATTCCTGTTTGTGTGCCAGTGACGGCAAAGTCAATCGTGTACTCAGCGTCCATGCCTTCATCGACACTCGTGTCTCCGCTGACTGACCATTCACCCTCTTCATCATCGTTGATCGTAATAGTCGACGCAGCCATTGTCAGGTCGACTTGCGGAGTCAATGAGCCAGTTGGTGCGAATGTGGCTGTGCTTGTTACGCCAGTGATCACAAGATCAACGGTTTCAGGTCCTTCCAGCAAACCATCGTTGATGGTCGGCAAAGTAAAAGGGATTGTATGGGGGAACGATGTGGACTCAGTGAGTGTCGGCGTTGAGTCAGCGAATGTGAAATCGCCGAGGACGATTGCAGTTCCGGTATTGGCATCTTCGATCGTAAAAGTGACGGTAGATCCCGGTGCAATGGTTGCCGAATTATTAAATGTCACACCACCGTCTGAAGATGTGGTTACGACAACATTGCCACTGTAAGTCATGCCTTCGTCGACGCTTTCGCTCATTGGATCGAAGCTGATCTTCATGAAGTCGTTGTCGACAATGTTGTGAGTTGTGCCATCACGCACCGCACCATCCCCGTCAATATCATTGTCCGAGTCACCACTGTCGTTGTTGAGCGCGACGCCAATTCCATCAAAGTCAAAGCTGAAATCCTCAACGCCCTCGACGAATGTATCTTCGTTGACTACGTAGACGGCTGGATTGGCGGTTGTGGCCAACGTCCCATCGCTGGCGTAATCAGCAAGGTCAAACGCTTGCCCCATTGGGAATCCATTCGCTGGCGTGTACTCGCCTTCAGGAATGATGAAGCTTGACTCGAGTGTGAAGTCGTCTAAGGCACCCGGTCGAGCCGATCCGGGAGTAAGGGAAAAGTCTACAGTCCGGTAGACTTCTGGAATCCCGGTCAGGTCGCCTTCAACCAAAATTGTGGGAGTGTTACCACCCGTCCCGGATTCGCCTTCGAAAGTCTCTTGATCACCAAATTCAACGGACACCAATCCAGCAGTGAACAACAACACGTCATTTCCGTCACCGCCGACGTAAGTGATCACTAAATCTTGACCACCAATTGTGACCGTATCACCTTCACCTAGTCCGTCGAAGGTTCCGCCAACCGGGTTTGTGCCTTGATTGTCGATGATCGTGTAAACGCCATCATCCGGAAGGCCACCAGTGGTAGCCAGATTCAACGCAACGCCGTTGAGATTGACATCGCCGTCGACAACCACTTGATCGAATGCGGACGCTCCGTTGATGTCAAAGTCCATCGAGCCGGAAGAGTTTAGATTGAGGGTATTTGTGTTGAGCGTACCCGTAGCGCCAACTCCTCCGGGCTGAATCTTGGCACTATTGCCGGTGATCACTCCGTTGACGGTGCCTGAGCCCGAAAGAAGACCTCCGGCCATCATGTTCAGACCGGTCAATGCGTTAACGACGCCGCCGGCGAGATTCAGTGTCCCGCCAAGTTCGGCTGCATCCAAGTCGAGCAGATTCAATGTCTGCGATCCGACGTTGATTGTCCCATCAAGATCCACTCCGTCTGCCTGCGTTGCGTCTCCGATCGTCAGGTCGCCGCCAGTCAGGTTGATGATTGAGGTTCCGCTGTCATCAAAATCAGCAGCGATTGTGCTGTTGTCTGTGACGTTTAGTGTTTCACCAATTAAGTTGGCATCTTGCGCTCCGGCTGGATTTAGCCCGGTAATCGTCGCTCCGTTGAGCGTGTATTCATCCGTTCCTGCATCCCCATTGACGATCAAATCGCCTGTGTAGACCGCAGACACGTCTTCGATCAGAACGCTATCATTGTCAGCACCGGCGTTGATTGTTAGTGACGTCGTTGGGGCAACGAAGTCAACGTTCTCCCCAAATGTGCTGTCGATAAACAAGTCATTCGTAAGTGGGCCCGTAGGATTGCCAAAAGCGTCCGTTCCGTCTGTGTTCAAAACAATCGAATCTGGAACAAGGAAATAGGTAAATGCCCGATTGATTGCGTCCAGGTTGTCCGTGACCGGCTCCAGTCCTGTGTAGTTGATCGTATTACTATCAGCAGCGACCGAGCCATCGTTCTCGTTGACGAACGTGTGCTCGACGAGATCGTAGATCGCATCACCGTCCTGAATGACAAGGCTATCGAATCCGCCAGCGCCACCTTCGTAGTTGACTGTCACATCAGTCAGACCGGAAAGATCGACCGTCAACACATCATCCGCGTTGTCGCGACCAGTGATTGAAACTTCGCCAGAGAAATCAGCTTCGTTGACAGATGAAATTGGCTGACCTTCGCTGTCCTGTGCAACGATTTGGTTTCCGCCGTCACCTGCAATTTTCAAAATGGTGACGTGCCCGTCAGTTGGGAACGATCCGGCATCTACCGTAAGTACTTCATCCCCGCCGTCATCATCAGTAGGACTAGTCTCCCCGGTTACGACCGTGCCCGCAGGGATGACAACTGTCGGCACTAGGTCACCGATTCGGCCCCCTCCCCCACCTCCTCCGAGTGGAGAAGTAAAGTTAGCGGTTGTTGCTGCCGTAAACACGGGCGCCGTTTCGACTCCGCTCGTAAACGAAAACGCATCTTCAGAAAACGCTAAGCCGGCAGAGAATATTACAGTGCCGATAAAGTCAATGTCGGCCTCGAAACTCACGAAGGCGCCATCCTCGGGAGCTGAATCCACCCTTAAGCTGTCACCAAATTCTATGGTGCCCGAATACGTTGTGACACGGTCCCCGCCTACTTCAAGCGTAATATTGCTCAATTCGAAAGCAGCCAATTCGACTTCAGACTCAGTGTCCGTAGTTCCCTCCGACACCTCTACCGAAACGCTAAACGCTTGGGATCCCGTGATGTCCTCAATGGTTCCGCCGAACGAATACGTTACATCACCAGCCAGCAGTTGCCGCGGTTCAAGGTTTTCGTAGCTGTTCCCTGTTTCCTGTTTCGCTTTCGAGCGAGCATTGCGGCGACGCTTGCCGCGGCCCTTTTTACCGATGATGCCATCTCGATTCACCGCAACGCGAATTGGACGCGTTGGCGAAAGGAATATGTTTCTGAAGATGCTGCTAAGCGATGCCCACATGACGCTCAGTCCGCTGCGAACCATCGGCACGAAGCTGAACGCACTTCGCATTGCGTTGCGGAACCGATCGAAACGATTGTTTCGCTCTGCTTGTTGTGTCAACCATCGCTGATCCGATTGGTTACGTCGCAGTGCTGCCTTTTGCGAATAACGGTTTTGATTACGAGTGACGGATGAAAACGAACGGTTGTTGCGACGAAACATATGGGAACTCCGGAAGTGGATTTCGATGGTTGTTGTTTTGCGTTTGAGCTCAGTCCGAAATTTCTCGACGCGTAGGTCAATGACGAGCGTTTGCGGACTCTCCAGAGTTGCCGATGTAAACGACTGCGAATGTCACGCTGACGTTGCACCGCCTGAACCCAATTCTGGAAATTGATTTGGTGCATCGTAAAAACGAAAAAAGCGTTTGCAACAACCCTGCAGGTCAATCTTCACGCACGATGAACGCACGAACAAAGAGTCGCGATCGTTTCGCTGCATCAGTTCGTGCGCGGGAGTTTTGGCGAATCGCAGAATGAAAAAGTCAACTGTGATTCCAGCGACGTTAACCCGCGGGCGTTTGCGCTTCGGTTTTCTCAATGGCGAATTGAAATTTGCTTCAATTTGAAATTCGATCAAGGTTCTCAAACCGTGTCGGACAAATGAGCAATGCCAAAAGTTAATTTGGATTGTCTCAATTTGTTTCTGAGTACAGTTTTGAGAACCAGCAAATTAAAAATTAGAATGCCGCACGTTGTATGCACTTTCAGAAATGCAATCAGCTACGGAACGCGACGCGTAATTGAATTCAACGCTTCGCGTTGCGGAAAACAATTGGTAAGAACGCGAATCGTCTTTTTGGATTTGAGATTCGACGAAATGTTGAAACTAAGAAATTGACAATCGATGCTTGCAATCGCCTCGGCCTAGGTCTTAAACTCAGAAACGAACTTCGCAAGAATCGGAGTTCTTCGACGGCGGGACGGTGGGATGTCCAAATCAGAATGCGTTCAATGACGCGGCAAGATTGCTGCTGTGTCGGGCATTGATTTGATGGTTCGCTGCTTCGTCGTGTCGTCGAAACAACTAAGTTTTAACAGCGATCGCAATCAAATGCCTTGGACTTGGGAAAAGTTGGAACGTTCTTACGTTTGCAACCAAGATGTGCTGAAATTCTTTCGTCATCGAAAACGATTGTCGCAGCAGCAGCTATGCGATCAGTCCGGTGTCAGTGTGCGAGTCGTCAGCAAGGCAGAAGCCGGTGCCACGATTGCGACCAGTTCGATTGATAAGCTCGCGACAGCGCTTTCGTTGCCTAATCAAGAGGTTTTCCCCGAAGATTTGATTACATTTCCATTGGAATTGACGAAGCTTATCGTCGCTGCAACACACTCCCACAAAGAGAGGTTGATGGATGTAGTCGGGCATCTGATTGATCCAGATGCCGTTTTTCGGATCGCTGGGAACCCCAGAAAAATTCCATTTGCAGGTATGCACCGAGGTGCCCGCGGGTATCGACGCGCGCTTACTAAGTTCTTTCAAATCTTTGAAATCACCAAAGATTTCGATCACACCACCGCATTTGAATACTTTCCTAAAGGAACTGATGTCGTGTTGTGGGGATCAGCGAACTATCGTTTGGTCGATAGTGATGGACCAACTGAAAAAGTCCAGCAAAGAAAGCGGTTTCGCTACCGTCGTGGTTTGCTGTATGCCTTTGACGACCATTTCGATATTGGGCGTAGCGAAACGGTCGTTGCGAAAGCGGCCGAAGTACTGGGCTCCGAAGTCTACGACCCTCTCGAAGACAGTCGCGTTAAATAGAGAGCGATTCATTCAAATTGATTATTGTTCGTTACGATAGCTTGTTAATTATGAATTTGAGTCTTTGCTTGACCGTCCAGTGTCCGACCGTTGATTCGTTGATTAAGTTCGTAAGTGGATGGGAATCCAATGAGAGAAATTGAGACCGGCTTCTGAAACGATGGATTGCAGTTTTCTGTGCGAGTCGTCAGATCGAAATCGGATTAAGGTTTACTTTAGTACCGACATTGAGCAGCAACATGTCTTGGACTCGACAACAGTTAAAGCAATCGTTTCCGTGCAACGGTGCCTACATCAAGCACTTGCGAAAGCGAATGGGTTGGTCGCAACGACAACTCAAGGAAGCGTCCGGCTACAGCGAACGGCTTATCTCAAAGGCAGAGTCAAACGGTCGAATCGTTTTGGCAACGCTTGTCGATCTCGCAGAAGCGCTCAGCACACCGCAAGAGATGGTTCGTCCGGAGCAGCTAATTCATGACCCGGTGGCGGTTGCGAAATCGATCACGCATGCGACGTATGTTTTGCAACGAAATATGTTTTCGCGAATGCAGCACATGATTTCCGAAGACTTTGTTCTGGAAGCGATCGGTGACCCACACCAATTTCCGTTCACAGGTCGGTATGTTGGACCAGAAGGATTTCGATTGGCGGTCGACAAGTTTTTCTCCTTCATGGAAGTACCGAAAAATGTTGACTACACGCAATGGTACGATTATTTCCAGTGTCCGGAAGATGAAAACGTTGTCGTTGTGTGGGGCCAGTCTTGGATTCACCCGATTGGAAAACCGCTGGTAAGACCGCTCGACATCACTCAGAGAGTGGAGATCCAGAATGGCAAGATTGTCTATTTCGAAAACCGGTACGATGCAAGTTCGACGATGTTCGAAAACTTCCACTCGGCGGCCAGTCGGTAGTCACGAATGACTCAGCAGCTAAGAATCGATCTCGATCAGATTCTTGCGTTTGACTTTTTTCTCGGAAGCCGATTTCAATTGGCCACACGCCGCCATGATGTCTTGGCCGCGAGGCGTGCGGACTGGCGAAACGTAGCCGTGCTTGTTGAGATAATTTGCGAAACGATCGATCGTCTTCCGGCTCGAACATTTGTATTCCGATCCCGGCCAAGGATTGAACGGTATCAAATTCACCTTGGCTGGAATGTCGCTCAGCATCTCGACTAGGCCACGCGCGTCGGCGATCGAATCGTTGACGCCATCGAGCATCACGTACTCGAATGTGATTCGCCGCGTATTGGAAACGCCGGGATAAACGCGACAGGCCTCAAGCAGTTCGGCGATCGGATACTTTCGATTGATCGGCACCAAAATGTTGCGTAGTTCGTCTTTGACCGCGTGCAGAGAAATCGCCAAGCCGACACCGATCTCTTCTCCGGTTCGATAGATTGCCGGCACGACGCCGGAGGTCGAAAGCGTGATTCGACGGCGCGAAAAACCAAGCCCGTCGTCATCGAGTGCGATCAAGAGAGCCTTTTTCACGTTTTCGAAATTCAAAAGCGGCTCGCCCATGCCCATCATCACGATATTGGAAACCTTCTTTCCGTCTCGAGGCGCGATTGTTCTCGGGTCGGCGACTTGTCCCGGGAAGTCTGCCAAACGATCACGGGCAACGAGAACCTGAGCCAGTATTTCTCCGGCGGTCAGATTTCGCACCATCTTCTGAGTTCCGGTATGACAGAACGTGCAAGTCAAGCTGCAGCCAACTTGACTGCTGACGCAAAGGGTGCCTCGATCGGATTCCGGAATGTAGACCGTTTCGACTTCGACGCTCTGTCCGCCGGGTTCGGTGGGCTCAAATCGAATCAGCCACTTTCTGGTCCCGTCTCGCGAAATTTGTTCGGTCACGATTTCGGGTCGGGCGACGCTGCAACGCTGCGAAAGCGTGCTGCGGAGATCTTTGCTCAGATTCAACATCTGATCAAAATCACTTTCACCACGAACATACATCCAGTTCCACAGTTGGGATCGGCGCATCGAGATCTGATTCTCAGGAACGCCGACGGATCGCATGGCGTCGTCAAGTTCTGCTCGATCGAGTCCGATTAGTGGAATTTGAGGTGATGACATGCGGCAATTATGGCTTCGAATCCGGGATTGGGAACCGGAAATCGATGATGGAGTGTCTCGAATCGAGGTTTACCTGTTTTGCCGGTTTTAGTTTAATTAGCAGCGTAGAGCCCCGCACAATGGTGGCAGAATCAGAATTTCCAACTCAATGCAGGACGCAGAGATGGGTCGTCGAAGAAGTGGCTCCCCGAGCACTCGAATTTTACAGGGTATCTTCGCATTCGCGTGGGTCGTTTTTTTGATCTACATGCTATCTGGTTATGTGACGAAACCGAAAGAACCAGCAGTCGCCGATGGTGGAGAAGCTACTCCGACAGAAATTGAATCGGGAACAGGAACCTTTGGTACTGATGGCGAGGCGACGCCAGAATCTACGTTGTCGGGCAACACGTCACTTTTGCCAGCAAGCAACACAGGACCTCCCGCGAAAAAGATTCTTCAGGACGTAATCGCGGCATATAGAAATGCGAATTCATATTCCGATCGAGGCGTCCTAACGCTCAGAGGCCAGATCAACGGCAGTCCGCTCATCGAAGAATATCCGTGGCAGACTGCGTGGAGCAAAAACGGAAACATGGCTGCGGATATCTTTGACGCAAAAATCCGCAGCGATGGAAAGTTGCTTTCGTGTTTCGTCAGCGAAATTAGCACGGAAAATTTGAACAATCAACAATTGTTCTTACGCGGTAGTCAACTGTTACAGCAGCTCTACAACGACAAAATTGCGACCTACTACCTAAACGGCGGCGAACGAATTCCGATCAACGAAACGATCGTCCCCAACAGCACCCTGTTGGTTCCGCCGGCAGTATCGCTGCTGACCGGGCAAACCGAATCGCCTTGGTTGCGAACGGCGGTTGAGCCAAAACGGTTTGCCGATGAAACATTTAGAGGGAAGCCATGCTACGTCATCGGCTGTCCGTCACGAGTCGGTGAGTTGGTTGCTTGGATCGATAAATCGACTTCAGTGATTCGGCAAATCAAACTGCCAAACAGCTTGATCGCTCCCATGTTGGCGACCGATCCGAATGTCAAAGGTTTGAGCCTGACGGCCGAATTTTCAACTGCCAGTTTCGATGCTGCTTCGGTTGCGTTTGAAAAAGTCGCGCCCAAGGCCGGAGTTTGGCCAGTTCGCGAATTCGTGGCGCCGACGGATCCACTGCCAACCAATTTGCTGGGCGAGTCGGCGCCAGAGTTTACGTTGCTGGATCAGAAGCGTGCGAAGTTGACGGATCGCCAATTGGAAGGCACTCCGATTGCTTTGCTGTTCCTAGATGGTGGTGACGCCGATGCGGAACTGGTCAGTAAATTTGAGTCTATTCGAAAGACGTTGGCGTCGAATTCGTTTCGGTTTGCCGTCGTCGTTAGTGGCGACGCAATCAAAACGTCGGCCATCGGGTCATGGGCACTTTCTTCCGATCTGCAGCCGGCTGCAAACCGAACGAAGATTCCTTTTTTGGCCGATGTTGATCTAGGCGGCGCCGAGATCAAAAAATTCGAACTTGAGTCTCTTCCGGCAGTCGTTGTGTTGGATTCCAAATTGAATGTTCAGTATGCCGATCTGTTGGCAAAGCCCAGTGGATTCAATGGGAAGCTCGCCATCAACGAGCGTTGGGACCAACGCTTGGTCGGCGCCGTGACGGCGACGCAAAAAGGCGTCAATGTGGCGGACGACATGCGAGCCAAATATCGTGGCTACCTTGATCAATATTTTAAAGATCGTGATCAACGCTTGGTCGGAAGCTACTTTCCCGGTTTCCTGATGCCGCAACAGAAGAAGGTCGCTGCGGTGCCAGTGAAAGTCAGACAACAGCAATCGGCTCAGCGTTCGAAACTGAAACTTCGGCCAAAACTCGTTTGGGAATCGACTCAATTGAGGAGTCCCGGAAACATTGCGTTGTTGCCGGATTCCAATGGAAGTAGCAAAGGTTTATTGGTCATGGATGGCTGGCAGACGGTGGCGTTGTTCAGTGTCGAAGGCAAACCTGTCAGTCGCAAGCGTCTTGAATTGCCCGAAGGTGCGGCCGTTACTGCGGTCCGGCCAATGTTGGCGGGCAATGGAGATCAGCGCTTCGCCATGTTTACTGTTGGCGGAAAACAGGTTTACGTGTTTGATGAATCGATGGAACCCGTCGGTTCTTTCCCCGCTGCCGGAGAAGATCGGTATTCCGTTTTGGCATGTGAAGTGATCCCTGGATCCCGTGGGAAGAACGATCAGTTGCTGGTTTGTTTCGGCGGTTCACATGGAGGACAAATTTACGATCCGTTTACAAAGAAAAATCGTTCGGCTGGTCCGACGGCGGTTCGATCGTTGGCTCTTTCGGGACGTTCCGTTATTGCGGCGAATAATCGAACGGGAGCTTTGCTTTCGATGGACGATGGTCACGTGATCGATGGAAACCGGGAGTACACTCATGTTGAAAACGGTGCCGACGGGCAGACTGTTTTCGCTGCTGCGGCGATGAACGCCAGTCAGGAATGGTCTCTGGTTGGGCTCGACAGCAGCTTGAAGGAGCGATGGACGTTTCCGATTTCTTCCGCCATGTTCGGAAATGGAGTCGAGCCAATTTCTGGCGTATCGTCACAACGTGGTTCGGGAACGTGGGCGGTCGCAGATTCAACGAATCGAATTTACATTTTGTCCGACACTGGCATGTGGCTTGGCGATATGCCAGCCGATGGAAAAGTTCGCGGTTTGAAGTTGATGACGGTCGCGGGGCGGACACGTTTGATCGTTTCGACGGATAGAGAAATCGAATGCTGGGATTTGAATTTTGCGCCGGAGCGGATCGGTTCTGTTAGTGGGCGGGTGGAGTAATGTCGCTCAGTTCTCCGAACTGATGGCGTGGGGATAATAACGCTTTTCGGCTGGAGAACTCGTTGGCGTCGGTTTGCGTGTAGGCACTTCCCGCTATCGATTCGGAGAATCGAGTGACAATTACTCTTCGCGAACCCACCAAAACATGTTCTCAGCTTGTTCGCGTCCGTACTCAAGCCACGCGTTGGTTGCTGTTGCGACGCCCGGCAAATGCCACGCGCAATGTTCGCAGCATTCTTCGACTGCGATCGTAATGGTCTGCGGGACCATCGTGCAAACTCGACGTGGAATGCGGACTTCGACTTGATACGGAACCCGGACAGGAACGCGTCGAAGGGCAGGGCGTTTGATGGTTCGCGTGACCGTCTTGAAAATTGTCTTCTTGAGAACCTTAGGAACCTTGACCCAGTAGATTTCGGCTCGGTTCACAGGCACGTTGCGGAATTTCTTTTTGTAGACGGTGCGAGTGAAGACTTCTTTCACGTCCTCGAAATAAACTTCAGGTTTTAATTCGGCGACCGTTCGAACGTCCGTTTTGTAAATGGTACGAGTCCGCTTGGCAGGAACCATTTCTGTAATAGTTTTTGTCTCAACGTAAGGGACTCGTTTCTCGACATCGACGTATTCGATTCGGGTGCGAATTTCTGGAGCTGTAACGACATATTCCTCGATGCGAGGAATCGGAACTTGGACCTTGATGACTTTTTCAACGTTAACGAAGTCCTTGATCTCTACTTCTTCTTCGTAAGGGACATCAATGCGTTTTGGTACACGAACCACGAAGCTGACTTCTTTGTCGCGGTATCGCACCTCGGGAACTAGGACTTTTGGTTCGATCCTTGGGCCTTCAGCGTCAACGCCAAGGGTAGTGAAAGTCTCGCGGATTGGTTTCTTGGCGACTTTGGGATCTTCGTAATCGACCTTAAAGGGTGAACTGGTTTCTTTGTTTGCGTACTCTTGAATGTCGACCATGCGAGTTCGCTTTTCTTCGCGGAACTTTTGAATGGTGATTTCGCGGCGATCGGGAACCTGTTTGAATCGACGAACCTTGACAGTTTTCGTTTCAGTGGCTGGTTTGACGTCGTAAACCGTCAATGTGACTTCACGTGGTTCGGTGCGGTATCGTGTCACGGGTTCCATTCGATCACGAGTTTCAAATCGATGTTCGAGGACAGGATACTCGTAGGGTACTTCCTTTTTGACCGTTTCATAAACTGTGTAGGGAATTCGTGACGCGACGATGTTGGGCTGCCAAACCGTTTTGCGAACTGAACGCGTCTTTGGGCAGCAGGTCGAACATCCACAGCGATCGGATTCGATTTCGTAGGTTGGGATTGTCGCGACCGACGTCACCCATTTCCCCATGTCCCGTTTTACGGTTTGGTATTTGGTTCGAGGAATCTGCTTGGGAACGGTTCGCATCCCTTTCTTCATGACCTGAACGGGAATTTTGACTTTGTACTGTCGGGGAATGTTTTCAATGTAAGGAATCTTGACGCTGTACTGACGCTTGACTTCTCTTGGCACTTGCTTGCGAGACTTCCATGAGACGACGACATCTTCTTCGTAAGGCACACTCTTCGTGAAATTCTCATATGCCTTGGAGACGTAGGGGACCGCGACGGTATAGGTTTGAGGAATTTGCTTGTCGACTTCTACCTGCTCCACTTTCGGTTGCTGGTAGGTCCCAGACTTATTCTCATACTGAATTTCATCAACTTCGACATTTCTCGATGACTCAACGACTTGAGGTTTGAGCAAGCGGTAAGGTCGAATCTCCTGAACGTACTCAACGTAGGGTTCTTTGATGATCTCCGTCCTAGTGACGTTTTCGTAGATCCATTCGGGGCGGGTGTACTTTTTCTTTTCGATGCGTGTGATTGGTTCGCGTTTTGTGAGTGTGAAATCCTGTTCCACGTAGTCGATCACGACTCGTTTCTTTTGGCGTTCAACGTCCACGGTGTATTTCTTCTGACGCGGCTCTTTGTCGATGATCGTCTTGTACTTCGTTTCGGTGACGATTTTTTCTTCGGGAACCATCTCTGTATATTCTTGCTCCTCCGGATAGCGATACGTTTCCTCTCGCTCGACCGGAACCATCCGTTGACGCGGTTTGCGAACCATCACGGAATAGGGCTCTTCCACGGGAACCTGATACTCTTCCTCACGGAAGTCTTGAAACGTGCGAATTCGTGGCTCGGGAACCATCACTGTTTCTTGGATCACGCGTGGCACTTGGTGATCGACTTCTTGTTCGACGGTGTAAGCCTCTTCTTTGATTTCAGTGCGGTAACGAGTTTCGAAAATGGAACTCCATACCGTGTGATACTGCGGCACCATGATCGTCTTCGTGATGCATTTCGGTTGACAGCAGATAACGCATGTCTTGAGTCCACAGTGTTGGCAAGCGGTAGCCGGTGGAATGTTTAGCGACGCGACTGGGACGGGAGCAATGTTTGCAATCGGCGGCGCAGGAGTCACGGACAATGGAGTTCCTATCTGCGGGACGGGCGTGCCGACGACCTGCGTCGATTCGACCAGTTCCAACGATCCGGGGTCCGAAGTCTCACGACCCGGAAGGATTCCTTCAGTTTGGTTTGGTGGCAAATCGTAGCTTTGACGTTGGACGACTTGGGTTTTATCTTGGATTGGATCAGATTGGAGGACGGAAGAAGGTTCGACCAATGTGTCGGGAAGCTCTCCGAAAGGAGTTTGATTTCCGTAAATGATCGGAGCCTGCGATTGAGCGCGACCGGGAAGTTCTTCTCCTACGCCCGCAGGACGTTGAACTTTTTCTTGACCATGCATGCGTGCCATGTGCGACGACGCAAACACTGACAGTGCGCACACCGCCAGCGTGATGACCAAAATTCGATTGGAGATCGATTTCATCGAAGGAACAATTCGTCGGATTTTTCACGCAGAAATACAACTGTACAAATTAGTTACCGTGATGTCCGTCGGCAACAGATTTGCCTAAAATTGGGGGTTCAAATGGCTCTTTTTCGGGCCTTTTCGTGTTATGCGGGTAGTTCGCTATACTCGGGCATTCAAATCCGTCTGGAACATGGACTCTCCGTGACAAATTTTCCTCAGGGCTCCGGCTTCAATACAACCTGTTGGCATATCGTGACGTCGTCGCGCGACGAGGATTCCGCCATCCGACACGAGTCATTGAGCGAGCTCTATCAATCCTATTGGTATCCGCTGTTTGCTTACCTGCGCCGCAAAGGCCATTCGATGGAGGCAGCGTCGGATTATGTCCAAGGATTCTTTCTGGAGCTGATCGACAAAGACTTTCTAGCCACCGTTAGTCCGGAGAAAGGACGTTTCCGCTGGTTCATGATGAGTGCGATTGGTCGGTTCGTCAGCAATCAGACGGCGAAGCAGAATGCTCAGAAGCGGGGCGGAGATCGAGCCACTTTCTCGTTGGATGTTCAGTCAGCGGAACAGCGTTATCAGCGTGAGCCGGTTGAAGATTGGACGCCTGAGAAGCTTTTTGATCGTCGCTGGGCGCTGGAAGTGTTGGCCAAAGCTTTGGAGGCATTGAGGCAAGATCACGAAAGCCGAGACAAATTGGAGTTGTATACAGAGCTGCAGGGAACCTTGGCCGGCGAAACGTTGACCGGTGAATCCTGCGAGGAGATTGGCGCAAAGCTGGAAATGTCTCCCGTTGCAGTGAAAGTTGCTGCTCATCGATTGAAGGAGAAGTATCGCAAAGCGTTAGTGGATGTCGTGTCGCACACTTTGGCCGATCAAGGCAACGTTGATGATGAACTGGATAACCTTTTCGCGGCGTTGTCGGGGTAGGGTATTTGCTTGGCATTTGGCTTTAAATGGATGTTTGTTGTGCGGTATTTCGTTTTGTGTTTCGCATTGTTCTGTGTCGGTTGCGGCTCCCAAGCCAAGCCCGTTTCAAAATCAGGAACGTTCACAAAGATCATTTCCTCGATACACGATCCATCTCTTACGAGGCTTGGGAAATTGCTTGAGAGCGATAGCCCCAAACTTGCCGAATCTCTTCGCAGGACGCGAGAATTACTCACGCCAAATCGAGAGCCATTGACCAGCGCAGAGCTGCGTGAGGCGAAATCGGCGATCATTGCAGAGATTGAGAGACGAGGGCTTTAGGACCCATCGCGTTGCCAGATCTGGTAAACGTCGTGAATTGTTAATGGCTGCGAAAAAATACTTGATTAAATTGTTCTGAGGTTTGTAACTGGGCGAGCATTTTTCGTATTAACCCGGTAGAAACAACATTCTGCCGAACTTGGAAACGAAAATGCCTCGAACTTGCCCCAAATGCAACACTTCCGTAATCGACGAACTTCCTGGCGGTTTGTGCCCGTCTTGCTTGCTCGAAATTGCCAGAAAACCACGAAATCAAACGGCTGTGACGACTAACGCGACCCGAATGCCCGGTCTGTCGGACGCTCCAACAATTGATGAATTGGCCGAACAGTTCCCAGAGCTCGATATCATCGAGCTGGTGGGACAGGGCGGAATGGGAGCCGTTTACAAGGCTCGGCAACGTAATCTCGATCGCTTGGTCGCACTAAAAGTATTCCTCTATCGAGCCAACGATCCCGAATTCGCGGAACGATTCAAACGCGAAGCAAGAGCCCTCGGCAAATTGAGCCATCCGAATATCGTCGCGGTTCACAATTTTGGTATTCGTCAGGGAATGCACTTTCTGGTGATGGAATTCGTTGATGGCTTGAACCTGCGACAAGTCACCGAAGAAGAGACTCTTGAGCCAGCTCATGCGATGCAGTTGGTGCCAGAACTTTGCGACGCGTTGCAATACGCTCACTCCGAAGGCGTCATTCATCGCGATATCAAGCCAGAGAATATCTTGCTCGATACTCGCGGCAGAATCAAAATCGCAGACTTTGGTTTGGCCAAGATTGCTGGAACGGGACCGGATGCAGGACTAACGCATACGCAACAAGTGATGGGAACTTGGAACTACATGGCACCTGAGCAAAAAGAGCGGCCTTTGGAAGTCGACCATCGCGCGGACATCTACTCGCTGGGCGTTGTGATTTATGAAATGCTCACCGGTGAATTGCCGTTGGGTCGATTTCAGGCTCCTTCTGCGAAAGCGGAAATCGATGCTCGGTTGGACGAAGTCGTCATGCGTGCGTTGGAAAAAGAACCGGAGCGGAGATACCAGCACGCCAGCGAATTCAAATCTGGATTCGCGACTTACGCCGACGTTGCTCCAGCAGCGGTGATGGGAGTCGCAGCAGCTACGGCGATGCCGGTTGCTCCTGTAAAATCCAACGCGATCGATCCAAATGTTGGTCAGGGCATGCGACTACACGCATGCTTTATGGCGGGACGTGAGAAACGCGGTCAATGGCAAGTCGGAGATCCGAACATCATGCTGACAATGATGGGTGGTTCTTGCCTCGATCTGACAGAAGTAAAAGCTCGCAACGTGAACATTGTTTCATTTGTCATGATGGGCGGCGTGGAGATTGTTGTGCCACATGGTGCGATCGTTGACGTTGATGGACTGGTCATCATGGGAGCCACCGTTGACAAAGTAAATTACTCCGACGAACCCATGCCCAATCCGATGCGTGTTCGCGTGCGATCGTTTGGTATGTGGGGTGGATGTGAAGTTCGCACGACGAAAAAGAAGAAGCCCGTCACAAATCGCCCTTCACCTCCGAAGAAGCAAGGAGCAAAGAAATTTCGAGCGTTGGCCCACGCAGCCGTGTTCTGTGCTCAGACGATCGCGACGTTGGTTACGATCGCGATTCCACTGATCTTTTTGATGGGAGCCTTCGATATCATTTCCGATGGAGATGAAGCTAACATGATCGGTGTTATCGCTGCGATTAGTGCCGGGATGTTCTGGGCGCTGACGGGACATTTGCGAGCGATGGTTCGACTGCCTGCGCCGGATGCTGCCGATTCTGACATTGCAGAAATGGAATCAAGGACGAAAACGGGATCTGTGATCCGTATGTTTGCAACATTGGTGCTATTTGCCTGCCCAATTATGTTTGTCATCAACGCGTTTGAGGGCGATGATGATGGACTAAAGTTTGCCGCAATCGTATGTGCCATCGTCGGTGTAGCTCTGTTTATTTTGGCGGGCAAAGCAGATGAGTTAATGAAAGAGAACTTTAGCCGTTAACGAAGACTGCGACTATCGATCGTAGCGACTGTCAACGCAGTCGCGATTGAGCGTGATCGCCAGTGTGTGCAAGCGAACGTAAGCTTCGGACATGTACAAATATCCTTTGTGTGGACCGATCTTGCCCCACGAATTCTTGATCAAGTAATACTTGTTACCCATTTGATCCGTTGCTCGACCGACCAAATGCATTAGGTGATCGTCAGTGGTTGAGTAAGAAAGAAATCGCTCCTGACGCAGTTCTTGCGTGACTTCCATTTGCTCAACGGGACCGCGGAGGCCTTTGTTTTTCTTGTCAGCCGGAAGGACGGCAACTCCTCTGTTTGCCGAAAAGCCCTGTTCGCTGACGTCTCCATCCCACATGACGCTGAAACCGCTATCGATTGCCGAGTCAATGATTTGAACCAAGTCATCGACGGGAACGTTCATGAAAGAGCCGTTGGAAAAGTTGTCAGGAATCTCTAGGACGAAGGGCTCGTAGAAAGGATGGTGCGAGTAAGACGAAAACGAAATGAAGTCGTCCGCATCGAACTCGATCGAGTCGGCAAACTCCTGCGGCGTCCATGTCGCATTGCGGTATTGAAAAAACTCAGGAGCTTCACCGAGATAAACATCCAGCACGCGACCGAAGGCCTCGCTCCAACGAGGGCTGAGCTTCTTTTGTTTGACGACCGCTTCCAGCATCGACTTGAGCATCGCTTCCATTTCGGTGTGGTCATGAGCCGTTTCGCCGATCGTTTTTCCAGTGAACACGTCCTCAGGGACGATGCCGTACTTCTGAACTGAATTGAGATAGTCATGAGCCAACGCTCCTTGACCGAATCCAGCTTTGCCTTTTCGCAGCACGAAGTTGAGTGCCTTTTCGCGATAGATATTCTTGACCGCGAACATCTCTGAAAGATCGTGCGTGCCCTCACTGCGTCGCATCAATTCCGACTCTAGGAAAGAAGTTCCAGCGTAGCACCAACACGTTCCGGTGCGATCCTGACTGCGAACTTCTGAACACGAGATTTCGGTGTCGATCGTGAATTCGTATCCGCCGCTTTTGACCTTCTTCGCGTCTTGCGATGATTCGCTGTTAGCCGTGGCGGCTTCGCGATCCTGCGTGTCCGCGTTTTCAAAGTTTTCGTTGTTTGCGTCGGTGACTTGAGCAAACGTCGCGGTGAGAGAACAGATAGACAGAACTGCAACAGTTGGCAGAACGTAGAAAATACGGCATAGAGATTTCATAGCGGATTCCATTGACGATTGAGACCTAAACAGTATAGCTCAGGTTTAGGTCTCAATCAGGCCGGTTTTTCGGCCACTCAAATGGAGGATACGGGATCCGTGCTTCGTTGATTGGCTTTTACCAGCCGAATCGCATGCCGAACGTTACAGCATGCATGAATAGCGTGTTGGCGGTTTCGACTTCGCCGCTTTCTGGCGTGAAGAATGAAGGAGGTGCGAGTGCGACACCATCGACCCAAGTACCTTCGTAGCCGGCAAAAAGGGCGACGTTTGGATGTAGGTCGAGGTACAGTTTTCCGCCAACTTCAGCCAAAAATGTTCCCGTCGATTTTGTCGTTTCCGTTCGGAGTAGTTCTTCCGGAGGAATTCCGACAAGGCCCGCTTGGTTCGAAGTGCGAACTTTCGTCGGATTGTAGAATCCGCCCGTGCGAATTATGGCAGCGGCACGGAAGTACTGTGACAGAGATTTCTCCAATCGCAATCCAGCTTGCAAACCGATCATGTGGTTGATCGCTTCGATCGACTGACGTCGTTCTGTCGCAACCGGTGCAGTGAGCCCAATCGGATCGATGTTGGTGCCAGCAACAAAGCTGATCTGATCGTCGAAAGAAAGAAAACGAGGACCACCAAACAAAGTCAATCCTTGTCGAAGCGATCGTTTCGTATTCAGTTCAAAACTGAAGATGCGAGCATCGTAGTCATAGTTGACGAAGTCCGCGATCTCACCCGGAAACAAAGGCGACTCAATGTTGCCCTGATCGATGGTGTTTCGTGCGTCCCAGTTACCAAGGAACGTCCGGAACTCCATCTTTCGTTTGTTCTTCGACGTAAAGTTGTACGACAATTCGACGCCAGCAGCGGACGAGGCAGACGTTGCCTGGTTCGCCGTGAACAATGTCTCAGCCGTCGTTGCGTCTTGCAAAATAGCCAAATCCAAATCGGTTCCCGGTCGGTTGTATGCTCGACCGCCGATCTCGATATAGTTCTTCTCGCCGATCTGAGTATACTCGGGCCATTGAGCATTGGCGTTAGTGACAACGCTCAACACCATCGCGATGGCTACCAAAGTTGTGATTTGAAAAAGCTTCCGCACCGGAGTACCTCCAGACCTTTCGCAGGCGAATATATATGTCTGCCAGTAGCATCGACCCGTATCAGCGGAGTAATAACTACAACACGTAATGGCGGCAGTCTTTCGCGATTCAACGCAGGTTCCGCAGGGTCGCCGAACCTTGTCGTTTGCCTAAGCTTTCATTAAAAACAGTTTTCTTCATTAGAAATGAATCGATGAGTAACAAACTGGACGTGATTGTCGTCGCGCCTCATCCGGACGACGCCGAGTTGGGAATGGGGGGAGCAATTTTGAAAATGCTGGCCCGCGGTTTGAAGGTCGGAATCCTTGATTTGACCTCAGGAGAACCGACTCCTTTCGGCTCGCCTGAAATTAGACAGGCGGAAACTGAAGCTGCCAGCAAAGTCCTTGGCGTTTCATGGCGGCGGAATTTGGGTTTGCCGAACCGAAGTCTTGAAGCAACTCTCGACGCCAGAAAACAGCTTGCTATCGTTTTCCGGGAGACACATCCGGAATGGATTTTCGCACCTTATTGGGAGGATGCTCATCCGGACCACGTTGCGGCAACCGAATTGGTTGAACAGGCGCGGTTTTGGTCGAAGCTTTCAAAAACGGATATGCCGGGTGAGCGATTTCATCCGAAACGCATATTCAATTACTACTGCGTTCATCTAAAGATGCACGCACAGCCAGCATTTGTGCTTGATATCAGTGACCAATGGGAAGCCAAACGACAATCGATCGAGTGCTATCAAAGCCAGTTTATCGAAGGCCGAGAACACATGGATCCATCCTTCATCGATCAGCTTGAGCACGAGGCTGCCTATTGGGGAAAGTCGATTGGCGTTCGCTATGGCGAGCCATTTACGAGTCGTGAGCCGATTGGGTTGTCGGGGCTTGGGATGCTGATTTGAAAAAGTTGCCTTAGTTTGCATCACCCTCCGGAACATCACCCTCCCTTTGGGAGGGTCGGAGCCTAAGCGACGGGGAGGGTGCAATTCCCTGCGCTCAACCTTGGGGGAAAGTTCATCGCACGCACAACTGAGGAGACCGGCCGGCTTAAATTCGAGCTAATTTGGGTCGTTCAGCACAACGCCTTTGATCACTCCATCAACAACCAGTGTATCCTTAACAAAACACTGAAATTCTGCAGTGAACATCACGTTGTACCGCACGCGACCGCGCTTCAGCATCAGCACCAAGCGATCTCCGGGAACGACGGGTCCACGAAATTTGATGCTATCAAGGCCCCCTAACCCAACGGTTCCCTTTTCTGCCAGCTTGGCTTTTTTGGCGTAATAAGCACTCAATTGAGCCGCCGCTTCACACATCAGAACACCGGGCATCAGCGGACGCCCTGGGAAATGCCCGCGGACCCAAAAGTCTTCTTCGGTGATGTCTGCGAAACCGACAGCGTACTCATCTGTCAGCAAGCAGATGCCATCGAGCAGCATCATTTCATGACGGTGCGGATTGGTTTCCATGATTTCATCGCGGTCGATGATCACTTTGTCCAAGTCATACATTGATTGGTCAACGAGAGAAGCTTTCAAGGTTGGCTGCCTATTTGGTATTGGTTTCGAATCAAAACTCTAACGCGATGCCCGCATTTTTTCAATCGCCACAAACCAGGCAACTCAGGAGCTTTAAGAAAGCAAGGCGAAAGTCTGTTCAAGAGGTCCTGAATTTACCGATATGCCGGCGTTAATTGGCTAACGAAAGGATCGGCGAGCTGGACAATTGAGCTTATCGCAATTTCCGAATTCATTTACTATCCGCCGCCGACATTCAACGCAGAAAGCACAATGAGAAATAAACTCGCAAATTTCGACTCGATTTCAATCGCAGTGATTCCAATTTTGCTTGCCGTTCTTCTCGTGACCGGGTGTGCTCGCGACAACGCACGAAATGTGGCCAGCGATTTTCTTGCTCCTCCGTCGGAGCAAATGGCATCAGCACAGCAAAACGTGCTCGACGGTCAAGCGGAGTCTGTCATTCAGCAAACGGGCTACCAGCAGAACATCGCCGATCCCGTTTGGCACGATACATTCGCGACCGCTGTCTCTGAAGCACAGATGAACGACAAACTAATTCTCGCCGATTTCACGGGAAGCGATTGGTGTCACTGGTGCGTGAAGTTGAAGCAAGACGTCTTTTCGACTCCCGAATTCAAAACGTGGGCGAATGACAACGTTGTTTTGTTGGAGCTCGACTATCCTCGCAAGGGTTCGCAGTCTGCGGCGATCAAACAGCAGAATGAGATGCTAAAGTCGCGTTACAACATTTCCTCTTATCCGACGGTTTTGATTTTGGATGCGGCTGGAAATGTTCATGCCAAAATGGGATACGAGCAAGGGAAGACACCGGCTCAGTGGGTCCAAATCGCGGAGTCCCGTTTGCAGAACGGAGCGGCCAAGATGCGTTCCATGGCGACCAGCAAAGGCAGCACAACGAAGCGCTAATGCCTTCATCACCCTCTTGATACAAGCCCGAAGCGCAAGTTTTGAAGTTGCACAAATACGAGCCCGAAGCGCGAGCGAGTGGTTTTTCCCGCACTCCAGAACCACTCGCTTGCGCTCTAACGCTTCCGGGTTGTATTGGCGTGATCTCGATACGAAACCACGCCCCTACATCTGGTTAGGCTTTTCGTTTTTTTTGTAAAAACGACTCAAATCAATTCCCTGATTTCGTTGCTCATCCTCAAGCAACTTAACGCGAACTTCCAGTCGCTCCACCATCCGCTTGAGTTTCGGAATCAGTTCATCCAGTGGATTGTGCTGTTTGCGTTTCGGCACCGGAGGATATCCGAGCTGCCGCTGAAGCGCGAGGAACAGATAGTGAGTTTCCTTCGTCCGATTCGCCAGCGCGATCCGACCTTCTTTCTCGCCGAACAAAACAGGATCGGGCGCTTCATCATCAGCGTGTTTGCGATTCAAATAATGTTCGCTGTGGATGTAGACTAGGTCCGCCAAGTCGACCATGCCGAGCTTGTGGCGAATGTCGAGAATCCACTTCTGCCACGACCCGTCGTAAACCGGATCAACCGCGATCGCTTGCAAGCCATAGTCATAGTCCAACGTGTGACGGCAAAGCGTTTCGAATTGATGGAAGAACATCGTCACTCGATCCGCGGACTCGCTGCGAAGCTTCGCGTCGTGATACAGCAGATGCAGTGCCGTCCTCATTTCCAGTTGAGCGTGATCGTCTTCAGCGGTTGCGATCAGGAACGATTGAAACGGCGTAAAGTAGTGAGCGATTCGCTTCATCGCAGTCGCCATCGTGCCGAGCTGTTTAACTTCTGCCAGCAGGAAGTCGATCGCCATCGGAAGCTTCGTCGTGGCGAGCACTTCTTCTCGAAGATATCCCAGCAAATCCTGCACGGGCTCGTCTGCTGACATCCGCTCCATAAGCGCTTTGAACAGGTAGGCTTGTTCGACATATTCTTCGGGTGGAAGAATTTTGCTTAATGACATGGGCAGTGAACGGTGAGGTGAAGTTTCAAATTCAAATCATATCACAAGGCAATTGGTTGAGCATTGGCCCAAAATCGCATGATCGGAAATCATCACTGGGAAATACTAACCTTCTGTGCAACGGTGGGTCGATCTACGATAATATTCAGCTACCAACCACACCTAGGAATTGAAACGCATGAGCGACCAAAAGAACGACTGCTGGATAGGCTTTGACCTCGGCGGAACAAAAATGCTGGCTGTCGTCTACGACGGCGACTTCAAACAGCTTGGAAAAGCTCGCAAAAAAACCAAAGGCCACGAAGGCAAAGATGCTGGCCTGAAACGAATCAATTCAGTCATCAAAGAAGCGATCGATGATTCGGGAATCGATGCCAAGAATGTCAAAGGTCTTGGCATCGGCTGTCCGGGCCCGTTGGATATCGAAAAGAAGACCATTCGAATCGCGCCCAACCTTGGTTGGGAAAACGCAGCGGTCGGCAAATCGATTGAAAACGAGTTCGGCTTTCCGGTTGCGGTCGCCAACGATGTCGATGCTGGAGTCTTTGGCGAATATATGTTTGGGGCAGGGAAGGGTAAACGCTGCGTTGCGGGGATCTTTCCCGGCACTGGAATCGGCGGCGGTTGCGTTTACGAAGGCAAACTCATTCGTGGCGCCAACAGCACGTGCATGGAGATTGGTCATATTCCAATCATGCAAGGCGGTCCACGCGACGGAGCCGGCAACGCGGGTTCACTTGAAGCACTTGCATCGCGACTCTCGATCGCCGGTGCTGCAGCATTGGCAGCTTACCGCGGCGAAGCGCCACATCTTCGAAGCGACGCCGGCACGGACGTTTCCGATATCCGCAGCGGAGCTCTCAAAAACAGCGTCGAAAAAGGTGATGAAGCAGTCATTCAAATCGTCAACGACGCTTGCGATTATCTTGCTTTGTCCGTCGTCACGATGGTGCACTTGATGGCTCCGGACGTAATCGTTTTTGGCGGCGGACTTATCGAAGCGATGGGCAAAGTCATGTTGCCGCGAATCGAAAAAGCAGCGAAGAGCCGAATCCTTGGATCGCTCAAGGATGTCTATGAAATCAAGGAAGCGAAATTGGGTGACGACGCAGGCGTGATGGGCGCCGCGGCTCTCGCGAAACAAGCAGTGGAAGCATCGAGCTGATGAATCGGGACCTTCAATATGCGAACGTCGAACGCACTCCAGAACCGAAGATGGTTGCGGTTATCGACATTGGTGCGTCTTCACTACGGATGCAGATCGCAGAAATTCGTGGCGACGGAACAATTCGCAATCTCGAATCTTTCTCCCAAGCGTTGAGCATCGGCAAGGATTCGTTTAGCACCGGAGTGATCGCCAAAGGAACGATTGAGAACTGCGTTCACGTTCTGTCAATTTATCGCGCTAAGCTGGATGAGTACGAAATTGTCGACTTGGAAAACATTCGTGTGATCGCGACCAGCGGTGTCAACGAAGCCTCAAATCGAATGGCGTTTCTTGATCGTATCTATGTTGCCACCGGATTCGAAGTCGGATCATTCGACGAAGCAGAACTTCATCGCATCACGTATCGTGGACTCCAACCGTATTTCGGTTCTGAGCCCAAGCATTTCAAAGGAGAAGTGTTGGCAATGGAAGTCGGCGGCGGAACCACGGAAACGCTTTGGCTCTCAAATGGCAACGTCGCCTTTGCTCGGGCGTTTCGCCTTGGTGCATTGAGGATGAGGCAGCGATTGAAACGCTACGATGCGCCGCTGGAACAAGCCCGTGGCATGATGGAGCGACAGATTCGTGACACGATTGAACTGTTACGAGACTCAGTTTCGCATAAGCCGGATCAGTTGATTGCAATGGGCGGTGACGTTCGTTTTGCGGCACAAGAGATTAAGCAAACTCCACTCGGGAACGAGTTGGTTGACATCAAGCTGAAATCACTTGAAAAGTTTCTCGCTGAAGTGCTTAGCAGCAGTCCCGAAAATTTGGTGACTCGATATCACATGAGCTTGCCCGACGCGGAACTGCTGGGGCCAGGGCTGTTGACTGTCGCAACTTTTGCTCGCGCTTTCCAGATGGAAAAGATCGCCGTCGCCAACGTGAACTTACGCGATGGAATGATCTCTGAGATGGCCAAGGGCAGGATGTGGAGCGAGTCGATCGGCAAACAGATTCTTCGCGCCGCGACGCAACTGGGGAATAAGTATCACTTCAATGAGGTTCATGCGACACATGTCGCCAAATTGGCTTGTGAGTTGTTCGATCAATTGCAGCCGTTGCATGAAATGTCAGGGCGGTTTCGCGGTTTGCTGCAAGTTGCCGCGATCTTGCATCAAGTCGGATCGTTCATCAGTGCTAAAGCCAGTCACAAACACTCGATGTACATCATCAACAATTCAGAATTTTTTGGCATCGGAAGTGAAGACAAAGTCCTTGTCGCATTGGTTGCTCGCTATCATCGCCGAGCCGCACCAAGTTCACGACATCTTGGCTATTCATCACTAAGCCGTGAATTGCGAGTCGCGGTTTCTAAGATGGCTTCCATTTTACGTTTGGCCATCGCATTGGACGTTTCGCACAGCCAGAAAATCAGCTCACTCAAATGTAAGATTTTGGTCCATGAAATTCAAATCGTCACCGAAGATATGTCGGATCTGACGCTTGAGCGAATGGAACTTCGCCGCGCGAGCGAACTGTTTGAAAGTATCTTTGGGAAGCCCGTTATCCTGACCAGCACACCGGTTGAATGAAAAAGAAAAATTATCACTATCTACCTCGCGAAACCAGCTGGTTGGAATTCAATCAGCGAGTGCTCAATCGTGCGTTTCTAGAATCGGTCCCACTATTGGAACGCGTTAAGTTTCTGGCGATTACGGCTTCGAATCTCGATGAATTCATCATGGTTCGCTTTGGCGGTTTGACGAAAGTCCTGCGATCCAAAGCCGAATTTACCGACGTTTCCGGGCTCGACGCGGGACAACAAATCGAATTGATTCGCAAGCGTGTTCGTGCGATGCAGGAACAGCAAATCGATTGCTTCAATGAGTTGCTGCCGCTGTTGGCGGACCGTGGCATTCGTCGGCTGACCGAGAAAGATCTCTCTGACATTCAGCGTGATTTTTTGCTCAGTCATTTCGAGAGCGAAATTGTGACCAGCGTAGCGCCGATCGGGATCGAAGATCGTAGCTCGCCAGCATTTTTGAATGGTTTGAGATTGCACGTTTGCGTTCGAATCAAAAACGACGATTCGAAGCGACTAGTTCCGCAGCCGATTTCAGAAGACGATGGACAAGAATCAGAAAAGGATCATCGATTCGTCATCGTTCCGTTGCCGCGAAATCTGCCTCGAGTTTGGGCGGTGCCGACGAGCGAACAGTACAGCTTCATGTTGTTAGAGGATATTGTCGGTGTCTTTTTGAATGAACTGTTTCCGGGACAGCAAGTCCTCGATTGGACTCCGTTTCGAATCACTCGCAATGGCGATGTTGAACTGGATGACGAAGATGACGATGCGCGAGCGGACCTTCTTCAAGGGATGGAAGCAGTCATCGAAGCGCGGAAGACCAGTGATTGCGTGCGACTGGAGATTAGTGATCAGGCCAGTGATCTAACGTGCCAATTTTTGCAAAGAATGTTGAACGTCGACGAAGAGGATATCTATCGTCTCGATGGTCCGCTTGGTTTGGTCGATCTGTTTGCCATTTCGGGTCTGCAAGGTTTCCTACATTTGAAAGACGAGCCTTGGCCACCGCATGACGTTCCTGATTTTGCGAGGGGTGCTGATATCTTCGCTGCGATCACACAGCGCGATCGATTACTGCATCATCCCTATCAGAGTTATGAACCGGTCGTCAATTTTATTCGTGCGGCTGCCGAAGACGATCGTGTGATGGCGATTAAGCAGACGTTGTATCGCACCGCCCGTGATAGCGGAATCGCCGAAGCGCTTGAACTCGCAGCGGCCAATGGGAAAAACGTAACTTGCATCGTTGAGTTGAAAGCGCGTTTCGACGAAGCCCGAAATATCGAATGGGCAAAACGCCTCGAAGCGGCGGGCGTCGATGTGATCTACGGCGTCAGAGGTCTCAAAACTCATGCGAAAATGTGCCTTGTCGTTCGTAAGGAAGCTGCCGGCATCAAGCGCTACATGCATTTCGGGACCGGAAACTACAACGAATCAACAGCTCGGCTTTACGGCGACGTCAGCTTGTTCACTTGTGACGAACAACTCGGGAGTGATGCGATTCATTTGTTCAACGCAATCACGGGACTTTCAGTGCCGCAGACGATGGGCAAAATAGCAGCCGCTCCGATCAATCTGCGCGAAACGATCATGGAGTACATTCAGCTTGAAACTGAAAACGCACGCCAAGACAACAAGGGCGAGATTCGTATCAAGCTGAATTCGTTGGTCGATCGGGAGATGATTGATGGACTCTACGAAGCGTCGCAAGCGGGCGTTAAAGTGTTGCTTAATGTGCGCGGAATTTGCTGCTTGATGCCGAAGCGAAAAGGGCAGAGCGAAAACATTCGTGTCGTTAGTGTCGTCGATCGCTTTTTGGAACATTCGCGAATTTTCTACTTCTATCATGGCGGCGATGAGAAGATGTTCATCTCCAGCGCCGATTTGATGGGCAGAAACCTTGATCGCCGCGTCGAATTGCTGGTTCCCATTGAGGATCGTGACTGCAAGAACCGGCTGTTGAAAATACTGAGTTGCTATTTCAATGACAGCGAGTCCGCGACGGAGCTCAAGTCGGATGGTAGTTATACGGAAGTCGAAGTGAAGAAGAAAAAGCGTGCCCGGTCTCAACAATGGCTCTACGAGGAGGCGGGCCAATTGTTGAAAGCGTCGACTGATCCGAAGACAACCGTCTTTCAACCGCATCGGCCAGGTTAATCGCAATGCCGTTCAATTAGGACTGGGAAATCTGATTGAGCGCGAAACGTGGAACGGTGGTCTCCACCGTTTATCGCGTCTCCACGGTGGAGACCACCGTGCCACATTCCTTAATCGAGCGGTATTGAGGCTGTCTTATGTCTGAGTCGAAGATTGATGTCGAACCAACGGGAGACGGGATCGCGATTCACCTGCCGTGTCGTGAACTCGGCGGCGCAGGTAAAGCTGGCTGGATTGCGATCGGATTGGGAACGTGTATCGCTCTGTTTATGGTTGGCTGGATTGCAACCCCGATTGTTTGGGGGGTCGGGATCATGCAACAGGGCGAAATGTTTGGTGCCCTATTCATAGCCTTCGGTTGTCTTGGTCTGGGAGGACTTTTTGCAGCCGCAAAATTGATGGCGTTAGGAATTGCTTTGATTCGAGATAGAACCAGATGCAGCGTGCATGTTGAGTCCGAACGGATTGTGAGTCGAGAACGATTTGGTTGGTTCGGCCACAAAACAAAGATTCCGCGAAGCAACATCGAAAACCTGTTTATTGCTCCTGTTTCCATTCCGAATGATGGCCAAGGAGAGCAATCTGGTCGTGCAACCACTAACCTTTTTAATTCACTGTTTGGCGTCAATGCCTCGGATTGGTTTTTGATAAAAACCGAAAAACGGATCGGGAAACTCATCGCTCTAGGCTATCAGCGTGAAACACTTGAGTTCGTTGCATCTACGATCGCTGAAGAGTTGAATCGAAGCAGTGCGGATCCGGTGTTGATCGTTCGGGATTCATTGGGGACCGAAGACCGAAAGAGTAATGCGATCGTCAGCGTGCAGCACTTGAGCGAAGAAGATATCGATCAGGCCGAATACGAATTGCCAGAAAACAGTACGCTTCAAGTCATCGAAGAAGGCGATTCGACCGTCTATCAAATTCCAGAACGAAGTTTGGTGAGCGGTTCCCATGGCCTGTTTTCGTTTTCTGTGCTCTGGAACGGATTCATGTTGGTCTTCACGATGCTGGCGATTGGTGGAATGGTGAACGGTGGCAATGGGGGCGGCGTTAACGGGGTCGGTGATTTTTTTGCGATCGGCGCGTTCATTTCATTGTTTTGGGCTGTCGGAATTGGAATGCTGGTTGGCGCATATTACATGGCTCGACAAAGCGCGATGATCGGTGTGAAAGATGGTTTGCTCTTCATCGAACGCAAGACAATTTTCGGGACGAAATGGACGGAGTTCGAAGCTGACGAACTTGAATCAATCTCGATGGGGCACGCCAATATGGAAGTCAACGAAGTCCCGGTGATGAATTTGCAGATCAAACCAACGGATCAGAAATCCGTCGGCATGTTCGGCCATTTGGAAAATCAAGAAATCCAATGGCTGGCTCAGCAACTTCGCCGTTCGTTGGGGATCGAGACTGCAGACGCTCGATTCGCAGTTTTAGCTTTTGATCCAGATGCGGCGATTGAAGAACCTGAGAAGACCGACATACTGGTTCGTCACGAATCAGAGGCAACAGCGATCAGTGTGCCTCCGCATGATTTTCTTGGCGGAAAAGGCCTTAGGATTTCCTTGTTGCTTTTCATGATCTTGCCGACACCAATCGCGATTGGGTGTGGATTCATTTTCGGTTTTGATCCCATGTTCATCCCGATAGCAATTGTCGGCACGATTTTCAGTAGCGGACTGTTTCTCTGCGCGCGGATGCTGTGGACTCGTGAGTTTCACATTGTGGCAACCGAACGG
This sequence comes from uncultured Pirellulaceae bacterium, assembly GCA_964582025.1. Classification (GTDB taxonomy): domain Bacteria; phylum Planctomycetota; class Planctomycetia; order Pirellulales; family Pirellulaceae; genus Mariniblastus. The sequence goes on along the minus strand of CAZORS010000031.1, from coordinate 2,381 downwards.
AATCTCGAAATTCAACGAGAAGGATTTCTCTCGAACAAGACGTTTTTCATTGACTCGCAGGACATCACGAAAGTTGATGTTAAGGACTCGGGTACAAAAATCGGCGATGACACGCTGTATTGTGTTGAGGTGAAAGGCAAAGGTGGGCAGAGCTTTACGATGATGACCGGTCGCGACGAAAGTGAGCTGGTCTACGTTGCGAGGTTGATTCATCAGCGGATGAAGATTGCTACGCCGACGGGCTTGTATTTTCAAAACGGTGAAGAGCTGAGCTTAGTTCAAGAACTTGCCGA
>CAZORS010000031.1:0-1988 GCA_964582025.1 uncultured Pirellulaceae bacterium | reverse complement strand
GAGCTTAGTTCAAGAACTTGCCGAGCGATTCCAACGTTGTCTCGGCATCAAGATTCGCTTTGCCAAATCCAGCTTCAGCGCCGGCATCCACGGCTGACTTTTGAGCGTCCTTGAAATTCGAAACCAGCATTACAGGCATGGAAGCTGTTGCTTCATTAGACTTCAGCGATTTTAAAATCTCCATTCCGGAAGATTGATCCGCATCCAGCAGTCGGTTGATCAACACCAAGTCCCAAGACGATTCTCCCGCAAGTGCGATCGCTTCGTCGAACGAATGAGCCTGGGATATTTCGACGTCGAAATTGGTTTTCAGAAAGTGACTGATTCTCGTGTGATCAAAATTGCACTGACCAACGTCCAGTACTTTTCGGATGGGCATTTTTATTTCCAAACATATTGGGTGGCTAAAACAATAACTTAATACTCCGACGCGACCGCGCCAGTGGGGCTTACTCCTGAGTTTTGAAATTTCGCGTACTAGATGCATTAAATCTGCGGCTGTATCCTAGTGCTGAACCTGTTCTCGACCCGTTTTCAACAGTGGCAACATCCTTTTTGAAATCGATCATTGCCACGACTGGCTTCACCGAATAAAAACGTAGCCACCGTTTCCAGTCTCGCGGCGAAACTATGAATTGTTGAGCCGTTTCGGCGCTAGCCGCGATTGAATTGCCAATAACCGGGGCTAGCGCCCAAACGGCTCACTTCGATTTCGTGTGCCGACCTTTATTCACAGTCTCAGAGCCACTCATGACGGATCAGCAACCTTTTGGCAACAACGGCCGAAAAAAAAAGAAGAAGCTCACCGCGATGGATCGGCAACCGCCGTTCAATCTCGACGCCGAGGCTGGCGTTCTGGGAAGCCTGATGCTGACGCCGGACGCTTGTGACGACATCGTCGCGATTCTCCGCGCGGAAGATTTCTACGACGAAGCTCACGCGATCATTTTTCGCCACATGATGGACCTGCATGGCAAAGGCGAAAAGATCGACTTACTGTTGCTCCGCGAACGACTTGCCGCGGCTGGCGATGATGAAGTCGTTGGTGGAGCCGCGAAACTGGCTGAGATTTTTACATCAGTCCCGCACGCGGCTCACGTTAAGTACTACGCCCAAATTGTGCGCAACAAAGCCACGGCTCGCAACCTGATTTCGACCTGTTCGGAATTGCTTAACGATGCTTTCATGCCGGAAGTCGATCCGAATGAATTACTCAACGAAGCCGAGCAAAAAGTGTTCTCGATTCGAGAAAGTCGACAGTCGAACAACCTGACGTCGATCAATGAAGTCCTCGAAACTGCGATGGATCGCCTAGAGGCCAAAGTTCGCGGAGAAGCGATGGAGGGCACCGTTGAAACACACTTTAAAGACCTCGACAAGATGATGGGTGGCTTGCACGCGTCGGAGCTTTTGATTCTCGCGGCTCGTCCGTCGATGGGTAAGACGGCGTTTGCGATGAACATCGCAGAGAATATCGTCATCAAATCTCGCAAGCCAGTTCTGTTCATTAGCCTTGAGATGGCAGCGATCGAATTGATCGAGCGGATGCTCTGTTCGGTTGCTCGAGTCAACGGTCACCGCATGCGTAACGGAACGTTGGCCGTAGATGATCGAAAACGATTGGTGAAAACTGCGGGAGAACTTTCCACGGTTCCATTCTTCGTTGATGATTCTCCGACGCGAAACGTTTCAGAGGTCGCTGGTGCGGCGAGACGGATTCTTCGTCGTGAAGGAGCTCTGTCGCTGATCGTGATTGACTATCTGCAACTGCTTCAGCCCGACAATTCGTCGGATCCAAGACAGGAACAAGTCGCCAAGATGGCTCGACGTTTGAAAGGATTGGCTCGTGAGTTGAAGGTTCCGATTCTTTGCCTTTCCCAATTGAATCGTCAAACAGAAAGTTCTGGCGACCATCGTCCGAAATTGAGTCACCTTCGCGAATCGGGCGCGATCGAGCAGGATGCGGACGTCGTGATGTTTGTGCATCG
>CAZORS010000030.1:31873-36023 GCA_964582025.1 uncultured Pirellulaceae bacterium | reverse complement strand
ACACCAGCATCAAGAATCACGGGGTAGTCGGGATCGCCCCGCTTCAATTCCCCGATAATAATGCTCTGGTTGTTCATGTTCGAGATCCCCAGTCCGGATCCAATTGGGCTTCCGGCAGGCATCACGCTAGCGGCTCCAGCATCCTTTAAGCGTCGAGCCACAACTGGATCGTCGTTGGAGTAGCACAACACTTCGAAGCCGTCCTTCACTAGCATCTCCGTCGCCTTAAGAAGCTCAAACGGATCTGGCAGCAAGGTTCGACTGTTTCCCAGAACCTCAAGCTTGACCCAATTTTGCCCGGGATTGTCTAGTCCTTCTAGGATTGCGCGACCCATCCGAGCGCATCGAACTGCAGTGACTGCGTCGTAGCATCCGGCCGTATTGGGAAGCAACGTCAATCGATCGTGATCTAGGAAGTCTAGAATATTCCGCGCCGAACTGTCGTTCAGCTTTTCTCGACGCACAGCCAACGTCACACAGTCACACCCCGATGCATCAATCGAATCTCGCATTGTCTCAAATGAATCGTACTTTCCCGAACCAAGAATGAGTCGGCTATTAAGCGTGTGCGTTCCGATTTGAAGCGGAGCAACTTTTGGGATTGTCGCGTCAGCTGATTCAGAATTCGAATTCGATTCAATTGGAGTATCAATAGACATGAGTCTTCTTCGGTTTGGTTAGCCGCCACCGACAAGCGTCACAACTTCGACTTTGTCGCCGCCGTTCAACTGCGTTTGGCTAAATTGGTCGTGGGAAACGATCTCCGCGTTCAGCTCAACTGCCACCGCCCCGAAGCGCCGGGGCGAGCTATTTTCAGCGTTTTCGATTCCTTTACCCATCGCGATCAATAGTTGTTCGATCGAGCTATTTGCTTCGATCGCGTAGTGTTCGCCATTGAGTTCGATCTCTATTTGTTGGTCGTTGTCCATTGCCGTAGGCTACTCAGTTTCAGCCATGTCGCGGGCGTGGTAACTACTTCTCACGAAGGGACCGCTGGCGACTTTCTTGAATCCCAATCGCTTCGCCGCGGCTCCCAAAGCATTGAATTCTTCGGGTGGAACGTAGCGAACGACAGGTAAATAGCGATCAGTCGACGGCTGCAAATACTGGCCCAACGTTAGGAAATCGCAGCCAGCGCTCCGTAAATCAGCGAGGACATCGAAGAGTTCTTCGTGCGTTTCACCAAGCCCCAACATCAGTCCGCTCTTGGTTTTGATGTTTGGGTCAGCGTTCTTGATTAGCCGTAACATTTCGAGCGTCCATTTGTAGTCCGACTTCGGACCGCGGACACGGCGATAGAGTCGTGGCACGGTTTCGGTGTTGTGGTTGAAGACTTCTGGCTTGGCTTCGACGACTCGCATCAAGGCATCTGGATTGTTGAGAAAGTCCGGAGTCAGAACCTCTACCGATGCATCGCATTTTTCACGAACGGCTTTAATGCATTGGTAAAAGTGCTCTGCTCCACCATCGGGAAGATCGTCACGGGTCACCGATGTGATCACAACATGCTTTAGCCCCAAACGAAGCGCGGCCTCGGCGAGACGTTCCGGTTCGTCAATTTCAAGCACTTCGGGCTTGCCGCGTTTCACGGCGCAAAAACCGCAAGGTCGCGTGCAGACGTCGCCAAGAATCATGAACGTCGCCGTTTGTTGCGAGTAGCACTCCATGCGATTGGGGCACTTTGCGCTGTCACAAACAGTAACCAGTTTCAATTCGTCCAGCAAATTCGCGGTGTGGTTGACGTGATTTCCTTTGGGGATCTGGCGCTTGAGCCATTTTGGCAATCGACCCGTGGAGCTCATTTCGTCTCCTGAAGTCAGCGCTGCCGGGAAACTGGCTCCGCCGCAGGCTCCTCCGGAACCGCAGCCGCCACTTTTGTCGGATTCGCTGCCGGGATTTAAGATTGGAAGTTGAGACATGGAATGTTCTTTTACGATTTGTCAAATAACCAATTTGAATTGTACGCCTGAGACCGTTTTTTTTCCAGCGAAAGTCCTCTCGTGAGCAATCTCATTTGGGATATGATGTTGCGACCAGCCACCTTGGAAACCCATTTTGGCGTCACGTTCGCCAAAACTTCATTGCATGTCCAAAAAGAAAAAATCACAACCCAAACCGACTTCTGCCGGCAAGCCTGCCAAAAAGAAGAAGGGCAAAGATCCGCCCTCCGGAAAGACAATCGCCGAGAACCGCAAGGCTCGGCACAACTACGAGCTGCTTGAAAAGCTTGAATGCGGATTGGTGCTGCACGGCAGCGAAGTCAAAAGCCTTCGAAACGGAAAACTTTCTCTCGGCGAGGCTTATGTCCGATTTCATCGTGGCGAGCTCTGGTTGGTGAATGCCGACATTTCTGAGTATCGCCAAGCGAACCTTTGGAATCACGATCCGAAACGCATGCGGAAGCTATTGGTCAATAAGAGAGAACTCGAGCGTTTGGGCGAGAAAGCTACGGCTGGCGGTTTGACAATTATTCCGCTCAGGGCGTACTTTACGGCACGCGGAATTGTTAAGATTATGGTGGCGGTCGCGAGAGGAAAGAAGACTCACGACAAGCGCCAAAACTTGAAGACGCAGGAAGCTCGCCGACAAATCGACCGTCAAATGAAAGCCGGCAACAGGCGATAGCCTTTTGCTTAAACCATATCCACCTATCAGGAAGCGCTGAATCATGTCACAGAAAAACATCATTTCGCGGCGTAGGTTTCTAAAGACAGCATCTGCCGCCGGAGCAGGTCTTTTCCTGCCGTATCACTTTTCATCAGCGCCATCGCTGGCGTTCGATACTGGCTCCGCGAACGACAAAGTCAACATTGGCTTGATTGGTGCTGGCGGCATGGGCGGGGGCAACATCAACGCTGCCAAGAAATGGCTCAACCTCGTTGCGATTGCCGACGCGGATTCCGGGCGAGCTGAAAAAATGAAAGCTGGCTTGGGCAAAGGCAAGTCCGACGTCTACACCGACTATCGCAAGATCCTCGAACGAGACGATATCAATGTCATCCATGTCGCAACGCCTGACCATTGGCACACCAAGCCGCTGATCGAAGCCATGTACGCAGGTAAAGATGTCTATTGCGAAAAGCCTCTGACGCTGACCATCGACGAAGGAAAACTTATCCGCAAAGTTCAAGAAGAAACGGGACGTGTGGTTCAGGTCGGAACGCAACAGCGAAGTACTTTCAACCGATTCGTCAAAGCGATGGCTTTGGTTAAAGAAGGTCGGCTCGGTAAAATCAAAAGGGTTCAGTGTGCGATCGGTGGAGCCCCTTCTTCGCCGGAGTTGCCTGTAGCTGATGTTCCACAAGAGCTGGATTGGGATCGTTGGCTTGGTCCTGCACCAAAAGTCGACTATCGGTCGTTGGCCCGCAAAAAAGGGCGTCCCAACAGTAACTGCCACTACGAATTCCGTTGGTGGTATGAGTACTCCGGCGGCAAGCTCACCGATTGGGGTGCACACCATGTCGACATTGCGATTTGGGCGCTCGAGCTAAACGGTCAGAATCCCCAGCCGCTTTCGATCGAAGGAACGTCAAAGCATCCTGTCGAGTTCAAGGATGGTTTGCCGGTTCAGACAGATCGTTACAACACGGCCACGGAGTTCAACTTTAGCGTTAAGTTTCCCGGAGATGTCGAAGTCGTCATTCGTCACGACACTAGTAACGGCATTTTGATCGAAGGTGACAAAGGGCGAATCTTCGTCAGCCGTGGAGCACTCAAAGGTAAGCCCGTCGAAGATCTCGAGAGCAATCCTTTGCCCGAAGGTGCGATCCAGTCCGTTTACAAAGGATTCACGCCTGTCGAGAACGAACGAAAAGCTCACTGGGCGAACTTCTTGCATTGCGTCAACGAGAAGCAGGAGCCGATCTCTGACGTTCACTCGCACATGCGAATGTTGAACATCTGTCACTTGGCCGGTATCTGCGCTCGTTTGGGCCGCAAGCTCGAATGGGATGCGAAGACCGAAACGATCACAGGCGACGATCAAGCGAACGCCATGCTTACTCGGCCTTATCGCGCCGGTTACGAAATCGAAATGGGTAAGCCTGCCAAGGTTGGCAGCTAAATCCGTTTGTAGCTTGGGCACCTTGCCCGAGCTTTTAGCAAAAGAACCTTCATGGCCGATTCCTTCATCGATCTATTCTCGCTTTCG
>CAZORS010000030.1:22806-31773 GCA_964582025.1 uncultured Pirellulaceae bacterium | reverse complement strand
TTTTAGCAAAAGAACCTTCATGGCCGATTCCTTCATCGATCTATTCTCGCTTTCGGTCTTTCGAAAGCAACTCGACATCGATTCGGAATATCGGAATCAACTTTGCGAGCGCGTGTTCGAGATGGAACGCCCGCAGCCCGATCAGGAATCTGCCTGGTTGGGCGACACGGGTGGATTTGAGTTCCTGTTTCGCGAACCTGAATTCGCGACCTTGTTCGAGTCGATCGGTGCTGCAGTCCGCAGCTACACACACGAGCTCGGCCTCAACAACGATTTGCTCTCGTTTTATTTCCAGCGTTCGTGGGCAACGGTCAGCCGCGAAGGCCAACGGATTTTTGAGCACGCTCATCACCAATCTCATTTGAGTTTTGCATACTATCTGCAGAAGCCAGCCGACGGCGGCGGCATTTATTTCAGCGTCGCCGAACATCCCAATGAGTTTGCGGCGGGATTGTTTACGCTTTCGAAAGCGGAACTCGACATCATGCGTCCCGGAGATCGGACTTTGAATCGAATGTATGTTGAGCCAGAAGAGGGGGAGGTTCTGATCTTTCCATCGAAGACGCTGCACTCAACTTCGCCGAACATGACAACGGATCCACGCATCTCAATCTCAGCCGACATCGTTGTCGCTCTCAAGGACAGCAGCGGCCATGAGACGTTGATGCCGGCGATTGAAAACTGGCAAAGTTTTTAGGCAAACGCTATCCAAATACATTGAGACCAAAATATGGCCGAGCTCCCAAACTGCCCCAAATGCGAATGCGAATACACTTGGCAAGACGGCATCATGGTCGTGTGTCCGGATTGCAACCACGAATGGAATCCGGCGGCAACTGCCGAAGACGACGACGTTGTGCGCGACGCCAATGGAAATGTTCTTCAGTCGGGTGACACGGTCGTTGTGATCAAAGATTTGAAGTTGAAAGGCTCGTCTCTGGTAATTAAGGGTGGTACAAAAGTGAAGAACATTCGATTGGTCGATGGCGATCACGATATCGATTGCAAGATAGATGGGGTTGGAGCGATGGGGCTAAAGTCAGAGTTTGTGAAGAAGGCCTGAACTGTTTCGTGTGCTGGTCGTAGAATGCGAATCTGGTAAAAAAGATGCCACGCTCCAAGAAGATATCCTCGCCCCGAAGCTATGCTCAAACTCGAAAACATCAAAAAGAGCTTCGTACAGCCGGACGGCAAACGCGTGCCGATTCTCGATGTTCCCTCTTTCGAAATCGAATCTGGTGAACAAGTCGTTCTGATCGGCCCTTCCGGGTGCGGCAAGACGACTCTGCTGCATACTATTTCAGGCATCACGAAGCCCGATAGCGGTAAAGTCTTCGTCGATGGAACTGAGCTGACTCGATATAGCGAATCGACTCGTGACCGAATCCGCGCGGACAAAATCGGCTATGTGTTCCAGACGTTTAATTTGTTGGACGGGTTTTCTGCGATGGAAAACGTGTTGCTGGGTATCAGCTTTGGTGCCAAACGTTCAACACCGGCTCGAGCCAAAGACTTACTGAAGAAAGTCGGCCTCGGACATCGGCTCAACAACAAACCGCATCAAATGTCTGTCGGTGAAAAACAGCGTGTCGCTGTCGCCCGAGCCGTCGCCAACCGCCCTGCTCTGCTGTTGGCCGACGAGCCAACGGCCAACGTAGATCCGCAGAATCAACAGCAAGTCGTTCAACTGATTAAAGATACTTGCCGAGAAGAAAATATTGCCATGTTGATGGTGACTCACGCGATGGAAGTCGCGGATCAGTTTGATCGTGTCGTGCGTTTGGATGAGCTCAATCGAGTCGTCGCTGATTTGCGAAGTGTTGCCGTCGATGGAGGAAACGCGTGAACGTTTTTAAAATCGCTTGGCGAAGTATTCAGCATCGCGGCATCGGATCACTTTTGACGATCCTTTCGATGGCACTTGGCATCATGATGGTCGTGTCCGTGATTTCAATTCACGGCATCGTTTCAAAGTCCTTCAAGAACAGTCGAACGTTCGGCTACAACATTCTGTGTGGAGCCCGTGGTGGCGAAGTTCAGCTCACGATGAGTAGCGTCTTTTTTCTCGCTCCGCCGGTGGAAAACGTGCCGTACGAGTACTACCTCGCTTTTGCGGACAAAGAAAAACGGCAGCGTGAAATGCGACATTCATTGGCCATGGTGTCGCAGCAGCACGAGCAGGACGTATTGCAGCTCGCTGGGCTGGTTGCCGGTCCGATGGGGTCAATTTCCGGGCTCGGTCACGAGCTTGCCGCTGCGGTTTCCGAAGTCGAGCAAATGAAGAGGATGAAGTTTCACGATCGCGGCATGTTCGATAGTTGGGTCCACACCGTCGTGCCGATTAACCTTGGTGACTTTTGGGTCGACGAAGAGACGCAATCGAATTTCCGATGCGTTGGGACGAAGCCGACTTACTTTACGGAACTGGTCCTCGACATCGAAACCGAACGCCGATTCGGATTCGCGGAAGGTCGAGCCTTCGATGAGTACAACGAAGAACACGGATTTTACGAAGCAGTGATAGGTTCAGCAGTTGCTGCAAGAAGCGGGCTGAAAATCGGCGACACGATTCAGCCGACTCACGGTGATCCAAACAGTTCAGGTTCGCACCTCCACGAAACGGACTTCCACATTGTTGGAATCATGGAGCCATCGGGTTCGCCCAGCGACAAGTGTCTGTTCTTGAACATGGAAGGCTTCTTCTTGATGGAGGGCCACACGAAGTCAATTAAAGACGACTCGATGCGAGCGGCGACTAAACGGCAGCGTGAGCGACGTGAGCTGGAAGAAGAGGGCTACGTTTTCGAAGACGATACTCTGATCGATGATTCTTATGTTACACCCGGACCTGCCCGATTGCCGATCGAAAAACGGGAGGTCACCTCTTTGTTGATTCGTGGCGAAGTTGGCGATGACGGAATCGATTCGGTCGGACAGTTTCTGCCGCCGCTAATCAACAAGGGTGATCTAAAGTCGTCACTTGATTGGACGCCGTTTTCGCCTGAAAGTGCTCAGGATGCAGCGATGGCCGTGAATCCGGTAGAGGTTGTTACGAAGTTGTTCGCCTCGTTCGTTGATCCGATTCAAAAAATTCTGCTTGGGTTAACTTCTTTGATTTGCATCGTGTCATCGATCAGCATTCTGGTTGGAATCTATAACTCGATGAGTCAGCGGAAACATGAGATCGCGGTGATGCGAGCGCTTGGTGCGAGTCGCTCCAAAGTTTTGATGATCATGCTTTCGGAGTCCATTTTGTTGGCGTTGGCGGCGGGCGTGATCGGCTGGGTTGCCGGGCACGGTTTAAATGTTGCGATGGCGCCGGCAGTTGAGCAACAAACTGGGATTCAGCTAGGTTTCTTTGATCTCGCGCCGAGTATTCCAGTTGCGTTTTTGCCCGGTGCTGAGACGCTTCCTGGTTGGCTTTCGGCGATGCAGGTTTCACCCGAGTTGCTGCTGATTCCCGGCCTTATTTTGCTGGCAATTCTGGTAGGTATTTATCCGGCCATTTCGGCTTATCGAACAGATGTCTCGCAGGCTTTGGGTAAGTAGGCGATTTGTTTTCGATGAGCAGCTATCAAAAGCTGCGGCCAACTGCTGGCCGGGCATTTGTCGGATACACGACGATTTCAGAACAAATTTCCTGCAAGCTCACAAAAAGAGTTGCCAATTTGGGGCTGGGGTTTTTAATTGTTACGCTATAATTCTGGCTCTCACAATGGAATGGCTATGAAACTTGCTGCACGACTACGGAACCTTCTTCTGAAAACAACTTTGTTGTTTGGGGCGATGGTCTGCGCCGTGGGGCTCAGCGAAGTGTGCTTTGCAAATGTTTCAGTCTGTCCGTTTTGTGCCAGTGTCGGCCTGACCTTCACCGATCAAATGTCGGCCAAGGATGTCGTCATTTCCGCGAAGTTGCTGGAGATTCCTGAGCCTGATGAGGACGATGATGAACTTCCACGAGCGAAGTTTGAGATCGTCAAAGTCTTTCGTGGAAAAGAGCTGGTCAAGGAAGGCATGAAATTTCGTGCTCTGCTGGTCGGTCGATATCCGGTCGGACAGAAATTCTTTGTGATGGGTGTCAATCCTCCAGATATCAACTGGACGACACCGATGAAGGCCACTGACCGCGTGCTCGAGTATCTTGGCAAGCTCGACAAGCTTCCCGAAAAAGGTGCTGATCGACTTGCGTTTTTTCAGGAATACTTCGAAGACGAAGAATCTCTTCTCGCGTTTGATGCCTACGATGAATTCGCCAAGGCTCCCTATGAGGACCTGATTGAGCTCAAAGATCGGATGGATCGCAAGCGAATCATTTCATTGATTCAAAACGATAAGACATCTCCAAATCGACGTCGTTTGTATTTCACGATGCTTGGAGTTTGCGGCGAAGAGGAAGACGCCAAAATGCTCGAAGAGTTGTTGGTCTCCGGTAGTCGCAAGAAAATGCGTGGCCTCGAGGCGTTGATCGCTTGTTACTTGAATCTTAAGGGTGAATCGGGCATGGATCTGATTCAAAAAGAGTTCTTCGAAAACAAGGATTGCGAATTCACCTACACGATGTTGGCGATGCAAGCGCTGCGCTTTCACGCTGAAGAAACAGACCTAATTCCAAAAGATCGAATCATCGCGGCAGCGCGAACGGTTCTCGATAATGATGAAGCAAGAGATCTTGTGATTCCCGATTTGGCTCGATGGGAAGACTGGACTGTGATGGAGAAGCTAGTTTCGATTTTCAAAACCAGTGGAGAGGACGACAACTGGATTCGTGTTCCGATTGCTTCTTACTTGATGGCTTGCCCGTTGCCTGAGGCCAAGACACATCTGGCGGAATTGAAAGAGCTGGATGCCGCGTCGATTGCCCGTGCGAAGTTCCTCAGTGGAATGGACTTTGATGAGGACGAAATTGACGAGGATGACGGACAAGAATCCAGTGACGAGGAAGAGGCCGAAGTCGATGTTGGATATTCTCCCGATCCCGATTCAAGCCTCGCCCCATTTGAGGACACCACTGAGTTCGTTTCGCTGGTCGAAGATCCTGTGGTTGAGCGGCATGTAGTCAAGAAAGTCGAACAGCCTGCTGTCGATTCGATGGAAAATTCGGACGCGGCGAACCCGATCGAACAAACGTTCGTATCCAACAAAAGTGCTTCAAGCCAGAATTCCCGTTCAATGGCTCAGGTGGCTCCTTCAAATTCGCCCCCGATTGCTGCGGCACCTGTCGTTGCGATCGCTCCGAATTTGACGTGGCAGATCATTTTCATCCCAATGGGTGTGTCGGTCGTCCTGTTTGTTCTCCTGTGGTCGGTGCTTAGCGGCTGGTTTGAGCGTTTGATTTTCTAGAATCGGTTAAAATCCGATGCTAGAGTTGTATTTCGCATCCCGCCACGAATTGATTGCAAATGTCTAACACAATGATCAAAGAAAGCTCGCTCGAGGCAGAGCCTGTTAAATCTGCGTTCACCGAAGAAGCTGCCTATCAATCTGTTTGTAAGTCGGCTGTCGCTTCGGTGATTTTTGGCGTCCTTGGCTTGTCAGCTTTTCTTGCTCAAGCGTTCATGTTGTTGCCGATTTTGGGCATCACTTTCGGCCTGTTAGCATACAAAGCGATTCGCGCTTATCCGGACGAGCTTGTGGGCAAAGGTGCTGCCAGGGTCGGTTTGCTTTTGAGTCTCGTTTGCTTGATCGCCAGTGGTGCGATGCACAGCTTCATTTATGCCACAGAGGTCCCAGACGGCTATCGACGGATTTCGTTTGCTGAACTCAAACCATCGAGCCGTGGAATCGACGCGACGGAGTATCCCAAACGGGCTGAAGAACTTGATGGAGAAAAGATTTTCATCAAAGGCTATGTTCGCCCGCCAAGCGGCAAGAAGTACAATCTTAAGTCCTTCATCATGGTCGGCGACTTTGGTGATTGTTGCTTTGGCGGCGATCCAGCCGCGACGGATGTTGTTGCCGTAAAAATCAATTGCGACGATACAGTAAACTATGGTTACGGCCTACGACGTATCGGCGGAAAATTCAAACTCAATACCCGCGCCCAACGTTCTCATGAAGATGATATCCCGCGAGTGTACTATGAAATCGAAGCAGACTACGTGCGGTAGTCTCAATCCGAGCCACGCTGTCGCGCCGTTAAACTCCAACCACGCACTGGCGACAGCAAATAGCTGCGGGCGTAAGCCCGTAGATGTGATGCCTCAGCGAACAGGGAAGCCACGAAGTGGCGACAGCAGACTAGTCTCCCTGACGCAAATTTTCACCGCAGCTCTGATTCTGGTGAGTAACTCATTATTTTCGGGGTGTGAAAGCGAACCAGTCAAAGCGGCCTCTGCCGACAACAACGAAACGATGGAGCTCACGGAAACGGTTCAACACGTTGCACCGCAACCAGAACAAAAACCAGCTCGACTCAAACGCGGCGAGATGCCCGAAGAATGGATCGAACCGCAGCGCGAGCGATTGATGCCAATCGATACCGCCAGCGACTCGATGGACCTGACTTTCGATGACCTCAAGTTTGACATCGAAATCGGTCAGGCTTTCGAGCGATCGTTGCTTTCCGAAGAAGTAAAAGCGCTCGATGGGAAAGAGGTTACCCTTGGCGGTTACATGAAGCCATCTTTCAAGGCATCCGGACTCAAAGGTTTCGTTTTCGTTCGCGACAACAAGGAATGTTGTTTTGGTCCCCAAGCCGCCATCTACGACTGTGTGATGGTAAGATTGAAAAAAGGGACCAAGACCGATTACCTCGTTCGTCCATTCAAAATTCGTGGCACGCTCTACCTGAAAGAGTACGAGGGCCCCGATGGAACGACGTGGGCGATTTTCAATATGAAGAATGCGAAAGTCGAATAGACGGCTCTGTCCCAGACACGTGAGCACGTTCTTTTGATCGAAATTGGAAACGACCGCCATGATGAAACTTGGATTTGTAAGTGCCGTTCTGCCCGACGCATCACTGGAGGAAATCTTCTCAATTGCTGCGCGGTACGGTTACGACTGCGTTGAGTTGATGTGTTGGCCTGTCGGAAAAGCGGAGCGTCGATACGCCGGTGTGACCCATCTCGACGTGACGAAGTGTGACGATGCCAGCGTGGCACAGGTTCATGAACTGAGCCAAAAATATGACGTCGAAATTAGCGGACTTGGCTACTATCCGAATCCTCTTTCGCCAAACGCGGACGAAGGAAATGTGGCGGCCGAACACCTTGCGAAAATTATCGAAATGGCGGCCCGACTTGACGTGCGGCAAGTCAACTCGTTTATCGGGCGAGATCCAGTGAAATCCGTCGACGAGAACTGGCAACCATTTCTTGATCGCTGGTCTCCGTTGATTGACCACGCAGAGAAGCATGATGTGCGAATTGGAATTGAAAACTGTCCGATGTCGTTTACGCGAGACGAATGGCCCGGCGGCAAGAACCTAGCGGTTAGTCCTGCCATCTGGCGGCGAATGTTCGAAGCGATCCCGAGCGCACATTTTGGTTTGAATTACGATCCGTCGCACATGGTTTGGTTGCAGATGGACTGGATTGCTCCGCTGAAAGAGTTCGGCAATCGCATCTTTCACGTTCATGCTAAGGACGTGCGAATTGATCGTGATCGACTGAATGATGTCGGAATTCTTGGTTATCCCAACGAGTATCACGTGCCAAAATTGCCGGGACTCGGCGAAATTGATTGGGGACAGTTCGTGGCGGCATTGGGGGAGGCGGGCTTTCAGGGACCGGTTTGTGTGGAAGTAGAAGACCGGATGTACGAGAGTTCTGTTGAAGACCGCGAACTTGCGTTAAAACAATGCCATACCTTTCTTCGAAACTTCATTCCCCGTTGATAGCCGCATCCTCAAGGCGGAAAGCGTTTTAGGATAAATCATGGATTACAGTTACCTCGACGTTGCCAAAATGATCGATCACTCGCTCTTGAATCCGACGTTGACCGTCTCCGATTTGGAAGCTGGGATTCAACTTGCGATCGCCTACGATGTCGGCAGCGTCTGCATTCTTCCCTACCATCTGAAAAAGTGTTCGGAGATGCTTGCCGGCAGTGATGTAAAAGCTTCGACTACGATTGGATTCCCGCACGGTGGAAACACGACAGCGATCAAGCGTGCCGAAGCGGAGCAAGCAATTGCTGACGGCTGCGAAGAGCTCGACATGGTTGCCAATATCTCAAAAGTTCTTAGCGGAGATTGGGATTATGTCCGAGACGACATTGGGGCTGTCATCGAAGTAGCTCACGCTGCGGGACAAAAAGTGAAGGTCATTTTTGAGAACTGTTATCTCAATGACGAGCAGAAAACTCGCCTCTGTGAAATCTGTACTGAGCTAAACGCTGACTGGGTCAAAACATCGACCGGCTACGGCACTGGCGGAGCGACGCATGAGGACCTGAAGCTAATGCGAGAGAAGTCCGGCGACCATGTTCAGGTTAAAGCCGCCGGTGGTGTTCGTGATCTGGACGCACTTTTGGCGGTACGCAAGATTGGTGTGACTCGTTGTGGAGCTACCCGAACGGCCGGGATGATGGATGAAGCTCGCAAGCGATTGGAACTTCCTCCGATCGAAGTCGCCGCGGCAAACAATGATGGTTACTAGCACTCTGTTCCAATTTGGTTCTAGGTTGAGCCGTTTTGGCACTGGCCACGGTTGCGTCGCAAAAACCGGGGCTAGGGCCCGAACGGCTCATAGGCGGAGCCCGAACTTTCAATCCGAACAAAGTAATAGTCGATTAAGCCATGGTTGCGTGGTTGAGCAGTCATGAATATCACAGAATTTGCAGAGCAAATCGTATTCTCAAATTCGCTTGAGGAAAAACTGGCTTCGCCCGGGAAACTCAGCTTCGACCGAACTTCATCTGCGAAGCTGCCGTCGTCACAGTCATTGCGAACGCCCGGCAGGCCGGCGCATTTGCTGATGCAGCACGGACGTGGCCAAACCGCTCAGCCGCCACGCGATGATCAGC
>CAZORS010000030.1:9065-22706 GCA_964582025.1 uncultured Pirellulaceae bacterium | reverse complement strand
TTGCTGATGCAGCACGGACGTGGCCAAACCGCTCAGCCGCCACGCGATGATCAGCTGGAGAATGAAGAATCGAGAGGGCAACTGCTGCACTTTCTGGCCAATCACGAATTGTTGGCAACAGAACTGATGGCATTGGTGCTATTGAAGTTTCCCAACGCCCCGAGAGCGTTTCGCCAAGGCGTGCTGGTGACGTTGCAAGAAGAGCAACTCCACACGCGGATGTACCTTAAGCGAATGGAAGAATGCGGCGTCGAGTTCGGAGCATATCCTGTCAGCGGACAGTTTTGGCGAATCGTTGAGCCGATGGAATCACCGATGGACTTCGTTTCGCAGTTGAGCCTCACGTTTGAGCAAGCCAACCTCGATTTCAGTTTGCACTTTTCGAAAGTGTTTGACCGCATCGGCGATACGGAAACCGCAAGTCTGCTGCGGAAAATATACGAAGACGAAATTGGACACGTTCAGCATGGTTTGGATTGGTTTCGGAAATGGAAAGATCCGGACAAAAGCGATTGGAACGCTTGGCAGTCATCGCTCCAATTTCCAATGACGCCTGGTCGAGGTCGTGCCGGACCCCGAGCTCCGTTCAATCGAGACGGGCGTCGCCGAGCAGGATTGGATGACGAATTTATCGATGCGATCGAAGTCTTCGGGCAGTCGAAAGATCGATCCGCGGTCGTTCGTTGGTTTGCTCCGGCTGCCGAGGCGGAGTTGGCTGGTGATCAGAATCCAAAGCTCAGGCAGCTTGGCGAAGACCTCGAATTCGTGACCGTGGCGATGTCCAAGCTGGACGATGTGATCCTCGTTCGCGAGCTGCCTTCGCAGTCTTTGCGGAAGCACTGGATTGATTCCGGGATCGAGCTGCCAGATTTTTGTTTGTTCGATGAATTGGAATCATTGCAACATCGCAAACTTAATCGATTTGAACCTTGGGTGTGGACGCCGAAGAATCATGCGGCGGTAGAGTCAATTCAAGAATGCATTCGACATCTTCCAAGTCCTTGGACCGAATCAAGGGAACGGTTGTTTCGTAAGTCTTGGGGGACCGCGGCGCTGCGTCGGTGGTTTGATTCCGATGTCGAGATGCCAACGTGGATGGGCGGGCCAGAATGCGTTGGTGTTTCGGTCGGCAAGCATTGCTCGTTGTCGAGCGCTCTTTTGACGATTAGAGAACGCGGCTTCGATGTCGCGGTTTATAAGCCGGAATTGAGTGCGTCCGGTCGTGGCATGCATCGAATCGATGTCGTTGGTGAAGTGCCTGCGAAGAATTTCGACAACGAGATTGATGCCGTCGTTGAACCGTGGCTTAAAAGAGTCGTCGACCTTTCATTTTTATGGCACGTTGCACCCGATGGTGCTGCAAACTTCCAAGGCTGGACAAGACCCCTCGTTTCAAAGGGTGGTCGCTATGAAGGGACAATCCTCGGCAATCCTTTTGCAGATTGTGATACCGAGGTAAGAAAGTTTCTGTTGGCCGACCGTTATCAACGATTACGAGAAACGGCAAATTGGCTTGAGTCGAATGTATTGCCGGAATTGCAATCGGTTGGCTTCGAGGGCCATTTCGGAATTGATGCGTTCGTCTATCGCGAACAGAATTCAAGCTTGAAGCTTCGTCCTTTTGTGGAATTGAATCCGCGGATGACGATGGGGCACATTGCGCTGGCTTTGGAAAAGCGGATTGCAAATGGAGTCACCGCCAAGTTTCAGATCTTAACTTCCACGCAATTTGCGAAACAACGGCAGCAACTGGAGTCCATTCCTTTGGTACGCTCAAAAGACGGTCGCTGGAAGTCGGGTGTTGTTTGGCTTGGCGAGCGTAGTTCCGACGCCAAGTTGATTCCCTGTGTTGTTGTTGGCGATGAGTCGTTTAAAGATTAGCCGGAAGGCGACAGGGTACGAAAACGCCGACGCCTCCGGCTACTCGTTAAACGAAACGAAAAAAGGCACGAGTCGTAACTGACTCGTGCCTTGATTTTTGCTTCGTCTCAATTGGTGAAATTATCCACCGCAGCAAGGTGCTGCAGCTGGAGTCGGCACAGCCATTGGTGCTGAGTATTCCATCACTGGAGCTGCCATTGCTGGAGCAGCATCGCAACCGCATGGAGCAGGAGCAGGTGCTTCGCATCCACATGGTGCTGGTGCTTCGCAACCGCATGGAGCAGGTGCTTCGCAGCAACCGGCACTTTTCATTCGGCTGCCAAGACGAGCCAACAGGCCTTTGCGACATGGATCGACTGGTGTGTCGACCAATGTCAACTTCTTACGAGTAACGCACTCTTTGTAGCGAACGAGCTTGCTTCTTTGGCAACCGCATTCGTCAGTTGTGCAAACGCGCTTGACTTTGCAAACTTGCTGCTGAACATCGACAAGCTTCAGACGCTTGCGAGTTTTAACACATGGTGCTGGAGCTGGCTCGCAGCCGCAACCGCAATCCTGAGCCAAAGTAGCAACTGGAAGACACATTGCTGCACAAACTACTGCTGAGAAAACGAACTTAAACATGTAACTACCTCTTAGTGTTGATTCGGACGCAGCTATTTGCTGCCGGGAAACGTACACCCCGTAGATTGCGATGGGTTCATTTGTCGTCCAAAATTGAAAATCAGCGCGAATTTAGTGTCACCGATGCGCCACAGCCCGCATGGACCGTACAAACGGACCTGCGATTTGCGTCATAGCAAGATTAGCAATGATTGCTACAATTGCGATCTTATTCGAAGAGTCCGAACTGCGAGCAATGATGGCGATTTTTGACTGGGTGAGCCGACGAGTTTTCCAAACGGTTCACGGGAATAATCTGGTTTACAACACCTGCTGGGAAGACCCACGGCTAGACCGAGTTGCGCTCGAATTTGGTCCCCAAGACGAGGTCATGGTGATCACTTCCGCGGGCTGCAATGCGTTGGATTATTCACTTGCTGGACCGGCTCATGTGCATGCTGTGGATATGAATCCGCGGCAGAATGCGTTGCTGGATTTGAAGAAATCAGCCATCAAGAATTTGGAATATGACGACTTCTTCAAGATGTTCGGCGACGGACGTTTGCCGGGCGTCAAAGCCATCTATACGGACAAGCTTCGAGCCGAATTGCCGGAGTGGTCTCAGGATTTCTGGGACAAGAAAATCAAGTGGTTCGACAACCCAAAAAAGACATTCTACTTTCGAGGAACGTCGGGTGCGTTTGCCAAAATGATTAAAGCCTACACGGATAAGGTCATTCGTGTTCGGCCTCATATTAATGCAATTTTGGATGCCAAGTCTGTCGAAGAGCAGCGTGATATCTACGAGGAACATCTCAAAGACAAGTTCTGGTCGAGCTTGATGAAGTTCGCCATGAATCGCGACACGACGATGTCGATGCTCGGCGTACCCAAGGCGCAGCGACGTCAGATCGAAACGCAGTATCCGGGTGGTCTCGTAAAGTTTATTCAGGACTGTGTTGAGAGCGTGTTTGCTGAACTTCCGATGCGAGATAATTACTTCTGGCGAGTCTATCTCAACGGTCAGTACACTCGTGAATGCTGTCCGGAATATTTGAAGGAAGAAAACTTCGCGAAGCTGAAAAACGAATCGATCGCGCGGGTTTCGACTTACACCGATTCTGTGCAAGGATTCCTTGAGAAGCATGATGGTCAGATTTCGCGATTTGTTTTGCTGGACCACATGGATTGGCTCAGCGATCAGTTTTTCCCGCTGCTGGAATCTGAATGGCAAGCCATCGTTGACAAGGCAGCTCCCGGTGCTCGCTTGATTTGGCGAAGCGGTGGATTGCGAACGGACTTCATCGAGCAGGTGAAAGTGAAGCGCGATGGCCAGATTCAGAATGTCTCGCCGATGCTTACCTATCAGCCTGATCTTTCGTCGGAACTGCATAAAAAAGATCGAGTGCATACCTACGGAAGTTTCTACATCGCTGAACTCGGCGCTTAGTTCGGGTTGCACTTTTTCGTAGCCGGAGTCACAAGACTTCGGTGAGTTTTTTCGATAGTTTCCGAATTGTTGCCAATCCGGCTACGGTATCACGATGCCTTTTTTTTCCGACATGAAGATCCTCTACCACATGCTGGTCAAGCCAGTTCGTGGTGACAGTCACGCTCAGCGGATGGAGAGCTTCTACGGCGGGCAGGCAAAAAACTACGATGATTTTCGGCGGCGATTGCTGCGAGGTCGCGAAGAGCTTTATCAGAAGATCGAAAAGCCTGAGGGCGGCGTTTGGGTCGACATGGGCGGTGGCACAGGTGCCAACATTGAGAACCTGTCTGACGGTATCGAGAAGCTTTCAAAAGTTTACGTCGTCGATCTTTCGGAATCTCTTTTGAAAGTCGCGACCGATCGCTTTGAGCAAAAAGGCTGGAGCAACGCAGAATCCATTTGTGCCGACGCCACCAAATGGCAGCCGCCAGAAGGCCATGCAGACGTTGTCACTTTCTCATATTCACTGACGATGATTCCTGACTGGTTCGCAGCAATCGAAAACGCGATTCGAATGCTCAAGCCGGGCGGACTGATTGGCGTGGTCGACTTTTATGTCGGTCGCAAGTATCCGCCAGCTGAATTGAAGAAGCAAAAATGGCTGGCACGGACGCTTTGGCAGCCTTGGTTTGCGACGGATAATGTGTTCCCGTCGCCGGAC
The DNA here is from genome assembly GCA_964582025.1 of uncultured Pirellulaceae bacterium. Lineage (GTDB taxonomy): Bacteria > Planctomycetota > Planctomycetia > Pirellulales > Pirellulaceae > Mariniblastus. Next base: position 18,069 of record CAZORS010000030.1, on the reverse strand, counting down.
CATTTGCCGTTTTTACTGGACCGATTCGAAAAAGTTCATGTTCTCGAAGATCGATTTCGCATGCCTTATGTGCCACTTTTGCGTACGCCCTACTATCAGTTTATCGGACGCAAGCGTTCGTAGTCTTGCAGTTCGATGCAAATTGCTGTCGCTTCGGCTATGCTAAAGCTTGTTTTAGCGAGATGTCTTATTGCAGGCGGATCCGTGTCTAAGGAATCACCGGAGAACGAACAAACGCATTTTGGCGTCGTCGCATGTGCCAGTTGCTTAATCATTTTGGGTCTGGTTTCGCTGTACAGCCCGCGGCGTGCGATTGCACTGGCGTTTGTGTTGGTGCCCCTGTTCGTTTTCGGATTCTTGATGATCTCTATTTTGAGTGAAGAGAAACGAGAGCGAAGAACTCGTCGTCTAAAAAAGCGTCGCGATCTGGCAGCGAGAAAACAGGTTCAGGACGTTCAGGCTCAACTCAGAAAACCTGACTTTGAGAAACGACTTCAGGGTTTTGTCAAAAAGAAGTCAAGCAGAAACGATTCATCTGAAGGCGCGAGCTCCCGCATGGAGTTCTGGGAGCGCGAGGAAACGTACGAACGTTCGCCGACCCGTCCGGTTGAATTGTTGCGACAGCTTCTTCAGCGAATTGCGAAACTGGTTGGTCGCAGTTAGCAAACATTTTCGGCTACGCGTGACGGATGTGGCTGAACCAGAACTTCGTCGGCACCAATGCAATGACGGCGATGACTAAGTGAGCTGCTCCAACCATCAAGATCCAAAACACGGTGTTGTCTTCCGACGCGGCATAGGCATGCAAGCCAACGCCCATGCTGTTGACGCCTTTCCAACTCCACAGCACAACGATGTTGCCCAGCACAGCCAGAATGGCGATGCCACGTTCTTTGACAAGCCCACCCCAGCGAGCGTGAAGCAGTAAAGCGCTCCATAGGACAATCATCAAGGCTCCGTTTTCTTTCGGATCCCAGCCCCAGAACCGGCCCCACGAATCATCTCCCCAGAGTCCGCCCAACACGGTGCCGAAGAAGCTGAAGAACAATGCAAAACACGTTACACCGTAGATGATGTTCGAAAACAAACGCCGTGTGTCTTTGTTCATTGCTGGCGTCAACATCGTTGCCAGAATGTAAGCCAACGCGATGAAGCCTGCCGCGAATGTGACGGCGTACCCGATCGTAATGCAAACAACATGCGTTGAAAGCCAGAACTGCGTATCGAGAACGGCAACCAATACGGAGAAAGTGTCGCCATCGACGATCGACATGGTCCAAGCCCAAAGTAACGCTCCGTACGCACCGATGGCTCCCATCGCAGTTCCCACGCCTAGTCTGGTCATCGCTTCAACCAGCAACATGACCGCAACGAAAATTGCCGAAACAAAAAGCGCTGACGAATAGAGATTCGTGATTGGAGGGCGGCCCGAAATGTAAACTCGCATCACTAAACCAATCGCCTGAACCAGCAGCGCCACCAAAATGATTGCGATTGCCGTGCGGCCAAAGATTTTGCTCAGCTTCAGGTCGAAGCTCATTAGCCACGAAAATGCGACGGCCACAAACCCGATCAGATAAAGCACCATGCTCATGTAGAACGGCGACCAGCCATTGTAGATCTTCTCGACACTCATCCGGCCGACAAAACTTTTGACTTCCTCAGTTCCTCGAATTGTCGTCAGGTACTCGTCGGTCAATGAATTGAACTTCTCCGCGTCCTCTGCTCGATAGGCGATTCCCATTTCGTTGAACAAGCCAGCCAACTGCATATCAAGCGACTCAGATTCAGTATCGATTTTACTTTCGTCGTCGTTGATTCCCTGAAGAATTTCGTTCATGCGTTGGTCCGTGCTGCCGAACGCCATGTTTCGAAAACGGACTCCGACCGGCGTTTCCATAATCGCAGCAATGATCTCGCCTCGGGTTTTAGCGCCGCTTTTTTTAGCTGCCTCAACACGTTCTTTCGTGAACAGCATTTTTTCGATATCAATCTGTTCGAGCATTTCCATCGTTTGAGACGTGCGATAACTCTTGACGTCCTCGTCTTTCTCAAGAAGCTTCGGATAGAGTGAACTCACTGAATTCACTTCAAGCTCTTTTGCCGCGTCAACTAGCCAACGTTTGTTCGCCCCCTTTGAAAGCAGTTCCCACTCGTTTCCTTTGGGGATAAATCGGGGCCAATGATTGGGAGCACTACTGGTAGGAAAAGGTTTTCCAGCAAGTTCCGCTGCGACAGTGCGACCCTGTTGAATGTCCATTCGATCTGCTGCGGTGGCAGAATCGTCCGACACGACAACGGTCAACGTAAGGGATCGTTGGATGTTCGAAAGGATGGTCCGCATTCTGGTTTGGTATTGAGTCCACGCTGAATCTGGAGTTCCTTGAGGCGGCAAAGCGGCGAACAGTTTCGCAGGAGCATTCCTAAGTTGCTTTAACGAATAGCGAAAGCGAGTGTCTTTCGGTTCGCCGGGAACTGCTTCTTTCGGCAAGTCTAACGCCGTGAGGACTTCGAGGTCTTCGATTCGAAAGACGCGATACTGGTCGTAGCCATCGGCCTTGAACATCGTGTCAGCCAACCAACGAATCGCTGGTTGTTCTTCGATGTTTTTGTCGAACACGAATTCGCGTTTAGTAAATTGCCGGGCGGTATTTCGAGCGAACGATTCCAGCGGTTGGATGCGTCCTTTGTTGGTGATTGGGATTTCGCCGAATCGATCCAGCCTCATGCCGGACTCGTGCTCCACCGGCCGCATCGATTTCGAAAGCCCCGAAAGTGCATAGAATCCAAATACGGCCGCAATGCCAGCGGGAATCAGAAAGCTAGGAGATTTCCAGCGAGCAGATATTGTCTGCGGTTCGATCAGTTTCGCGGCGGGTTCTTTTGCTGGACGACTTTGGCTTTTCTTGAGATGTGCAATTAGGGAACTGCCAAACTGCCCGGCGAGTCCCACGACGGTGAACATGCAGCAGATGTAGGGAATCATCCAGCCTTGATTCTTGACGACTTGAAGCGCTGACATTTCTTTGCCGCCGCTGGCGTCGTAACTGGCTTGATAGAAAGTCTCTCCGTTGTAGCGAAGAGGATTGTTCATCCAGATTTCATGCTCAGAAGTTGACTCGGATTCTAGGTCCGTCAATTCGACTTTTGAGGAGAACCATTTTGGTTGGTCGGTTCCAGTATAGTATTCTGCTTTCACGTCATTAAGCTTAAGCGTGTAAGGCTTGTACTCTGTTCGAAAACGCAAACCGATTTGATACGGTTTGTCGTCGACCATGATTGTGTCCGCAAAATCTTGCCCCCAAGTGATTTGCGAAACAAACCACTCGCCCAAAGATTCCCCCGACTTCGAAGTGAGTTCGATCCGAGCCGACGCCGAATCGACTTCGTCAGAAGTGTTCGGCGGCAAGCCGGCTGCTGCCCAGCGTTTGCCAATGCCCCGTGCGTTTTCGTTTGGTGAACCAGCGATTCGTTCCAGTCTTGAATTGTCTAGGAATTCAAGGCACTTAACGGTGAATGGAAGCTGGTCATTGTTGATCGCCTCGCCGGACTTCAAAAGCTGTTCTGGGATTGCGACCATCTCGTCAAATTCAGGATTCGATTGGTCGATCACAACCAGCTCAGTGGCTCGAATGTCGACTGCGGTGCTAGTGGTCTGCCCTTCAACGAACTGGATTCTTGTTTCCTGATTGGTGTACGTTACGTACAACTCGTTCGCCATCAGACCAACGACGCCGAAGTGCAATAGCACGATGCCGGCTTTGCGTTGGAACAATAAAATGCAAGCTCCCCAAGCAACACATGCGGCGATTGTGGACTGTCCTAACTGCCACAGAATCCGCATTCCGGAATCACCAATGAATGCGTCTTTGCCAAGGTACATGGTGATGCCCAATACCGACGCGGCGAGAAACGCGAACGTGAACAAGATCGCTTTTTCAATTCGCTTTCCGCTTTCGGTCAGGAAGATTCCGGCGACGCAGCCAAGCGAAAGACCAAGCAAAATCACTTGCATGATCAGCCACATTTGTGCGTAACTAACAGGTGGAGCTTTTTGAAATCCGTTGGCTCCTAGGGTGTTGAACGACATTGCCCAAGTGACAATAGCGGCCACGACAGCAGTGACGACGCCCAGCCAAAGCTTTACGCCTTTCGCCTTGATGCGAAATCGTAGCAGGTGCGCCGCGACCAGATTCACGATCAACGCGTAGATGATCAGTTTGCCGCTGGGGATAATGAAACTTCCTTGGACGTTTTGGTATTCGGGGAACCAACGTTCAATCAACAGCCATTGAAATGGAATTGTCACAAACCAGTTGTCGTAGTGCATGTTCTTCACGGTCCACATGTCGACCGAAGCCTGTTGCAACGTGGCGATGAAGACGACTGCAATTCCAGTGACCAACAGGAAGACGGTCAATTTCAGTGACGCCAGTGGGGAAATGATCGCAGACGCGATGTCAGTCGCCGTGAGTTCTCCGCGACGAGCTTTTGATGCGTCAGAGCCAGTTGGAAGTGTGTTAGCAGCCATGATTGCTCTACGTGGGTTTTGGGTGACGAGGCTTCTAGCCTGTGGACATGCAGCTCACAGGCTGGAAGCCTATGCCACCTTTGTTTTAAGGAAACTTAAACGACTTGAGGTAGTCGTCGAACTCTTTCTCGGTCGCTTCGACGGCGGCCTTGTTGCCGGTCAGTTTGACAAACCAAGCAAGGTTGCCTTTCACTGCCATTGCACCAACGATCGCCGTGCTGTCGTCTTTGTCGTTAAACAGGCGAATTTTTTGCGATGTCTTTCCATCGACTTCCACTTCCGTCGTTAGCTCGTCAATCTCGCTGGGTGTCTTTGTCATGTCGACTTGGCCCAGCCAACGAACAACATTCGATTGCCAGTCGTTCGATGACGGCAGAGACATGATGCTTAGAATGACTTCATTATTGTCGACGGTTTTGGAAAACTTATCGCTGGGGAACATCGGATTTGACTTCTGTCGCGTCCATCCTTCCGGCGTCGGCATCGTTGAGGCAACCGGCGCGGACATTTTGGAAGAAGGTGACGCATCCAGCTCTCGGATTCCTTCGAGTCCCGATTGAGATTTGGGAACGCGATGCGTCACGATCTGGGGTGACTCGTTGCAGCCGACAAGCAATATCACGACAACCGCGCAAATAAGTGCGGTCATGCTTGAGTACTTCGTTTTGATGGAGATGATGACGAACACAATCAATCGATGTTTTGAGGCCTGAGAATATTTCAAATTTGATTATAGGCGGTACTGGATTCAGTCCTATGGGCATTCAATTTGGATGGATCAGACATAATGTCGCAATCCGCGTCAGTCGAACCGCATCTGTCTGAATAACGTGTGGCTGGCAGAAATTTCTTCAAACTTTTTTGAAGGAAGATGGATTTGACAAACGTCTAATATTTAGTGCCATCACTTGATTGCCACGGACTGAATGGAATTCATGAAACAGTGGATGGAAAGCCTATATCGAGAACACCGACAAGGTTTGTTCACGTACGCGCTTTCGATTGTTGGTTGCCCGCAAACGGCAGAGGATGCGATTCAAAACGCGTTTACCCGTTTGCATGCAAGCTCAAACTTGGCAGGCGAAATGGAGCAAGGAAAGATGATTCCTTACGTTTTTCGGTGCGTGCGAAATTGTGCCATCGATTTGCAAAGAAAACAGCTCAATCGGAAACGGTTGAGTGAAAGTCTGTTTGAGGGTATTCGGCAAACCGACACTGCTCCTTCGCCAGCGGATTCCCTGTTGACCGAAGAGCGAGCTGAAATACTTCGGGCGGCGATCGATGAGTTGGCTGAATCGGAGCGGGAAGTGATCGTTTTGAAAATGTTTGCAGGCTTGACGTTTGAGCAAGCTGGTGAAATGGCTGAAACCTCCCCCAAGACGATGGCGACTCGATATCGAAGAGCGTTGGTAAAACTGGAAAATCAATTGAGAGGTCAGATATGAGCTTGAACGAATCTCGCGGCATCCAATCTTCCGATGTTGAATCGTTATTGAAGCAAATGAAATTGCGTGGCCCATCGGACCAGTTGGACATTGCAATTTCCAACCTTGTTGTGCCCCAAGAATTGAAAGAACTTTCGGCCGCAAGTGGCGTCCGGTTTGGGTGGACTGCAATTTTGGCGACGGCAGCTGCTGCCATGCTGGCGGGCATTTGGATGGGTTATTCTGTCGCGCCGATCAAAGAGGAAACTTCTGGTTCGGATGTGGTGACCGTCGATTCGAATTCTCCTGACTCTATTTTGACCCCGGTTGCGTTTAACGTGAAAGCATTCAATCTGTTGCATGGCCATTCGCAATTGGAGGAATTCGAAAACTGCAATCAATGTCATCAACTTGAGATAGAGGAAGACGCCACGTTGAGCGAATTTTTCCAAGGTTGGTTTTATGGCGACGAACATTTTTTTGAGTCCCATCCGAATCAGCTCGTCGTCGAATGTTCGAAATGCCACGTGGCGGCAACCGCTGAAAAGGAAGAGTTTGCCAAACTGATGAACTGCTCGGATTGTCATATAGTTGATGCGGAGGGGTTTGATGGATTCAAACGAGATTGGCGCACCGCGGCACCCATTTCAGATGGTTGATGCATTCACCGACCGCTCTGTTGTTTCATAAAAATAACGTTGCCAAAACGTCCCAACAAAAACAGCAAGCGTGAACTTCTTTGTCACATCCAAGCCAAAAGATCGAGCTGTCTTCTTGCACGGTGTACCGAGGGCTGTTTACACTCGAACTCACGTAACGTGATTAAGAGTCAGCGCAATCTTCGATGGCGATTGCTCGGCTGGAACGTGGGGATGGGAATCGACTTATGCAGTTAGCTTCTGAAGACAATCGCAACAGGTGGAATGCTCTGATTGATCGGGCTCGCTCCGGATGCGACATTGCGTTGGGCGAAATATTTGAATCCGTTCACAGCTATTTGACGTTGGTTGCAGAAAGCAGGATCGGGTCACGTGTGCGATCCAAGTTCGGCGCATCCGATGTGATTCAGCGCAGCATGTTGGAGGCTCAAGATTCAATCGAAGACTTTCGAGGCACTTCGAAAGCGGAGTTCCGATTGTGGCTGAAACGGATCGTTATCAACAACCTTACGGACGAAGCGAGACGTTACACACACACGCGATCCAGATGCATTGAGTGGGAAGTGTCGGGAGACGAACTCGCGTCGCAAACTTGCCATTCCCATCTGGAAACACCAAGTTGGCACCTCCGCCGCAGGGAGTTTGATCGACAGCTGTGGCAAGCTGTATCGAAACTGCCCAATCGACAGCGATATGTGATTGAGGCTCGGCATCGACACGGATGTGATTATTCTGAAATCGCGTCGCAACTTGAAATCTCCGAAGCCGGTGCCAGAAAACTATGGTCGCGTGCTGCTCAGCAACTGCGAAGCGTTTTGGAACAGCCTCAATGAGTTTGAAAGATGAGCACGACGGCGACGGCCAAAAGTCAGAACTGAGCACACTGGAACAAAGGCTGGATAGTCTTTGGCGTAACGAACTGCCGACCGGTGACCGCGGTGGTCATTCGATCGCAGGTTATCGAGTCATTGACGTTTTAGGCCGCGGCGCGTTTGGTATTGTCTATTTGGCTGAAGCAAGAGAAACAGGAGCCAAGGTCGCGCTGAAGATTCCGCGACCAGAGGTGCTTGTCGACACTGATCGCAGAAAACGGTTTTCCGATGAGGCCTCGCTTGCGGCTAAACTCTCACATCCCGGAATCGTTGAGGTTTTGGAAACAGAAACCTCTGGGCCAACGCCGTACATTGCGGCTGCGTTTTGTAACGGCCCCAACCTCGCGGAGTGGTTAGAAAACTCCAGCAAGCCCGCTGCTTGGGAAGATAGTGTTCGCCTGATGGCTCAGATCGTGACGGCAGTTGGCTACGCGCACAGCAAAGGGATTTCGCATCGCGACTTGAAGCCTGCAAACATTATGCTGGTGAATTCATCTCCAGATGAATTGGATGCTGAGTCTCTTGGCGACTACGAACCCAAAGTAACTGACTTTGGGCTGGCGAAACTCTCAGATCCAACATTGACGGACACCAGATCCAGTTTGTTGGTCGGAACGCCGTCTTACATGGCGCCGGAACAACTGGAAGGTGGTGGTCGCACTGAACATGCCATCGCCACAGACATCTATTCGCTAGGCGTGATGCTTTTCGAATTGCTAACCAAAGAGCTCCCGATTTCAGGCAATTCTTATTTCGAGGTGTTGGACAACATCCGAACGACCGCGCCGATCGGCCTGCGAACCATTCGCAAAGACGTTCCAAGAAGCCTCGCGAAAATCTGCATGACTTGCTTGCGAAAGAATCCTCAGGCTCGGTACGAAACAGCCGAAGCACTCGCGAAAGACTTGCGAAATTGTTTGCAGGGCAAAGCTGTCGTTGGCAAAAGCACGAACTTAATTAAGAGTTCTATCTATTGGTGCACCCATCCGAATCGACTTAAAACGGCCGGCGCTTTTACGTTTGGCTGTCAAACTCTAACGCTGTTCTGGTTTTACTTTTCAACTGCGAGCCTTTGCCTGTTCAAGGTTGTGACGGCGGAGCAGTATTTTCAAATCATGTTTCAGGACGCGATGATTATCTTGGCGTCATCGAGTCTGATGTGTTGGGCTGGCTGGATGGCTCTTAATGGTCGTCGCATTGGTATTTACGTTGCGATGGTGATGACGATCTTGATCCTGCCGCTATCCATATTGCCGTTGTTTTATGAGCCAGTCCTATTCAAAACAGTTTATGCAGACCAACAGCCCTATTTTTCATTCGTGATCCACATGGTGCCAGCGACTGGATTCACGGTCCAGGCCTTCCTGCTTGTTTGTGCAATCATTTCGATGCGTCCTCAGGCGAAAAAGATTGCTTAGTTTTCGCGATTAGTATGTCGCGAAACTGAATGATTCGAAGTACCAACTGCACTCGATTTGAGACTCTCATTTTGTCATGAATTCGCTCCATGTAGTGCCT
>CAZORS010000030.1:3636-8965 GCA_964582025.1 uncultured Pirellulaceae bacterium | reverse complement strand
GCAATTCATTTTCCCCAAAGTAAACAGTGATTCTCGTTCCAAACGTTTAGGCGACCGGAATTGGACTTTGTGACTTGGAATTTGGAAATCTGAAGCATGTAGGAAGCTTACAGCCATTTTGTGGGGGCGCATTGAGAGCTCTTCACGGTCACGTACAACAGATAAACTGCTTGAAAGGCAAATTTGGGCGAGCTCGCAATTTTCTTCGTCACAGTGATAAATTCAAATCGCCCCTGCTCTAGGTAGGCGCTCGGAACGACTGATTCTTATTTCGGTGACCATTGCTTTCGAGACATGACAATAACTCTGATGAAAGAACTCCAATGACTTCGTTCCAGTTGAATCGATCTAACACAAAAAGACTAAAAAGGAAACTGCTCGCCGCGGTGATTGCCATCGCATCCGTTTCCGTATCCGGCTCAAACGTCGACGCCCAGCTAGAAGCCGGCTCACTGCTCGTAGACGCTCGAGCCGACCAAACTGTTCGAGTATTGGCGGGGTCTCCATTTGGAAACGCTGATGACTTGGAGCTCCAGCTCAGCGCTGTGGGTAGCTTTGAGCTAACTTGGGAAGACGAAATGGGCGGCACTGCTGCCCTCTCCGATTTCACGGCTACTTTCCAAGGAACAGATGCGGTCCTTGGTGGGTACACGGTGTTCGGCGGTCTGGCGCCGCCTGCCTCCATTCCCACTACTGGTAACCTGGCAAACATTGACGAACTCAATGGTGAACTCGTGAGCGCAGATTTTACGCTGGGCACTGCGTTCAGCATCGTTCTTGACGCTGGCCCCGTCATTTACACGCAAGGGACTGCAGAATTTCTTGGACTTATCAGTAATTCATCAGGCGACGTCTTCACGTCACCTGATGAAATTGATGGTTACTTCGCTCTGGGGGGCGACATCGCGGACGACCAAGTGGTCGCAGTAAGTTTCAATCGCACCGTGACGACATTGGCTGCGGTCCCGGAGCCTTCGTCCGCTTTAATTTTCGCTTGCATTGGCGTTATCGGCTGCGTTACCAGAAGAAGGAGTTAAGACTCTACAAACGAAGTAGCAATCTAGCGGCGCAGGCGTAGCTTCGCATGAAGTTGTGCCTTGTGTCGCTTTTTTAACGCAGAATGAGTCTAGTTCTTCATGCCGAGAGTATCGATCACGAAGTTAAGAAACCCGCTGGAAACAACCGAACCATCGCCAACCCAAAGGTTGCGGCATGTGTCGAAAGCCAGCAGAGCACCGAGGAACAGAATCGCTGCAGCTCCAGCAAGCGAAAGAATGTTGAGCAACGAATACTCAGCTTCTGGTGGTCCCATCGGTCCAGTTTGGACCATCGTTCCGTCCATCGCCATGCCTGGAACCATTGCTCCAGCGGCAGCACCGCCGGCAAATCCAGCTTCGGCCATTCCCATTCCGTCATCAACCAATGCGGGGGCACCAAAGCCATCATCGCTTCCGCCGAGAATCGTTGCTTCGGATTCGTCAGCGTAGATTTCAGAATCTTCGAGGGCGATGACTTGAGATGAAGATCCACTTGAATCGTCTCCGTCGAGCGATTGCTCGAGCGGCGTCAGGTTGAAATCATCTTCCTGCATCATCGTGGCCGCTTCAGGATCGGCTGCGTCCTCAAGAACGATCATGTCATCTTCTGGAAGCTCCAACGCGTCGATGTCCGATCCACCGAGCTCAAGGGGTTCATCGCCGAGCGAAATTCCGCTCTCGTTTGGAGACAGTGAAATACCTGATTGGTTTGCTTCCAATGCGAGCTCTGAACTTGAATCGCTATCATCAAGAATCAAGTCGCTTTCGTCGAAATCGCTGCCCATGTCTGAGCTGTCTGCGAAAGAGGCACTGTCTTGAAGTACGAGATCGTCTTCGAAAAGGTCATCTTCTGCGAGAAGCAAATCGTCGCCACCGCCCTCGCCGAGCATCTTGCCGGTATCCGAAGGACTTCCCGAAGCAGCAGCTTCGCCATCGAGAACATCAGAGCCAGTGTCGCCGTCTTTCAATTTTTTGCTGCTACCAGAGGCAAGACTGATGTCGCTGGTGCCGAACGAGAGTTGGTCATCATCGTCGAGCACTTCAGATGCATTGCCAAGATCCAGCACGCCGCTCTCATTGAGACTAATCGAGCTTTCCTCTTTGAGTTTTAGGCTGCCGCTTTCTCCGAGGTCAATTTCGTCGCTGTTGCTAATGACTAGTTCGTCTTTGTCGTCGAGATCCTTTGAGGTTCCAGATGGCAACAGTCCACTGTCCTCAAGTGTAACGCCGTCCTCTTCGAGGTCGCTGAAGATGTCCGAAGATTTTGCACTCTGCATCAATTCAACCGATGAGTCTTCATCGATGTCGATATCCATTGAATCAGCCGACGAATCGTCATCCAACAGGAGCTCTTCTGAATCACCGAAGTCAAGATCGTCGAAACTGTCCGCAACGTCTTTGGCTTTGTCTTTCGCACCACCGAGCACTCCGCCTACGGCGTCGGCAGCATCGCCAAGCCCGCCAAGGCTGACACCCAAGTTGTCTGCAACTCGTTCAAGTTCAGTCATCTTGAACTTCCACGTCCCTCCGTCTTTGTAACCGAAGATCTCTTGGTTACTCCGCAGCTCATTGATTTGATCTACTGACATGCCCAACATGGTTGCGGCTTGTTCCATCGGAATCAGTTTTGACATTCTTTTTCGGCTCCGTGTCGTCTCTGAGGCGTTAGCGAGACTTGTGCGTTGATCGTGTTGTTTTGCTCATGCTAGAGTTGCCCAAGTAGTATAACTTGCCAACCTTGAAATCCGACTAATTTTGAGTCGAAATCTGTTTGGATGCAACAATTTTTGGTCTTTGGCGGTGTCTTAAGAGTAGTCCGCCAGCATCGTTGCTGGAATTCCACAGCTCCTCTCCTCGTTTCGACGGTTTTGCTGGCAGAGTTCAAAGATCCAAACAGCCCCACTACAGCCTGAACAAATTTCTCAGGCTTGGACCGGATATTGTGCACAACCGGACTTACCATGGCTCCGATAGGAGCTGGCTTTCACATTGAGTTGATTGCGGGTGAGCGTTTGCTTCCGTAAATTGAATCCTGATGTCCAATTAGAACGCGATGGAAAATAGATTATGAGCCGTCTTTCACTGCAGCTATGCGTTGTTTTCAGTATCTTCCTTGTGCAGTTTTTCAATCCGGACCAATCGCCTGCCGCAACGGATGACTTGTCAGATTTGCAAATGGAGAAACTGACCGCTTTCGCGAAAACGTACGGCTATGCGAGGTTTTTCCATCCCAGTGATCAGGCCAGTTTGCTCGACTGGAATCAGATGGCCATCTTCGGAGCCAACGAAATTCTGAATTCCCCAGACGATGAATCGACACAACAAGTGCTCAGCAAAATCTTTGGGCCTGTCGTTGTTGATCTGCAGTTCTACGAAGGGCAGCCGAAAGAGCTCCCGGAAACGAAACAGGTTCCGGCTAATGAGGTCCTTGCATGGCAGCACTTTGGCGTTGGGCTGGGCGGGAAGAAAAGCATGTATCGCAGTGCCCGCATGAATCGGTCAGTCACCAAGCCTGCCTCGGTTGCCTCGGTTGCGAATGTGCTCCAAGCGATGGATGCGAACGGATTGCGAGGCAAGGAGATCCGTTTTCGTTTTCAGGCAAAGGTTGGCCAGAAGCCTTGCCGTCTGCAGGGCTGGTTTCGAGTGGATCGCGAATCGGAGGAGACAGGCCTTTTTGACAATATGGGAAATCGCCCGATCACCAGCAACGAATGGGCCGAGTATGAACTTTCAGGTACTGTCGATGACGATGCAGAGCTTATTACTTTCGGCGTCATGATGATGGGCAAGGGAAGTGGCTTAATTGACGATGCGAAGTTGGAAGTCAAGAATGGCGACGAATGGTCGGAAATTGAAATCAGAAACGCTAACTTTGAGGACGGTGATTCGTCACCAGACGGTTGGATCGGAACGGCAAAAGGATACGACTACGTTTCGGAAACCAAAGATGTTGCTCAAGGTGATCAGGCGATGCGGATCGCTGTTCAGACCAAAACTAGTGCCGCGTCAGCTGGCTTTTTGGATGTCGTTCCTGAACTCGGCGAGGTCGTTGACGCGGAGGTCTCAACAGGCCTGCGTGTTCGCATGCCACTGGCGATGCCAGCGGATGCTCGATACGTGAAAGGTGATGATGAGCAAGTTGACAGCTTCATTAAACGCGTTGCAGAATTCTCAAAAAATGATCACAACGTGATCGCAACCGCGAACATCGCAATCACATGGAGCGTGTTTCAGCACTTCTATCCCTATTTCGACCAAGTCGAAACTGACTGGGAAAGAGTCTTGGTTTCCAGCATGAAGACGGCAGCTGGCGCTGAGGATCGAAAGACCGCAACCAAAAGTTTGCAGTGGCTTGTGGCTCAACTTCATGACGGGCACGGAACGGTGATGGATCCGAAACGTTATCAAAATATGAAGTTTCTACCGCTGAGCTTCGGTTGGGTTGAAGACCAATTGGTTGTGCTTGCCAGCAATGACGAATCGATTCAAGTTGGCGACATCGTGACTCAAATTGATGGCAAACCGAGCATCGATTGCGTTGTTGAAGAGGAGGCCCTGATTTCTGGCTCGCCCCAATGGAAACGCTATCGATCGCTTGCCCAGTTGAGCGTCGTTTTCGATGGCCGCGAGAACGTGACAGTCAAGCTAAAGCGTGGCGACAAGGAATGGGAGTCCGAACTAGAAACAGGAACCGATCGGCCACCCGTCGCCAAAAAGCGCGAAGTTGTCGACGTAATTGAAGAAGGCGAAGAAGATGGCAGCGGAGCAATTTACTACGTCGATCTTGGTCGAGCCGAACCGAGCGACGTCGATCCGATGATTGAGAAGTTCGCCAACGCGAAAGGTATCGTTTTCGACATGCGTGGTTATCCTCGGGGGACTCAGTACCTTTTCCAGCACATGACAGATGAGCATATGCAGTCAGCACAATGGCTGGTTTCAAAGCAAGTCCGTCCTGACCGTGTCGACATGGCCGATTTCGACAAGCGAGGCCGTTGGGAGATGCCACCGCGCGAACCTCGTTTCAAGGGGAAGTTCGTTTTCATCACCAATGGATCAGCGATCAGTTATGCAGAAAGCTGCATGGCAATCGTGGCAAATTATAAACTTGCTGAAATCATTGGTTCACCAACTGCTGGAGCCAACGGAAACATCAATCCATTCGAGTTGCCTGGTGGCTATCGAGTTATCTACACCGGAATGCGTGTCATCAATCACGACGATTCACAACATCACGTCCTTGGTGTGAAGCCTACAATTCCAATGGAGCCAACGGTCGTAGGTGTTCGCGA
>CAZORS010000030.1:0-3536 GCA_964582025.1 uncultured Pirellulaceae bacterium | reverse complement strand
ACTCAGGAATATTGGCAACCGTTTGCAATATCTCCGGTTCGCGGCTCCATAGCCATGATGCAATCAACGGCAGGCTTCTGCGGTAAATCACCCAAGTGACTAACAGTTGGATTACGGACAGCACTACATACAGCCAAGCAAATGACGCGCCGAAGTAGTAGCCTGTGAACCTCGAAAGCTCCTGAGCGAACATCGCTGGAATGACCGCCAAGCCTGGCCCCGCGAGAACGCCCACATAAATCGCAATCGCTGGAACCAGTTTGAGATTAACCGGCTGCATCGAACCACGCTTGAATCCAATGGGTGTGTAAATCGAAACGATGTGCCCCAGAAAACACATCAGTAGGTAGGCGGCCGGAACCTGGATGATTGCGGCAAGGAACCAGACAATTCCGACTGGCAAAAAGATCTGCAGAACCAACAAGCTGAACCAGCCACAGATCACAGTTGGAATTGCAATGGCCAAGTTCTTTCCATGCAGAATCGTTTCACGGGGAAGCGGCGAAAGCATGAAAGCACGAAATCCGTCGCGGTCGTAACTGTAAGTGCTAAACAGAAATGCGGGAAATCCAATCAGGGTCAGAAAAATCACGCTGATCTGCAACTGATTCTTAAAGAGTGGCGAGACGTTGTAGCCTTCCATTCCAATCAGGTAAGGGCCACCCAAAATCACCGCCGCGATAAGCGGGATGACCGCAGCCAGAACTTCCGGGGCTCGTCGCAGACACTTGAGTTCAGCCAACGCAACGGAAGATTCCGCTTCCGATGTCCATGGAAGCTTGTTGAATTGACTGCTCTGCTCCCATGAGTTTGCTACAGCTTCGCGACCATCGGATCGAGTCGCAACGTCTGCTCCGGTGTATTGCTTCATAGATTTTCGGTAGGCCAAGAACAGACTGGCAACTCCAATCGCAGTCATGCATGCTGTCCCAATCACTCCGGGCAACAGGTTCGCGCTTCGATTTGCAGCATCGATACCTGAACTTAAAAAACCAATTGGAGATTCACTGATCACACTTTGAATGGAGCTAGATTTGGCGAATTCGGCCATGGCCATGATTAGCCCAACGAGAGCGAACGGGACGACGATCATCAACCAGCCCTTGGTCCTTTTGTTCTTTGCTAGTTCCGCGAACCAACCGCGAAGTAGATACATCAACGCTGTCACCATGAACAAAAACGACATCGACAATGGAATTGCAATTGCGCAGTGCCAGCCTTTGGCAATCGGCATCGCAATGGCCAGGCCAATCACCAATGGAGCCAACATCAACATGTTGAGGCTGGCTAAAGAACTCAGGTAGTTGAGTGAAAAAGCTCCGCCGAAGGTTACAGGAAGGTGTAATAGGCGATCCATTTTAATCGCATCGTTTTGTTGAACACTATTTGCAAATTCAAACAAAGAGCTTCCAACGAAAACTAGCGTGGCCACGTTCCACGTCAACATAATCCAATTGGAATCCAGTTGGCCCAATAGAAATGCGCCGCCGATCACCGTGCCGAAAAACGAAGTCATTGACATGAAGATCAGTAAAATGAACGCGACCGTTAGAAAGGCCGTATTGAAAGTGCCGCCTTTCACGATTTGATTTTTTATCAATCGATACCGCAGTCCAATCAGGCCGGTCAGTTGCTTCCAATTCATTCAGACGTCTCCGTGGCTGAACCGCTGGGGAGATTACCACCGTCGAGCCAATCGAGGTTTGGTTTTTCATCTGTGTTGGATCCGACCAATTCGATGAAGCGATTTTCTAGGCTGTTGCGTGCGTTTAGGTCGTCCAGCGAACACTGTTCGACGAGGTTTCCGTTGGCGATGATTCCGACGTGAGTACATATGCGCTCGACGATTTCCATCACGTGGGACGTCACAAAAACGGTGGAACCTTTTGCAACGTAGTTCAATAGCAAGTCGCGGATGACTTTCGCCGTCACTACATCGACGCCTTCGAAAGGTTCGTCTAAAAACAGCAGTTTTGGATTCGGCAGTAGGGCCGCAGCGAGAGCAAGCTTCTTCTTCATGCCGTGTGAATACTCGACGGTTAGCTTTTTCTCAACGCCTTCAAGCTTCAGTAAGGACAGTAATTCTTCACCGCGTTCCAAAATCGTCGCTTTATCCAACAAGTGCATTTGACCGACGAATGTCAGATATTCACGTGCGGTCAGGTTGTCGAACAGTGCCAGATCTTCGGGCACGACTCCGATCTGTTTCTTGATCTCCAAAGCTTCCGTTTGATTCCACGGGTCGCCACCGAGAAGTCTCACCGATCCCGAAGACGGTTTGAGAATTCCAGTCAACATCTTGATCGACGTCGACTTTCCAGCGCCGTTTGGCCCGAGGAATCCGTAAAGGCAACCTTTTTCTACCGTGAGGTTGACGGAGTCGACCGCTTGGAAGTCTCCGTAAAATTTGGTGAGTGCGTTGGTCTCGATCGCAAGATTTGTGTTCATAGAGTTACGTACTCCGCCTTCCTGTAAATTGTTTCAATCCTCTGCCGACCTTCCATTTGCCACCCTCCCTCTGAGAGGGGCAGACACGAGGAACGAGTGGCTGGGGAGGGTGCAGTTCCTTGCGTTCTCCAATGCCAAACTTTAACATCCGCGCCCTCCCCGTCACTTAGGCTCCGACCCTCCCGGAAGGAGGGTGATTTTCCCTACGAACTGGCACTTCGATAGCTGGAAAGAGCAAACTTAAAGACCCAGCGACTCACCACCAGCGAAGCCGCTGCTGCAAAGACTGCGTATAGCGACTGCCAGCTGTAGTAACCTCGTTCCAATGGCTGCGCCAAAATTCGAGCTGGGACATTCGACACGACAAGAATTGGAATCACAAAAGTAAACGTGCCCCACAATGCCATTCCAATCCCTGACTTTTGATAGATCTCCATTGGATAGCGGTAGAAGTTCGTGATATAGAACCAGAACGTGTGCAGATTCTGATTCCGTCCCAGCCAAATGCTCGTCGACGCAAGGATGATCATCACGCTGTACATCACGACGACTCCGCAACCGATGTAGAACACGTACAGCAGCCATTCAAACGGGCCCACTGAAATCACTTTTTCCGAATCGTTCATCAACTCGCGGAGAGAGTAGATCACCAGCGATAACCCCAGCAAGCCGTTCGGAATCTGCGCCCAGTTGATGCGGGGAAACGAAATCAAAAACTGAGTATCGATCGGCTTCAGCAACGCAAAATCCAAGTTGCCCGTGCGGATCATCTCGGAGAACTCTTCCGCGTTAGCCATAAAGAACGTTTGAATCAAACTGTTGATGATCCAAATCGTGCCTAAGAAAATGAAGAACTCATTTTCGTGCCACCCCGTGTCGACGCCAATCGAATCGGTGTGTTGATAGATGATCTTGAACAGAAGAAAATTCATCAGTGCCCAAGACACCGACGCGAAACAGGTCAAAATAAAATTGAAACGAAAGCTCATGTCGCGCACCAGCGAGTTTCGAGCAAACGTGAGGAAGACTTTCAGGTAAGAAGGGTTCATGCTGCATGCCTCATGGCAAATACAAGCCCGAAGCGCAAG
>CAZORS010000029.1:28246-36332 GCA_964582025.1 uncultured Pirellulaceae bacterium | reverse complement strand
CCGGCTTATCGGCAGGAGCTGCAGCCGCTTCAGCAGCTGGTGCTTCGGCAGCCGCTGCTGGAGCAGGAGGCTTTGCAGCCGACTTCGAATCCGTCTTTTTCCCTGGTTTGTCCTTGCCTTCGTTCTTGGCAACAACATTCTTTGCGCCAGCAATCACTGCATCAGCCATGTGAGACATGATGACTTCAACGGCACGAATACCGTCATCGTTACCTGGGATCGGAAGGTCAACCATGTCCGGATCGCAGTTCGTATCGATTAAGGCAACGGTTGTGATTCCCAGAGAACGTGCTTCCAAAATCGCGTTCTTTTCTTTGCGCGGATCCACGATGATCATGCAACCTGGCTTGCGATTCATCGTGCGGATACCGTTAAGGTTACGATAGATCTTGCGGTACTCGCGATTCAGAGAAGACTGAGCCTTCTTTGAGTACTGAGCGATCTTTTCACCGCCACGAATCTCTTCGAGCTCCTCAAGACGTCCCATTCGCGAACGAATGGTCGAAAAGTTCGTAAGTGCACCGCCGAGCCAGCGTTCGCTGACGAAAGGCATGTTGCAGCGTTCGGCTTCGCGAGAAACAGCCGCCGAAGCTTGGCGTTTTGTTCCGACGAAAAGAATCAAGCTACCGTCACTGGCAACTTCTGAGACGAACTTTTTGGCTCGTAAGAGACCGCGGACTGTTTCGCGGATATCGATAATGTGAATTTGGTTTTTGCGACCGTAAATGTAAGGACGCATCTTCGGGTTCCAACGGCTGGCGCGGTGCCCAAAGTGGACGCCGGCATCGATCAGCTCTTGAACCAAGCTATTTGCAGACATAGTTTCTCCCTGTGTTGTCTCGCATTATGAAGCTCTTAAAACAGGGCTTCGCGACAGCAACAAAGTAAAGGGTTAATGAAATCGCTTCGCCAACGTAGCGAACCGGTGCAGTAGTCTATCGGGCTCTCAAGTCTCTGGCAATTCCATGGTCTGCCGAAAACGTGGTTTTTGTCGCATTTCTCGCCTTTTATTGCTTCGCCGGATGCGAATCACTCTAGCGCACGTGCCACCCATGCCGGAAAGCAAACAAAGCCACCCTGAAGCTAGCACTTACCCGAGATTGCCTCACCTCCCAAGTTGACTCAAAATCGCGATAGGGTTAAATTCTTGAAATCACCAAAGTGTGCTGACTACGGATAGTTCACCCGCACCAGATTATTCCTCAAGAATTTGTAAAGGACTGCCATGAGAAAAAGACTGCTCTTCGGTTTTTTTGTCTTAACTTCGATCTCCCTGCTCCAAGCCACAGCATTCGCTGATGTATCGGGAAGTACGAACAACAACGCGTCGATTGACATTCCCGATCCTCCTCCGTTCGGCAACGGCGTTCCTAACTCGGCCAGCACCGTAACGATCACGCAGAATGAGATCATCGAAGAAGCGACCTTCACGATCGAGGGTTTGTCGCACAGATGGGCTGGTGATTTGGTCGCCAGAGTAGAGCACGTTGAATCTGGGCGATCGGTGACGTTGTTTTCTCGGATTGGGAAAGACAACCGCAACATAGGAGTTGGTTCCCATACCAACTTTCAAGGTGACTACGCTTTCTCGGACGCCACGACAAACCGTCTTTGGGACGAAGCCGGCCTAAATTCTTCTGACTACGTGCTTCGCAATCTTGAAGGCAACGCTGCGGATCCGCAAAGCAATCCTGGTATTTATCGAGCCACGACTGGAATCAGAGTTGGCGCTGGTGGCGTTGATGAGTCTGACGTGACGCTGTCGATCAATAACGTGTTCGCAGGACTGTCAACGGAAGGTACTTGGGTTCTGGATATTTCGGATCGCAACGCCACGATTGAAGGATCGTTTCGAGAGTTTACGGTTGATTTCGAATCGGTTGCGGTTCCAGAACCATCAACCCTCGTTTTGCTGATGGCTGCAGGAGTGGCCGGAATCGGAATTCGACGACGTCGCAGTTAACAGCAATTAAAAAATTGACGAAGTATATTGAGCCCGGAATTGTTTCTGGGCTTTTTCTATGTTGTATGCTGATTCTTGCATGAACTCCAAACCCAAAATCTCACGTCGAAAGTTCCTTCTCCGAAGTTCAGCACTCACCTTAGGCGGGCTTGGCGTTTACGCATTCGGCTTAGAGCCGCGATGGATTTCGATCGAACGCCATGAATTACCGATCAAAGATCTGCCAGTATCGTTAGAAGGAAAAACAGCGGTTCAACTCAGCGATCTACACATTGGCTCGCGGGTTAACGATTCCTATTTACTGGCGCAGTTTGAATACGTTGAGTCACTGAATCCAGAATTCGTTTTCTTTACCGGAGACTTTCTCGATAGCGGTTCAGACTGGCATTTGAAAAAGGGGATTCGCATGCTGGATCATTTTCCCCGCGGCACAATCGGAAACGCTTGCGTCTTGGGCAATCATGATTACGGCAGCAATGGAGATGAAGCGGTTCTCTTTGCGGACAACACGGAGAAATTGGTAGATCGATTCAACGATGCAGGCCTAAATCTACTTCGCGACGAAACGATTGATCTTGGGGGATTGAAGGTTGCCGGACTGAGAGATTTCTGGTTCGGAGGATTCGATTATTCAACCGCTGCCAACGCGATCAGTGAAGTCGCCTCGCACGCTTCGATTGTGTTGAGCCACAATCCAGATACGGTGGACTGTCCAATATGGGACGGGTTTGAGAGTTGGATTCTGTGCGGACACACGCACGGCGGTCAATGTAGCTTTCCATTGGTTGGTGCACCAATCTGCCCCGTTAAGAACAAGCGATACTTGTCCGGATTCTACGAAGTCGAAGGCGGTCACAAGCTCTACATCAATCGAGGCATTGGCCACACGATGAGAGTTCGATTCATGGCTCGGCCTGAGATCACGATCTTCACCCTGCAGCGCGTTTGAACGCAAATTGGTGACATAGGCTTCCAGCCTGGGTCGCGATGCAATCACACGCTGGAAGCCTGTGCCACCGTTTTCAACTATCGCGATCGGCGTGACGAGGGTGCGGCAGCACGCTTACGTGCATTGACGAGATGAAACTTCGGATTAGCCCAGTCACGGAACATCAGCCGCTGGCGACCGCAACATTGGCAACGGAATGGTCCAAAAAAATGAAGCAGTCCAAAACTCAAGCCAATGAAGTAAGAGTAAAACCAAGTTCCGATGTAGGGATTCGAATGTCCCTCAGGGCGATTGCAGTGAAAGCAATACATTCTGGTTTTGCTTCGACTCTTCCCTTTTCGTGAACCAAGTTCTTCGAACTCACCCGAGTTCTCTGATTCAGCAAAACCTGTCGGCAGAGGAGGTGGACCGAAGTCAGCGTGATCTGCCTTCAATGTGGAATCATCAAGTGTCATTTATAGCTCTGAGTGAATGTAGGTGGGCAGCGTCAGATGGAGGGTGGACCCCATGATATCTACACTAGCAAGCATTGGCAAATCTGACTCGTTTCCATTTTACGCTCAAAGGGAAACAGAGCCCCCGGAACGGCCAAAACGGCCACTTTAGGGACTGGAAAGCCAAATCGTTACTTCGATCAACAGCTCTGATACGCTGGCCACTTGGTAAACGCATCCTTGTTAAAATCGTCAAATTTCTCAAAGCAAAATAGCCAATTCTATTTGAGCAATGTTGTTGGCATGGAAAAGCGTTGTGCTGGCGCGAGAGGCCCCCAGTGAGCGCCATTTTGTCCATTCGTCCAAACCACTGCTTGGACGTTAATTGCCGATATTTGCCACATCTATAAGATCTGAAGATGCGTATTGTTGTCTGCGGCGCGACGACAGCAAGCAGTCGCGGGTTTACATTCTCGGAAGGAGTCTCGAATGATCAGCCAACGCTTACAGCGACATGCCGGAACGCGGATCACTTGTTTCAAAGTCGTATATCTTCCAGCGATCAGCTTTCTTTTTGAAGAACAGTTTGATCCGCCTTTGAATCGGTGTCGGGCTAGGAAAGCTCTTGTTGCTGGCTTGGGCGAACGCAACGAAATCAGCCGTCGCTTCCTGTCCTCCGTCTTTCACCGTCACATCGTTGATGGCTGTGATGCTGCACGCGTGGCAGGTCGCTCCTTGGAGATGTCCCTTGGCACGCTGAACGAGTTCATCGGAGTCCAGATATTTGAACACTGTGTCGACGTCATTTTTCTGCATTGCCGAAGCCATGTCGTAAAGAGAATTCTCAACCTGTTCACGATCGGTCACGATCATGATCTCGGTCGTGATCAGCAACGCCGTCAAGGCGGCGATCGCCAGCCCGATCTTCATCATGATCATCTCACCGGAAGAGAAAGCCAGCCCAATGAACGCAATGGCCAGCAGGATCCCGAGACAGGAAGGGAAAAACGCATTCTCTGTGAACCACTCAAGCATAAGGTTTCTCCTATCTGATCGACGACAATTTTGTTACGGAATCCGAATGCTGACAGTTCTTGCATTTGCGGTGTTTAGAAACTCGAAAGCCGATAAAATACACCGACATTAAAACACCGACTCTCCGCCGAATTCAAAGTGTAGCTTACTGCATGCCCAACGAAGCGCAATCTCAACTGGCCACCGCTGACTACGATTTCGAGCTCCCGAAAGAGCTCATTGCCCAGTATCCTTTGCGAAATCGCGAAGATGCAAGGCTTATGTTGTGTGACCGAAGTCGCGATTTGATCGATCACTTTCACGTTCGCGATTTGGCCGAACTGTTGAAACCGGGCGACTGCTTGGTGTTAAACAACACACGCGTCCTGCCAGCCAAGCTAGTCGGCAAGCGAACGCAGACCGGTGGCCGATGGCAGGGGTTGTTCTTGGAGTCCGACGAAAACGGAAACTGGAAGCTGCTCTGCAAGACGCGAGGCAAGATGCAGCCAGGCGAAACGGTCACCGTCACCGACCGTCACGGCGTGGACCGAGCGACCTTAACCATGATCGCTCGGCTTGATGATGGTGGCTGGGCCGTGAAGCCAGACATCGAAGGCAGCTACGAAGAGGTGTTGTCCCAGATCGGCCGCGTTCCGCTGCCTCACTACATTCGTGACGGCAACATGGTCGACTCAGATTTGAAAGACTACCAAACCATTTACGCAAAAAGCGCCGGTGCGGTTGCCGCTCCAACGGCTGGACTCCATCTGACAAAGCGGCTGATCAAAGAACTGATCGACGAAGGCATTCGCATTGCTCAAGTGACACTTCACGTCGGAATCGGAACGTTCCGTCCCGTCACCGCGGATGATCTTAATGATCACGTGATGCACTATGAAACCGGCGAGATCAATCGAAAATCAGTCGACTTGATTAACAAGACGAAAGAGGAGGGCGGCCGCATCATTGCTGTCGGGACAACGTCGGTTCGGGTGCTCGAAACTGCCGGCAGTAGCGGCGAATTGCAGCCATGGGTTGGGGAAACGAATCTGTTCATCAAGCCACCTTATCAATTCAAGGTCATCGATGGGCTGATGACTAATTTCCATCTCCCCAGAAGCACGCTGCTGGTCATGATTCGCACACTCGGCGGCGATGAATTGATGAAAAGAGCCTACGCCGAAGCTGTGGATGAAAAGTATCGCTTTTTCAGCTATGGTGATGCGATGCTCATCCTTTGACGTGCTTCTGCAGATCCAATCTTAAATTCACTCATGGACAAACGTTTCTTTTGCATTCGCGGCTACATGAAGTCAGGAACCAACTGGCTTGGTAGTCTGCTCGGAAGCCACGTCGACATCGATTGTGTCGGCGAATTCCATTGGCAGGATCATGTGGGACCAATCAACCGAGCGCTGAAATCCATTCCGATCTATGTCGAACATCCTGAAACCGCGAAGCAGTTTCGAAACGAGTTCGAAGATTTGACGAAACGAATGCTAGTCTTCAAGGCCGATCCGAATGCGAAGTTGATCGGAGATCGGACGCCGCACACGATCGAGCCTGTGGTTTTGCGAGGCGTTCCGCACATTTGTATCATTCGCGATGGCCGTGACGTTTTGGTTAGCCGAGCTTTTCACTTATACAATCGCCCTGAGTCCCATCGCTTGTTCGAGCGGTTTCCAGAGTTGACGAAAGTCTACGACAGGTTTCGCGAAGACTCGTGGCACTTTAAAAGTCATCCGGAACAGCTACTTTGCAACGAGCCGATGGTGCGAGAGTCGGCTCGATGGTGGCGTGAACATCTGGAAGCGGATCGTGCGGCGGTTGAGAAATATCCGAATCTTCCTGTCTGTTTTGTGAAGTATGAAGACTTGCATGCAGACGTCGTGGGAGAGCGAAAGAAACTGTTTAAGTTCCTTGGGGTTAAACCGAGCCAAGCGGCTAAGATCGATGGTCGCCTGAAGCCAGGATTCACAGAAGAGCGACCGAACGAGTTTCTTCGTAAGGGTGTCGTCGGCGACTGGAAGAACTACTTTACCGACCAAGTCAAAGATTGGTTCCGCGAAGAGGCTGGTGAAGAACTGAAAAGGCAAGGATACGTCGACGGAAACGATTGGTAATTAGCCTGCCAACCTTGCGAAATCGTCTCGTTTACTTAAATTTGCGTCATGGCTGTACTTATACAAATTCGAAACGCGCATAAGTCCTTCGGCGATCAAGTCCTGTTGGAAAATGCGGAAGCGACCATTACCGATGATCGAAAAGTTGGCTTCATCGGCCGAAATGGCGCTGGAAAATCGACGCTACTGAAAATCCTGCTTGGCGATGAAAGTTTGGACTCGGGCGAAGTCATCCATCATCCAAAACTTTCGGTCGGATACCTCCGGCAACACGATCCGTTCGCAGAAGGTGAATCGGCGCTTGATTTTTTGATGCGGGACAGCCAGCAGCCGGAGTGGAGATGTGGTCAGGTCGCTGGCGATTTCGAACTTAAAGGCGAAAAGCTCACTGGACCCGTGAAAGCGCTTTCTGGTGGTTGGCAAACTCGAGTCAAGCTGGCAGCATTATTGCTTCACGATCCGCAATTGCTACTACTCGATGAGCCGACGAACTTTTTGGATTTGCGGACGCAGATCCTGCTAGAGAACTTTCTGCGTGGATACAAAGGCGCCTGTTTGATCGTGTCGCATGATCGAGCGTTTCTTGCGGCGACGTGTGAGCATACGCTGTCTCTCGGCGGTGGTAAATTGACGATGTATCCGGGAAAGATTGACAAGTTTCTCGTCTACCAAGAAGAACAAAGAGAACATGACTTGCGAGTCAACGCTTCGACGATGGCGAAACAAAAGCAGCTCGAAAGATTCGTCAACAAAAATCGAGCCAAAGCCAGCACGGCGTCGCAAGCTCGCTCAAAACAGAAACAACTCGATCGACTCACCTTGATCGACATTGAATCAGCCGAACGCACGGCTTACATCCAAGCTCCAATCGTCCAAGCACGACAAGGCGCTGCCGTTCGCAGTACTGACATGGTCATCGGCTATCCCGGAGTCGATGTAGCTTCCAACATCACGCTTGAAATTGAACATGGTGAGCGTGTGGGTATCGTCGGTGACAATGGCCAAGGAAAAACGACGTTGTTGCGAACCCTTGTTGGCTCCTTGGAGTCCAAAGGTGGCAATTTAAAATGGAGTCAGCATTGCAAAATTGGGACGTACGCCCAGCACGTCTACACCACGATTCCTGAAGGCGACACGGTCTTGGAGTATTTGGAAGGCCAGGCGATTGCCGGGACCACGGATCAGCAAGTGCTCGCCGTTGCCGGTTCACTTTTGTTTCGCGATTCGCACGTCAAGAAAAAAGTCAAAGTCCTTTCCGGTGGCGAACGCGCCCGGTTGTGTTTGGCGGGTTTGCTTTTATCGGACTACAACATTTTGGTGTTGGACGAACCGGGTAACCACCTTGATGTGGAAACGGTCGAGGCATTGGCGAAAGCGTTAGAATTATTTAACGGGACGATCATTTTCACGTCTCACGACCGTCACTTCATGAAACGGGTGGCGACGTCGGTGATTGAAGTTCGTGAAGGAACCGCCAAAAATTACTTAGGTGACTACGAAGCCTACGTCTATTCGATCAGCCAAGAAATTGATGAAGGGCGACGGGACGGCGGCTCCAAGGGCGGGAAGTCGGGCGGATCTGCGTCGGATAAGGGCGGAAAAG
>CAZORS010000029.1:0-28146 GCA_964582025.1 uncultured Pirellulaceae bacterium | reverse complement strand
GGCGGCTCCAAGGGCGGGAAGTCGGGCGGATCTGCGTCGGATAAGGGCGGAAAAGGCAAGAAGACGTTTAATCGGGGCCGCAAAGCCCAGAAAGAACTCCGCAACGTTGAGAAATTGGTCGCAAAACTTGACCAAGAAAAGAAGACTTTGAACGAACAACTACTTACGTGCACCGACGCCGCACAGGCTTTGGTGTTGCATGATGATTTTTCAAAGGTCTCGAAGCGGCTGGAAGAAGCTGAGACGAAATGGCTGGAGTTGACTGAAAACAATAATGGCTAAGCCGAACACGCTGACGGCTGACTGAAAAATCGCTAAACTATTTAGAGATCGCAAACCCATTTCAAAAGACAGGCCCATGAAAGAAAAAGTTGAATCTGCACTCGAGCCAGTTGAGGGCGAGAAAGTTCTTTATGAGGCACATCCGTCGATGTTTCGGAATCACCCGCTCTGGTTTATTGGGTTGATTTTGCTCTGCCTGATCGGATTCGCGTTACCGTTCATTCCATTTATTGAAACTTCGGGCGTCACGAAGGCGATTGAGATCTTGGTTCCAATGGTGATCGGGGGGATCTGTTTTGGTTTCTGGTGGCTCAAGTGTAAAGCGACCACCTTGACCGTGACCTCTGAGCGAACAAGCTGCCGTCGCGGTATTTTGTCGAAATCGATTACGGAAGTTTGGCATCAAGATATTCGCAACGTTCAGCTGGATCAGTCTTTGCTTCAGCGTATTCTGGACGTTGGCACGATTGGTATTTCAAGCGCTGGCCAGAGTGGTCTGGAGATCAGCGTGTCGGGAATTCCTGACCCGGATCGAATCAAGCAGCTGATTGACCAGCATCGACGACGCGACTAACGTCGCTCTGAGAAGAGTTGCGACATTGGTCGAATGCAACATTCAGGACAGGCACCTTGCCCGCCGCGAACAGAACGGGCAAGTTCCCCGTTCTACTTCTCGAATTCGAAACTGTCCGGGATCAATTCAGTGCTGGTCCAACGGAGGATCTTCGAAGTATCGTTCGGGTCGACACTGACGACTTCGATGTCTTTGCCGAATTCGACGATGAATTGTCGACACGCTCCGCAGGGCGATGCCAATGGAGAAGCCGCGACAACAACGGCCAAGAAATCTTTTTGGCCCTGAGCCACTGCGGCACAAATCGCGTTGCGCTCGGCGCAGATCGCCAAGCCGTAGGATGCGTTCTCGACGTTGCAGCCAGTGACGATAGTCTTGCCATCGGCAAGCAACACCGCGGCGCCGACGTTGAACTCAGAGTACGGCGCGTAGGCTCGCGTGCGAACCTCGATGGCTTTTTCGATTAGCAGTGCTTCGGTTTCCGGTTTCATGACCGATATTCTAACCGGATGGCACTATCCGTGCATCGGCAACCACTCCGGCATCAGCCTTTGGTTTGTCTTTAGCTTCTATCTGATTTTGGCTGGGTGAATTGGAATAGGAAACTCCAGCTGTTTCAAGAAAACCTTTTGCACCGACCGCAGTGAAATTACCCGCGAAATGGTGAGGATCTTTCCCGGGTTGATAGACCGCATAGTACGGAATTGCCAAAGCGGTATTACCGAATCCAACAAGCGTTTCTTCGATTTCGGCGTTTTCTTCTGTCATATCCGCTTTCAAAACGACGATGTTTTGATCTTCAACAACTGACTTCATAAATTTGGTGTTCAGAGCAGACCGCTCGTTAAATTTGCAAACCAGTCACCAATCAGCCGTGAAATCGACCAACACCGTTCGTCCTTCAGCAAGATGCTTTTGAACTGCCGCGTCGCTGTACGGCTTGTAATCCAATTCGTACCACGGGAGCAAAACAGCGAACCCAATGAATGCTCCAACGGCAATCATCGCAAATCCGGCAGTCCAAGCCTTCATTTGTTTTCCAAATTTCTCGTGCAATTCCGTGCGGCCGACCCACCACAAACCTAGACCAATGAACAACAGCAATGTCAACACCGAGGCGTTGTACTTGTAAGGAACGCCGTTGATCAAGAAGATTGTCGTTGCAATCAAGACGAAACCCATCACCTGCTTGAATGTCTCCATCCAGCCACCCGGCTTTGGGAGGAAGCTGGCCAGTTTTGGGAATGCTCCAATCACGAGATACGGCAACGCCATGCCAAGCCCAAGAAACAAGAACACGGTGAACGTCATCAAAGCTGGCTGAGCCATGGCCCATACGACTGCCGGAATCAAAAGCGGCCCCGCACAGGGCGTCGCCAGCAGTGTCGTCAAGATCCCTTTGAAAAATTGTCCCACGTAACCCTCTTTCGCAGCCAGCTGATTCGCTGCGTCTGAGTTAACCACGCCGGGCATTGGAATTTCCCAAACGCCAAAGAAGCTCAACCCGAATCCGAACACGATCGAAATCATGATCAGCTTGAACGGTAGGTTCTTGTATGCTTCTCCCCAGCCAAAACCGAAACTGACGGCCAAAGCAGCAAACACCATGAACACGGACAGCATGCCCAACACGAAAACGAAGTTCAACATGAACACTCGACGAGGATTCTCGCCTGCCATGTGCATGAACGACATGATCTTGAGTCCAACGACGGGTAGTACGCACGGCATGAAGTTCAAAATGAATCCAGCCACGAATGCCAGCCCCAGAACCACAACCGGGGAATAGCCAGAAAACGCACCCGCGTCAGGCTTCCCATTGGCGTTTGCTTTTTTGACTTCCTCTGCAATTTTCTGGTAATTGACGGCGTCTTCGGTGATGCGAAGGTTCAGCGATTTGGTTGACTCCACACCGACGGGCACGATGACTTCCCAACGGGCTCCTGAAGGGCGGTCACAAGTGTCAGTGCAAGTCTGAAAGCCCATGACACCAGCCAGCTTGAACTCTTTGGCTTCGGAGTCTTTCGGAATCGTGAACGGAATCTTGTAAGTTACCGCTGCGTCGTAATGAGTCACGCCATCTTTTGTTTTGATTTTGTCAGCGGGTGGCTCAATTGTCTGGACCGAGTTAACTTTCCAGCCATTATTCTTTGTGACAGCCAACAGAGTCGTTATTGGCGGATCAGTTCTTGGTTTGGTTGTCAGTTGATAAACATGATATCCATCCACTGGCTCCATGGTGATTTCGACAAACGCAGTGTCGCCGGGTTTGATTTTGTTTACACCTTTGGGCTTCACAAGTTTCCCAGACAGCAACAAGTGAGACCCCTCCGATCTCAACGGCGCGTCGCTATCGATCGTTTCGATGACGCCGGCGTAATTCGCAATGGCTGACGCACCACGAATGGGAACGCAGCCGCCATCGGCACACCGCAAACCGGCGAAGTCAATCTCAATCGAGAGCTTCTCCAGATCCGTGCCCTCAGTAAATTCAATCGGAGCACTCCAATTTACGGTGCCTTCATGTGACTCGCTAGGAACGTCAAAGCCTGCTTCCTGTTTCACGTGCGGATCCGAATCAGGCTCGAATTCACCAGTGATTTTGAACTGCTCCGAATCTTCGATAATAATTTCGGAACGTGTCGGACCACCTTCAGGTTGGGTCACCGAATAGACATGCCAAGGCGACTCGACTTCGGCCGTCACTGTAAGCAAACCTTTGTTGCCGTCCTCGTAACTTTCGAACTTGGCCGACAACGTAAACGGATTGCCGCCGGTGCTGCCAAAAGGGCTCTGAGCTTTTGACGTCGACGACATTGGTCCTGCCAGCAAACTGCTAACCAGAACTAGGAATAGCGAGGGTCGAATCGAACGCATCGAAATTAAAAACATGTCCTTACTGCAAACGATGTTGCAGCCCATTTTGAAGCAATGAATCTGCTCAGTTAACTTGACTGGAACGATTCGAGCAGATTCGATCATTTTTAGACGTTTTGAGGTCGCGGAATATACCAGACTTCCTCTATTTTTACACTTTGATCGGCTTTTGCATCTGTGCTTCCTCACAAATCGCAACTTAGATCCGCAAGTTCCGAACTTTGGACTCGCTTGTTCCTCTAACATCGGCAGCTTCGGACAGTTTCGCTTCAGAACGATAATTTTAAGTGATATCAGATTTTAATGACTGAAAACGTTCCCCTTTTAACTCACAAGCACGGAGATCTGACAGTCGAGGGCTATTCGAGGGCCGCCGTTCAGTCGTATTGGCGGATCCCTGAACTGAAACTTGGATTCGACCTCGGAGCTCATCCTTGGGAGTTCATGGGCACGCCGACGTGGATGATTTCACATGCCCATCTGGATCACGTTGCGGGCATTCCGCTGCATGTTTCGCGTCGCCGCCTGATGAAGATGGCTCCGCCACGAATCTTGATGCCGGCTTATATGATCAAGTCCGTTCGTCGCATGCTGGATTCTTTTGAATCTCTCGACCGTGGCAAGATGCCGTGCGATTTGATTGGCTTGACTGCCGGAGAAGAATTCGAACTCTCTCGCGAACTTGTCGTGAAGACGCTTCGTACAACCCACACCGTCACGAGCATGGGGTACGTAATCTTCGAACGACGCAATAAGCTGAAGGTTGAATTTCGCGATTTGTCGGGCGAGCAGATTCGTGACTTGCGCGAATCGGGAACAGAAGTCACCGAAGAGATTCGTGTGCCGATCATCGGTTACACTGGAGACACTTCTCCGAGAGGCTTGGATGACAATCCGCTATTCTACGAAGTGAAAATTTTGATCACGGAGATGACCTTTGTTGCTCCCGACCATCGTCAAGATTTGATCCACAAGAATGGGCACATGCACCTAAACGATTTTGTGGATCGAAAAGACAATTTCAACAACGAGCTAATTATTGCTTCGCATTTGAGCACTCGCTATTCGAAACGTCAGGCGATCCACCATGTGAAGAAACTGCTGCCGGACATGCTGGATGGTCGGCTCAACTTGTGGATTTGATTTTTCAGTTCAGAATCGAAAACGCAAAAACCATAACCCACTTACAACACTCAGCAACAACTTCATGCAAACCGGCTTCGCCATTATCCAGTTCGTCATCTTGACGATGTGCCTCGCGTTGTGGGCACATCGCTTGATCGCGAAAAGGCGATTGGGCGAAGTGATGCACTTGCGTCAACACGATGTCTCGCCTGTTGGAATCATCGACATCTTTGCCACGGTTGTCGCTTGGTTTGCACTGCAGGTCGTCGGCGCGATCATAATTCCATTGGCGATGGGCACGAGCGTCATGGAAGTTCCAAATTTCGATGCGGCTCAACTTCTCGAGTTCAGCGGTTGGGCGATGTTGCTTCAGCTTGCGGCCACAATCGCTGCCATGGGATTTATACTGATTCGTCATCGACGCGTCACTTGGTATGGCCAAGCTCGATCATTGGGACATGACATCTTGGTTGGTGGTGCGACCTCTCTGATGCTGATTCCCATCGTCATGTTGATCCAACTTGCGGTAACTCAATTGATTCCCTACACGCATCCGACGCTTGATTCCTTAAAAGAGAATTTTACTGGGTCGACCGTCGTTTGGGCTTGGATCGCCGCGGTCGGTGTCGCGCCATTGACAGAGGAGTTCTTTTTTCGCGGATTGCTGCAAGGTTGGTTGCAGCGAACGTTTGACCACGATGAATCGAAGGAAGTTTGGTTTATCGGAGGGCCAGTAACTCCCGAAACAAGCCGAGAGACGCCAGACGAAGTTCCATTTCAAAAGTTTTATCGATTTTGGGCACCGATCTTCATCAGTTCCGTATTATTCGCCGCAGTTCACGCAGGGCAGGGCCCAGCGCCAGTACCGCTGTTTGTGTTGGCGCTAGGGCTTGGATACGTCTTTCGCAAAACCGGATCACTTGTGCCATGCGTGATTGTGCACTTCGTGTTGAACGCACTTTCATTGACAGTTCTGTCTCTTGGGATAATGTATCCCGAGTTAATGCCACCTGAAGCTGAACCAGCGCCGGGTGCGATTTGGTTTTGGTAAAGGATCAGAAATAGATGCCAATTGGATTCGGAATTATCGGCTGCGGAATGATCGCAAACTTTCACGCGAAGGCGATCGAAGCCATTCCAGGTGCAAAACTGGTTGCGTGTCAGAGTCGCCGTATGGAATCGGCAGAAAAGCTTTCGTCTGAATATGATTGCGAACCGTACGATGACTTGAAAGCCATGTTGGCGGATCCCAAGGTCGACGTCGTCACGGTTTGTACTCCCAGCGGCGCCCACATGGAACCGGCGTTGCTGGCCGCGAAAGCTGGAAAGCATGTGATCATCGAAAAGCCGTTGGAGATCACGCTCAAACGATGTGACAAAATTATTGAAGCCTGCCGAAAAAATGGAGTGCTGCTTTCGACGATTTTCCCTTCCAGATTTCATCGCGCCAGTCAACTGCTGAAAGAGGCTGTTGACAAAGGCAGGTTCGGCACTTTGACCCTCGGCGACGCTTACGTCAAATGGTTTCGGACTCAGGAATATTACGATAGCGGGCAGTGGCGAGGCACTTGGGACCTTGACGGAGGAGGAGCCCTGATGAACCAAGCGATTCATAACGTCGATTTGTTGACATGGCTGATGGGTCCGGTCGCCGAGATTTCAGCTCAAACGGCAACGCTGGCTCATGACCGCATCGAAGTGGAAGACGTCGCGACGGCATCTTTAAAGTTCGCTAACGGAGCACTCGGTGTGATCGAAGCCACAACGGCAGCGTTCCCGGGAATGCTAAAAAAGATGGAAATTCATGGTAGCGACGGATCAGCGGTGATCGAAGAAGAAGACATCAAAGTCTGGGAGTTCCGTAAGATGACCGCGCGAGATAGAAAGATCATCGCGGAGTTTAATTCGGTTACTGAAACCGGTGGTGGTGCTGCTGACCCCTCGGCAATCGGATTCGCGGCGCACGAGAAACAGTTTCGCGACGTGATCAAAGCCATCAAGACCGGTAAGCCGATGGCGATCGATGGTGCAGAAGGTCGCCGCAGCGTCGAAGTGATTCTGGCAATCTACAAAGCTGCTGAATCCGGCAAAACGATAAAGCTTCCTCTCAAAAGCGACCCTGTGCTGAAAGCACGGAAAGCTTAGTGTCGCTCAGTTCTGCGAACTGATACGTGCGGATTGAGACGTTTAACCATTGCCGGAGCTGCGTAGGATCGAAAACGCAATTCCCCGGCTCGCTACCAGCTCGGAGAGCTGGGCGACCAGACTTTCGGAACACAATAAAAAAAAGCCCTCTGGTGATCAAACCGAAGGGCCTACTCAGATTAGATCGGCAAACAAATTCTATCGTCGAGCCTTATTCGACTTGCTGACATCCAAAAGATTTGGAACTGGCGGTTTGTGAGCCGTTGTTGAGGATGCCGGAGCCGAAGCACTCACGTCATAATTCTTCCCGTATCCAGTGCCGTAACTACTGCCGTAAGAGTAACCGCCGTAGCCGTACTTGCCGCCTTTGTAATCATAATTCTTCTGGTCGCGGCGACGGAGGCCATTGATGACAATCCCTGAAAGTTCCACGCCCATCGAATCGATGACTTCTTTGGCTCGGGTCGAATTGCTGCGAACTCCGTTGGTAATTCGCATGACCATGTAAACCAAATCAACGAATCGACACACGATCGCCGGATCGGTGACTGCCAACAATGGAGGCGTATCGATTAGGATGAAGTCATACTGATCGCGGTATACTTTGATGATTGCTTCAAATCGAGCTGAAGTAAGAAGCTCAGACGGGTTCGGAGGGATCGGACCACACGTCACGACCGATAGGTACTCTGGCTGGATGACTCGAACGGCTTCTTCTGGTTCCATCTGTCCATAAACAACCGACGTCAAACCATAGTCGTTCTCAAGACCAAAGTACTTGTGCTGTTGTGGCTTTCTCAAGTCAGCGTCAATTACCAGAACTTTACGTCCAGACTGAGCCATCGACGCGGCGATGTTGGAAATTGTCGTCGACTTACCATCACCGGGTGTTGGGCTAGTCATCTGAATAATCTTCGCACCAGTCTCTTGGGCTTGGAAGAAGATCGACGTTCGAATCGAACGATACGCTTCGCAAACTTGGTTCGAAGGCTGATGCAGTGTGATCAACTCAGGCCCCACGGAAGCGAACTGCGAGCCCTTGCGAGGGCGGACACGTTGAAACAGTCCAACATGACCGATGACTCGCGAACCAAGCAGTGCTGCAATGTCTTCAGACGATCGGAAAGTCTTTTCAGCCATTTCCTTAACGCCAGCAAACAGAAATCCTAATAACGTTCCAAGGAAAAGTCCGCCTCCAAGGCACAATGGCAAACTCGGTGCTACTTGCTCGGCCCGCGACGCCGGGTTCAGAACTGACATCTTTCGCCATTGGAAGTCTTCTAAAACTTTGACTTCGCCAAGCTTGTCAATTGTGCTGTCACTGTAAAGTTCGAGCCGATCCCGCTCACGCTGCAAAGCTAAAAACTTTTCGATGTTCACCGATGTTTCGGCGGCTTTTCGTTGCTCATCAAGAATCGAAGTCTCAAGGCTTTTCTCTTGAGCGGCAATCATTGCGATCTCACCGCTCATTCTCTCAACAAACTCGTTAACCATATCTGATTTGCCCTGCAGGACATCCGCTTCGCCTCGCATTGAAGACAATTCTTCCATTCGCATGGAATCAACCATCGCGATTTGCTTACGAACGTTTTTCAAGTCCGGGTGCTGAGCACCGTACTGCTGAAGCAGTTCCTGCTCTTGCATTTTGAGTTCGACATATTTGTTGTGCGTTGAAGTGTAAGCTCCCATCGAAGTCTCATTGAACTCCTGAAGCACGCCAATCACCAGCGATTCCGGATTCTTCCCTTGAGCTTTCGCTAGTTGAATCGCTTCGATTCGAGCTTCCAATTTAGTTCGATCACGTCGCAGCTGATGTAGTTCTTCGTGAAGTCGAGCTTGTTGCAACTGATAAGGGTTCTGAACTCGTCCGTCGACAATCAACATCTCGGGCAGCGCCATCAGCGTTTCAATTTCAGCTTGTACTTCCCGCTGTCGAACCATCATGCTTTCGTGCAACTGCGTCCAAAGCTGCGTCGTCTGACCACCAATCTCTTCAGCATCTGAATCAATGTAGTCTCCGAAAGCGGCAACGACGGATTCCAGAACTTTCTGTGTCTCTTCTCGGTTCCCACCATCGAAGGAAATCTTGATCACGCCCGAGTTCGATTTCACATCGGCAGACTTCGCCACCAGCGACTTACCATCGCGCAGATAGCGAATCACGGAATCAGTGTCTTCAAAGATTTCCATTCGCTCGAACTTGCCATCTTTGACGGCGTGCTTGAGCGTTGCGGTACTTCGCAAAACTTCGATGTACTTTTCAACCGTGTTTTGCGCGAAGCCTTCGCCATCGTTTATGCTCGGCGCGCTCTTCTCATCGACGAAAACTTTCGCGGTCGAGCGATAAGTCTTCGGAGCTTTGAAGAAAAACAGAAGCGCTAAACCGATTCCAAGGAAAGTGAAAAACAGAATTAGCCAAAACTTCCGCTTGACCATGTCAAACACATCAAAGTTGTATAACTCTGAAAGCCCACCTGAAGACGGCGTTGCTGCCGCGGGTTGACCTTGAGGAATTCCATAGTTGTTATTTTGGACTGGGCGTAATCCGGACATCTGTACTTACTCCAAGTTAATGTTCGGTTTCGACCGAACTGCTGACTTGTTGATTACTCAACTACGGCGTTTGGTTTGATTTTTCGGGACGGTTGTTTACTAGCGATCAGGAATAGGGTTCTTATCCTGCTCGCTGGTGCGATGCTGAACCCGTTCTCGTTTGGTACTTTCGACTATTCGAGAGATTTTAATCGCGGATTCAGGCTGTTCCAGTTGGCAAATTTTCAATTCTTTAATCGCATCGTCATATCGGCCCATCCCGGCAAGGCTTTTTGCGTAATCTAGCCGCCATTCGGGTCGTTCGGGTTGGGAAGATAACGCCTGCTCAAACTCTTCGCACGCTTTCTGATAGTTTTTTGCTTGAAACCATGCTCGCCCGTTTAAAACGCTTTTTTCGACATCGTCAAGTTGAGAGCTATTAATGAGTCTTCTGGCGTGAACCAGTAAAAGTTCATTCGGAACCTTCTCGTTTGGGCCTGAAAAGTACCGTTGTGATAACCTAAGCAGGTCATGCGGATTCTGCGGCAGGACTTTTTCAAAATAAAGTTTTGCTGGAAGCCCAACTCCGAACTGGACAATCCGTTTCTCGTAGCTGCGACTCTTCGAAAGGCAGTTCCCCCAAAGCTCAGCAGCCTGCTCAAAGTTTCCCGAATGCATGCATAGCAAACCGGCATCGTAAGACAGCCCCGTATACCCTTTGGCCAGCTCAAGGGCATTGGCAACATGCCTAGATTCTGTTTCGCGGTTCCCTTCTTCAGCACCCATCATCACCGTCAGCTGGGCGAGGCGAAAATGCACTCGTTCATCTCGGTCACAACGAGAGAGAGCTGTATTGAAATGCTTCCACGCTTTCTTGATACCCGGCGTCACGACGGTCGGATCGTTCCGCATTTCCGCAAACAGTTTCGGATTCTGAACTTCGATTAGCCGCATGACGCGATGAAGATTCGTCATCGACGTCGTCATCCAAAACTCAGACCTTGGCGGAAACTGTTCCTCGGCCTCTTCTTCGGTTAACCCTGCTTCGCTTGCCTGCTGTCGAATTGCAGCTTCCGTCTCGGCGACGACTTCATCCGTCAACGTCTGCCGATGCCGAAAGATCTCGCACTGCCCAAGCAAGTACTGAGTCTGCCAAGCTTCAGGAAGAAACTTGTCAGCAAAGAGAAGCGCTTTCTCTGCGCGGTCTAATCGATGAATGCTCTCACCGCCATGCTTGGTATGCAATGAGATCTGTCGTTTTGCAAAGTTAACTGATTCAATTGCAGCACTAGGAACCGTTGAGTAGCCGGCAGCCAAAATTAAAATCAACAACGTGCAAAATCGAAAATACTTGCCCAGCGATTTAGGTTCCGCGACACGCGTTTTGGCGCAGTCCGGATGGCTCACGCGGCCGACGATGGCGCCGAACAGGATCGCGGCGAGCACAAAGTTAGCGGGCTGATAAATCCCAAAGTCGAGACAACTTGCAGCAACTAGCCCGGCAGTCGTTGCAGTTCCAGCAACTCCCAACGCACGATCGCTCACTGTTCGTTGGCGGTAAAGTCGGATTGAAGAATAGAACAACATCAGTACGGTAAGCAAAAGTGCCACCGTGCCCACAAGGCCTAGTTCAGCCAACGTCTCCAAGAAAACATTCTCTGCGTGAACGAACTTTCCTCGGAAGGGATGTTCTTGGAAAATTGGATATTCGTAGCGGTAGGTCCCCAGCCCAGAACCAAACTGCCAATAATGTTGGTAGTACGAGGTTGCATCACTCCAATGCAACAGTCGAGGTGCGGAATTTTGATTGGCTTCGGCGATTGAAGCTAGCGATTGGGAAACAGCATTGGCCTGTTCAGTCCACAGCGCCGCTGCAACACAAGCCACGATTACGATGGCGGCTAAAACGACTGCCCAGCGATTGGCAATCATCAATGTGAGAATCCCCGTCGTCAGTGCGATTACGATACTGACCGATCCACCACGAGAAAAAGACAGAAACACACCCGCAACGATTGCGATCAAAGCTGTCAGGCAGTACAGATGCCGGACTTCCAAATTTGCCAAGAATCTCAAACAGACTTGCAAAGGGCGGAAACGCTTTTTGGAACGAGAAGTCGGTAAAGCGAGCTGTCCAGTTTCGAATTCTGAAGAATCTCTCCGTCGATCAGCAGCCAATATGGGTTTCGCCAAGAAGTAGAGAGGTCCGGCGAGTGTCAGGATCAGGAAACCGGCTCCGTTGTTTTTGTTTACGAACGGTCCGAACGGGATACCTCCGTAAAGAAGCTCGTAGACCCAAAGGACTTTACCGTTCCATCCTAGATTTTGTGCGACACCGACAAACGAAACAGCAAATCCGACCACTCCAGCACAAACCAGTAACGGCTCGATAGTGCGAGTGTCCCTGAATAAAACGATGGAAGAAAGAAAGATTCCGACGGCACTGCCGAGCACATATAGCTGGGCCAGCGAAGCGGATGGATAAATTGAAATAGGGCCACTTATGCCAAGAGCTTGGTAAACTCCATAAACTGCTGCTAACGGAACGATAAACCACAGAAAGCTCGTTGAATGGAGTTTTCGCTCCACAAGACACGACAACGCAGCCATAATCCCAAGCACCGCAGCCAAAACCAAGACCACCGTTCGGACATAGAGGAAATTCCCTCCAATTGGCCATGGAGCCGCCAAAATCATGAGTCCAGCGAGGATGGTTGAAGCAAGCTTCATTTTTAAATGGGAGACCGGAGAGTTCGAGCGAAATAGTCTAACATCACTCTTATCGCCCAAATCCAAGCTGAATACCTCTAAATCTGGCCCAGAATAGGGCGATCACAATATCTGTAGGAATATGAGTGATTATCTTGGAGTTTTCATTTGACCCCCAAGGTCAAATAAATATACTGTGGGTGCTCCCAAGAAGCTGGGTTAGGTAAAGTACAAAGAAGTTACGGGCTCTCAGCCCGAACAACACTCCTAGGATTTCCACCATGTTGATCAAAAAGTTTGCCGCTCTCGTAGCGGTCTGCGTTATCGCTGCCCCTATCGTGGCTCAAGACTTAGCCAGCACCGAAGCGACAACCAATGCCGCTGTAACCGCCAAATCAGAAGCCAAAGTCGTTCCGCAAGTCGTCAAAGTGATGCTCACTGAAGAAGGAAAACTTGAGGGCAAAGCTTTTCTTATTGACTCCAAGAAAGCAGCTTCCAACACGAAAGTAACGATCTCTGCTGACGGCAAGGTCGTTGATGCCGTGGAAACTGACGAAGAAGGAACTTTCTCATTCGCAAACGTTGCTCCCGGTGCATATCAGATGCTTGGAACTTCTGACGGCTTCGTCGGTTCACAGTCTTACGAAGTGCTACCGTACTCTAGTCCAGCAGTTGGGTCCCCATGCTCAATGGGCATGTGTGGTGCTTCTTCAGAATCCGTCTACGACACCTACTCTTCACAGCCTGTTTCGTCGTTCTCATCGACATGCGGTAGTTGCAACACTTGCGGCGGCGGAGTTGGTGGCGGTCGTCTTGGTGGACGTCTTGGTGGTGGTCTGCTCAGCAACGGTCGCATCGGCCTAATTGGACTCGCCGGCTTGGCCGGCCTTGGTGGTGACGACGATGTCAGCCCAGACAACTAAACGATAGCGTTGCTCTGTAGAGAGCGATAGCAAAATTTAATTTGGAAGCCCTGAGCATGCTCAGGGCTTTTTTTGTAGGTCATCTTTGCGAACCGTTACAGCTTATCCCGCCGTTGGGCAAATTCGCTATGAGAATCATCATTACCGGAATAGGTTCGCTCATAGGAACATCACGAACTCCGTCATAACCGTTAACAGCCTCATGTCTGGATAACCGAATCTGCTGGTACCATCCTGATTTTGTGATCAGGAGGATTGATCGATTGAATTGGGAGATCCGGCAATGAATGCTGTGATTATGAATTCCAGGTTATGGGCGACAACCTTCTTATGTGTCGCTGTGTGTGGACTCTCTGGATGCCAATCCTACGGTCCAACGGATTTGACACCCGCAAACGAAGTTCTCAACGCTGCATGTTGTAAACCAGACAACACGACGCAAATAAACTTTCTGAAGCTGCGACAATCGCCGCCGCAGCAGTACATCTTGGGACGCGGCGATACGCTGGGTATATACATCCAAGGGATTACCGGCGACAAGGACGTGCCGCCACCAGTACACTTCCCTGAGGACGCGGGACAGCAACCTGCACTTGGCTATCCAGTTCCAGTTCGGGATGATGGGTACATCTCATTGCCGCTCGTTAAGCCGATTCGCATCGCTGGCATGACGCTGGCTGATGCAGAGAAGGAAATTATCGACGCGTACAGTGAAGAGGAAATCCTCCTTGAAGGTAGCGAAAAAATCATCGTTACTTTGATGAAGCGTCGTACATACAACATCCTCGTGATTCGCGAAGATCTTTCTGTCGGCAACGGCGGCGGCAACTCAATTCGTGACAATGAAACTTTCGTCGACGACTCGATGCAAACGCAATCGTTCTCAATTGAATTGCCAGCCTACGAAAACGATGTTCTTCACGCTTTGAGTGAAACTGGCGGTATGCCAGGCGAGAGAGCATTTAATGAAATCATCGTTCTTCGCGGCGGACAAGAAAACTTCGCCAACATGAATGCGATCGTTCAGGAAGTTGGTGCTCCAATGGGTGGCACTGCGTCTGGTGCAACGATCGAAGACGCCAACATGGTCCGCATTCCAATTGAAGCCGAACGTGGCCAGTTTCCAAACATCAATGAAGCTGACATCACACTTGAAGATGGCGACATCGTCTTCATCAAAGGTCGTGAACGAGACGTGTTCTACACCGGTGGACTTCTCGATGGTGGGCGATTCCCGCTTCCACGAGACTACGAAATCGATGTTCTTGAAGCAATGGCTTTGGCAGGTGGAAATGGTTCCGCGACCGCTGGTGGCGGAAGCTCAAGCAGCTTCAGAGGGCTTGGCACACTTCTTCCAGCAACGCAGGTTACTGTCCTGCGAAAATGCGGTTGTAAGCAAGTCGCCATTGACGTCGATCTACGATACGCTCAGAGCGATCCGACAGAGCGAGTCATCATCCAATCAGGTGACCTGATCGTTCTCGAGTATCGCAAGCCTGAGCTGTTCACGAACTCGATCCTTTCAGTATTCCAGTTCGGTGGATTCTTCCAGCTCTTCCGCTAGAGAACAACCATCATTGGAAATCGATCAGGCGTGAAGTCCCCCAATGGGCTTCACGCTTTTTTCGTTTTGCAACGGCTCTTTGTTTCATCAAACCATCGCAGTTCTTCCGCGATTCCGCTCGCCAAATTCCGTGAAAGGCCTCGATAACTTTCCGGAAGAACGTTCCAAGCATAAGTTTCAATTTCGAAATGCTCGACCTGAACATCGTGCTGTTGAATCGCATCAAGAAAAAAACCGATATCGCTTTGCGTTGATTCGATCACTCCAAGTCGTTCCGCAAAGATAGGCACATGGAAATGCACTCGCCACTCACCACTTGTCGCGGTCGCATCCGCGAATGCAATCGATAAGTCTTCATAGAACTGATTGGAACCATTCAAGCATTGAACCGAAGCTTGATGCAAGTATCGCGGCTCTGAAAATTGAGCCAACTGTTCCCGCTTCAATCGATTCAACGCTTCATCACCGCCGAAATGGACTTTGATAGCAGACGAAACCTGGACCTTGCCGATTTGTATACCAGCATTCTTGTAAGCCAAAACAGCCGTCGCTTGATCCTCAAACATTACCGCAGAATGGCACACGTCGTGGCAAACTCCAATGTGCCTCAGAACCATCTCGTTTTCCGCGGGCGTGGCATTGAGAAGGCGTTCTTCAAAAAATCGCACGATGTCGTGGCACGTGTCGAAAATGCATCCGGGTTCTGGTTCAATGCAAACCATCACACGACTACCCGTATCCTTTTCCACCGTCGCGAGGAATCTGGCAAGCGTTCGCAAATTCGCCGAACATTGATTTAGAAACTCAATTCCTTCCGAGAACAGTTTCTCTTTTGGAACCGGAGGCCAACCCATCGGCAGCGTCGAAATCGTTTGAAACTTCGATGCTGATGTTGATCGAGCAAGCAACATCGTTTGAACGACGGCAAGCTTCTGCGTGTACTCCAGCCGCGAACGATCAGCCCAAGTTGGCAGATAGACTTCGTGCTTCACGACCTCTTGGTGAAAATCGCCCTGTGGAAAGCCGTTGAAAGTAAACGGTTCCAAACCTCGAGCCGCCAGCCAATCGCCAAACGCATTGGTTGCATCGATTTGATTCTGGCTTGCGTTACCCAAACCTTCCATCGCGGATTGGCTCAACCACAAACCGATCGGCATCGCATCGTCCGGCGATACTTGTCGCTTAACTTCGCAAGCAAACTTCTCCAGATTCGCTTTCACTTCGTTGAGTGTCGTGCCGCCGTGGACGTTGCAGCAGTATCCCGTTTTCAATTCATTCTCCATGTTCGTGATTGTCACTACTGATCGCACCGTAGCCGAACCACGCAAACATCAGCCAACTAATGATCATCGAAAATCCACCAAGGGGAACGATCGCAACCAGCGGTTTGATGTCAGTAAGCACATAGGCGTATAGCCCCCCCGAAAAGAGAATGACTCCAGCGAGCATCACTATGCCGACCAAATTCTTCCGAGACTTACCAAGCGACGTTGTCATGCTAACCAGCATCAATCCAATCGCATGATACATCTGATACGTCGCGGCGGTTTCCCATTGCCCCAATTGCTTTTCTGTAAATGACTTCTCCAGTAGATGTGCTCCGATAGCGCCGAAGCCAACGGCAACTGCCGCGAGTAAACAGCCGATAACCAGCCACCGACTCCCTTTCGTTTCAGGGTTTGAGAGTGAGTTCATTTTGTGGTTCCGTTGGTGGATGCGGGGCGTTCCGATAAAGCTTAAACTATTTGCGACAACATAAATTGTACCCGGGAACGACTCAGATGAAGTTTGCTTACTGTATCCTTTTGGCGTTGCTTTTTTCAATGACTGATTCGCAAAACACAATCGCTCAAGATTCCGATCTAACCAAGCTGGAAACGATCG
The DNA here is from genome assembly GCA_964582025.1 of uncultured Pirellulaceae bacterium. GTDB lineage: Bacteria > Planctomycetota > Planctomycetia > Pirellulales > Pirellulaceae > Mariniblastus. Next base: position 11,531 of record CAZORS010000029.1, on the reverse strand, counting down.
CTGAGTCTTCCGGCTATAAAGCGACTAGCACTTCGGCACAGGTCGAATCGTTCATCGAGCAGGCTTCCTCTTTGGCAGATCACGTCAGCTCCGCGTCAATTGGGCAAACCGTTCACGGCCGCGACATCATTTGCGTCACCGTCAGCACGACTCCTTACCAACCCGGCGGGGACACAAAAGGAAAGAACGTCATTCTGGTGCTGGGGAACATCCACAGCGGCGAATGTGCCGGCAAAGAAGCCCTGTTGCGAATGATCCGAGAACTTGGGATTGATCCGGAATCCAAGTGGCTGAAAAAAAACATTCTGTTGTTCGTTCCCAATTACAGCGCCGACGCAAACGATCAAATGGGCACTCAGAACCGACCTGGACAAGTCGGCCCTGACTCGATGGGGCGACGCGCCAATCCGCAGCGGCTGGACCTGAATCGCGATTTCGTGAAACTGGAGGCTCCTGAAACTCGCGCTTTGGTCGGGCTGATCAATAAAGCGAATCCGCAGCTGTTCATCGACTGCCACACGACCAATGGCTCGAAACACCGCTACCCGTTGACCTACGACATTCCGCACAATCCAGCCACCGCAGCCCCGATCCGAACTTGGTTGCGCGAAACAATGATGCCGGAAGTTACGCAGCGCCTTGAGAAAAATGGTACCTCTACTTTTTATTACGGCAACTTCGACCCGGGCCATGAAAAGTGGATGACGTTCGGACACCAACCTCGCTACAGCACCGAATACGTCGGATTGCGGGGGCGATTGGCGATCCTCTCAGAAGCCTACTCCTATGCAACGTACCAAGAACGCATCGAAGCAACACACGCTTTTGTTTCGACGATTCTGGATTTCATGACCGAGAACGCTGACTTCGTTGCCAACATGTTGGATGAAGTCGACAAAGACATTGTCAAAATGGCCTCGATTGAACCCGAACGAATTCAGATTTCGCTCTCTGCTGCTCCACGAGCCTTCAAAGAGAAATTCATGCTGAAAGGTTTCAAAGACGGCGAACCTCACGATTATGAATGTGACTTTATCAGTGACTACAAGTCAATAACCTCCACACCGCTTCCTTTCGCTTGGATCGTCCCCGCAGACCAGCCGCGTGCGATCGACCGTTTGCTTCGACATGGAATCGAGGTCTCAACACTGACAGAAAGCCAAGAATTCAAAGTCGAACAGGACATCGTGATCAATGTAAAACGATCCGAAAGCGAATTCCAAAAACACGCCAACGTCCGCATTGAAACCGAACGAAAATTGGCGACCGTCGCGGCTCCTGCTGGCAGTTACCTGGTCGCTTCGGCTCAACCGTTGGGTAGATTGGCGGCGTACTTGCTTGAAGCCGAATCAGATGACGGCTTGGTGATGTGGAATTTCTTTGATGAATCGATCGCCAAAGGCGACGCTTACCCGGTCACGCGAATCCCTTCGCTGGTAAAGGTGCCAACGAAACCTGTCACTGAAATCGAACAGAAATTGCCGATCACGCTAGACATGATCGACGGACCGTCGAGCCTTTTTGCGAGGACTGCGAAGTCATCGAAATGGTTTGGCGAAACGAATTTCATTTCCGATCAAAAATGGGGCCGTTCCGTTGTCGTGGACTGTGAAACCAATGCCGTCGTTGTTCCGGCAGCTCCGTTTGTCAAAGCCGAATTCGAGAAGTCGCTCGCCACATTAAACCTTGATGACAAGACGACAGAAAAGCTCCTCTCCGCAGATCCGACCAACGCAACCAACGGTAAAGTCTCGATCGTTTCTGGGGCAGGCCACACCGTGGTTTACTTTATCGCGGAAAACGATTCGATCAGTATCGGAACGCCTGAAAACAAAGCCGAACTCACGGTGCTCAATCCGACTGAAACCCAATTGGCATTCGTCAACAACGATGGGTTGAACTTTTTGAATTTGGAATCACGCCAGACAACCACGGTCTCAAAAACTGACGATGACAACCTCGTCGGAAAACTTGACTGGGTTTACCAAGAAGAACTCTACGGCCGCGGAAATTTCAAAGGGTTCTGGTGGCATCCAACCGAAAATCGTGTCGCGTTCCTGAGCCTTGACGAAGGTCCAGTCCTTCCGTTTACGGTGATGGATCATTTGCCGGTTCGAGGAAAATCAGAGTTCACGAACTATCCAAAAGCCGGCGATCCGTTGCCGAAAGTTAAGCTTGGCGTTGTCGCCACCGACAAAACAGACAACATCACATGGGCTGACATGAGCAGCTACAGCGACGAACTGCTAATTTCCGGCGTGTCTTGGTCGCAAACCGGCGACCGGCTTGTCGCTCACGTTCAAAATCGAGAGCAAACATGGCTGGACTTCGTCACTGCCGACCCAAGCGGCGAAAACGCGAAAGCAATTTTTCGCGATCAAACGACGGCTTGGATTGAATCCCCCGGCGATCCGATTTTCTTGGATGATTCGACCTTCCTGTGGGTCAGCCCCCGAAACGGATATCGACATCTCTATCGATACAAGCTCGACGGAACGATGGAAAAACAACTAACCGAAGGCGAATGGGAAATTCGTAGCCTGATCGGATTGGACGAAGACAAAAAATCCTGCTTCTTCACCGCCGCTAAAGATTCACCGTTGGAGATGCATCTTTATCGCCTTGATCTGGGAACTGGTGAAATCAAACGTCTCACCGAGAAAGCTGGTTCGCATCAGATCAAATTCAGTTCCGACAAAACGTTCTATCTGGACACTTGGAGTAACTTCTTAACGATGCCGCAAACTAGCGTTCACAAGAACGACGGAACTGAAATTCGAAAGCTAGACGTTTCGTCGGATGACCGTTACGAATTCGTTCAAATGGCCGAGCCAAAACTCCTCCAAATTCCAACGGAAAATCAACCGATGGATGGAATGTTGATTCTGCCGCCGGACTTTGACAAATCGAAAAAGTATCCGCTGTTGGTTCACATGTACGCTGGCCCTCAAGCCCCGCGCGTCAAGGATCGTTTTGGAGGTCAGTGGTTTATGTGGCATCAAATGTTGGCTCAGCAAGGCTACGCGGTTTTCATTGTCGATCCTCGAGCATGTAGCCATCGCAGCGGGAAACAGGCATGGCCCGTGTTTCGCAATTTCGCAACGGAGGAATTGAAGGACATCCTCGCCAGTATCGAACATGTCAAAAAAGAAGGCTGGGTCGATGAAGATCGAGTCGGTCTCTGGGGCTGGAGCTACGGCGGCTACATGACAGCCTTCGCGATGACGCATTCTGATATTTTCAAGATTGGAATTTCTGGAGCACCGGTGACCGACTGGAAAAACTACGACGCGATTTACACCGAGCGTTACATGGGTTTGCCAAAGGACAATCCCGAGGGATACAAAACTTCGTCAGTCCTTGAAAGCGCGGAGAATCTATCCGGAAAGATGCTGTTAATCCACGGCACGATCGACGACAACGTGCATTTGAATAACACGCTTCAGTTGGTCGAGCTACTTCAGAAAGCTGGTAAGCAATTCGAGTTGATGCTCTATCCTGCTAATCGTCACAGCGTTCGCAACAAAGAACAGCTTGCGCACCTGAGGAAGCTGATGACCGATTTCGTATTGAAAAACTTATAAAAGGTCGTTTGCAAAATGTATGTCTCGTCAGCCTTGAACCTACTTCGCAGCTTCAGCACCAAACGCCAGAACCGTCTCTTCACAGATCTTCAGCAGCTGATCTAACCTGAACGGCTTAAAGAGAACCGCATTAGCCCGCAAGCCAGCTTCACGAGCTTTCACAATCGCGTGTCCTGGGTCGTAGCCGAACCCGGTCATCAACACCAATGGCGGATCCGAAACGAACTCACGCAGCTTAATCAACAACTCGTAGCCATCAATATCGGGCAACCGAATGTCCGCGATGATCGCATCGTACGCGTTCGCCTCACTCGAGTTTTTCACCATCAAAATGGCTTCCGCTCCCTCGCAAGCGGTTTCAACGACGCAACCATATTTTTCCAACAACAGGTGAGCCGAACTGCGGACTTCTTTATCGGCGTCAATCACCAGAATTCGTTTGTTGAACAGCAGCGGATGAGATCCGGGCTTCATGCATTCCGGAATCTCCTGTTCGACCGCCATTTCTTGACCAACGGCCTGAATCGCTTCCTTGATTGTCCGAGCGTTCTCCAGAATGGCACTCAATCGAGCCGTCACGGCCGGATCGTGTCCGATGTAGGCTCCGATTGCCTGAACCGCATCGTTTAAAATTTGATCAACAGGAAGTGCCACAGCCGCGCGAACCGCTTCGACACTACGCAACGCCGTATTGGTCTGTTGAGCGTTCAATAAGTTCAATGTATTGATCGCGTTGGCGATGTCGTGAGCAAAACATTCGACGAATCGCAGATCGCTTTCGGTGAACCGGCCAACTTCAGGACTTTCGATGTTGAATGAGCCAATCACTTCATCGTGATGTTTCAACGGAACGGTCAAAGAACTCTTCGCGCCCATCAAACCATCCAGATAAATCGGATCGTTGGTCGTGTCCTCGCAAAGGTAACTCTTCCCTGTCGCGGCAACAAACCCCGTCACCCCATTCTCAATGGCTTTCGCGTAAAGCGGTTGTTCTGCAACGCCAGAATTAATTCCGACCGACAACAAAGGCGTCATCAACTTAGTTTTCAGATCGATCAATCGAATCTCGATAACGTCGAAATCCAACAGGTCATGTGTGTAATGAATGATATTGTCTTTGAGCAACTCAATCCGCTCATCGACTTCCATCTCGTAGATTTCTTCTGGACGAAGATCGGCCAACGCGACACCGGCTTGATGCAACGCCGTCAGCTTCTGCCGTTTTAGCGTCGTTTCCGTTGAATCTGAAAGCGAAACTACCAGCTGCTCTACTTTGTTCCCGTCGCGGATGACCGGCGTGACGGACATCAAAAAGTACCGCTCTCCAATTTGGATTTCCGCTTCGCACCGACTGCACCGCGCCACCGCAGAACTGAGAGGACTCGGCTCTGCACCCACGATGCTTGGACTGCCGACGGCTTCATAAAAATTGAGGCCAACAAACTCTCGGTCCGGAAACCAGTCTGTCAGCCTTTGATTCACAAAAATGATTCTGTTTTGTTGATCCAGCAGTGCCACCCCAGTTGGAATGCAATCCAAAACCTCGGCGCCGCTGAGCCCTTTCGCAAGACAATCGGGCACGCCGGAGAAGTAAACGCCGTCGTAGCGTTTTTCCAGGATGAGCGACAACGCGTTCTGGGAGTCTTCAATCCGGGTGACTTCAACCTCGGACTCGTTCCAGGGAATCTGCGCCTCGTTGTCGGCGGCTTTTTGGATGGAGAGAATTCGCGTCACTTGATGACCCATTCTGACTGGGCGGCAAGCCACCGCTGCGTTGATGGCTCGTCTCTACATGAAGTGTAACCTTCGACCGGAAACTGTCGAGTCGATTATGAAGAACCACGAAAAATTTGCGAATGGATTTCAAACTGATTTCAAATTTGACGACCATCTCGCCTGATGAGATAACTCGACCGTAATGCCTTGCGCCTCCCGAAGAGTCCACTACTTGCCCCGGATTGGATTCGAACCACCGATTTGCATTTATTGCGGGAGTATCAGCCTTCGCCCCGCGCACACAAGCGTTCAGGATTTGGCTACATTGGACACTTCGAGCGGAAACGTAAAAATGACTGCTTCCAACAATATAGAAATTCGTTCTTACTCCCCGCTGGTCCATGGCTAAGAAGAAAAAAGGCAAGCAAGTGCGAGCCAATTTTCGCAAACAGCAGAACACTCGAGTGCGCAAGCGTGATTTCACGCGTGATTTCGAGGAAGACGCTGACGGCGTGAATGACCAGCGAAGCGGCGAACGGGTTTCCGGGAAAGGCCACCTGACTCGCAAAAGGACCATCAGCGGAGCCGACGCCGCAACAGGAGCCTCCGGTTTCGAAGTCGAATTGGACGTTGACGATCTGAACTGCGTCCGAGGCAGAGTCCTCCGCGTTCACGGGCTAAACAGTTTCGTGAGCGACGCTTCAGGAACTATCTGGCAATGCACTGTTCGGGGAATCCTGAAGTCGCTTTCGACGGACCTGCAGCACGTGGTCGTCGCGGGCGACTATGTGACGATCCAGAAAGGCGACGACGAAAAGACGAAACAGGGTGTTATTGTCCGCGTCGAACCACGACGCAATCAGATTAGCCGCACCAGCCGAAAACGCCAACAGATTATTGTTTCTAATGTTGATCTGGCGATGATCGTGGCCAGTGCCAAAGAACCGGGCTTGAAGCCGAATCTAATTGACCGATTCATCGTTTCGGCAGAGCAATCGAATATCGTGCCGGTGGTGATCATTAACAAAGCCGACCTTGTCGAAGCTGCCGACTTGCAACCAGCGATCGGAGTCTGGTGCCAATTGGGCTACCGCGTGATCCTGACTTCGACCGTAACAGGGCAGGGGATTGAAGAACTGAGACGGATCGTTCACGGTCGCGATTGCGTTGTGACCGGGCAAAGCGGCGTCGGAAAAAGTTCGATCCTCAATGCAATTGAGCCGGGCCTACAGCTCAAGGTCAGCACCGTCAGTTCGGAAAATCAAAAAGGACGCCATACCACGACGACAGCTCAGTTGATTCCACTGTCGGTGACGCCCGAGGATACGGAAACTGAGCAACTGTATCGCAAAGGTCACCTCGTCGACACGCCCGGAATTCGACAGATGCAACTCTGGGATGTAATCCCGGAAGAAGTCGCCGGATACTTTCGCGATATTCGACCGTTCATCAACGAGTGCCGTTTCCCAAACTGCAGCCACACGCATGAGGACGACTGTGCGATAAAGTGGGCCGTTGCCGACGGCAAGATTGATGCGCGGCGGTATGAAAGCTACTGTTCAATTCGTTACGGCGACGACCTGTAAGACATCGCGATAGATCTGATCTACATCGCCCTCGAGACCATTGGTGTCTACACAATTGACTAATTGGCTCCCCTCTCCCGAAAACTCGAACCCCAAACACAATTTTTGCTAATCAAACGTTGGAATTCTTGGGAAAGGGGAGCAAAGTTTTCGTTGTTCAAACTTGTGTAGATATCAATGCTTCGGGCCAGAGGGAGTGTTGTAAAAATTCTTAGCCTCAGATGGATCGAGAAAAGTACCGAAACGGCATTCAACATCTCGGTTGATCTGGACACCGGCACCCCAATCTCCCTATAGTCGCCGAATGCTCAAGTTGTTTCGCATCGCAGACTTCTGGAACCGGAAACCGTTGGAGAATCCAGCGGACCGGATCGAACGTGCGCTGCTGGACCGAACGAGGCGGCTTATGGCTGGGCTTTCCGTTGATGATCAGTTCAAGCAAGTCTCCGGTTCGCTGGTTGTCGCTCGGGGACGCGGTAAATCGAATCGAGTTCTGTTTTGTGACAGTGTTGTCGAACCAATTCCTAACGTGATTCGAGACAACTGCTTGGAGATTGTGCAATCCGGTGCCATCGCATCTGATTTCCGCAGCTGCATTGGCGAACTGGCCGATGTCCAAGCGAACGTCGTCGAAAGTCTGAAGCGGAAGGCGGCGAAATATGTCGATCGAATTCTGGCAATTTCGGTCGTCGACCCTGGCCTTTGGCAGTCTGACTTTGATGGTGTCAAGCATTACACGAGTTTCTGCGACGCGACGCGACTGGCTGAGAAAACTGGAATCAGCGTTATTGACGCATGGCCAGATCGAGACATTGCCGTTGGTGGCAAAGGCTATCCTTTGGAGCCACTGGGCCTATGGCTGTTACTGACCGACCGAAACCAGCGGATCGCGCGGCAAGTCAATGCCGTGGTTCGCATTGAGGAACGGACTACGGGATACCTTTTCCCTCCATCGGATGGTTTGGATGCTGAGCTTCCGAATTTGAGTTCAATTGAAACACAGGGAATGGACTTGATAGGCGGTTTGCAAAATGTGCTCTCACTCGATTCGCTCTCGCCAGCGAAAGTCCGGCAATTGCTCGTCTCCGGAGTTCATTCGAAGGAGTTGATCGATCAGTGGAATCAAATCGATACGTCCAAACCTGATCTCACCAATCGGATGTTGGAATCCGTAAACGAGCCTTGCAATGAAAAGCTTTCTACCGAAGAGGTTCTCTGCACGGCAATGAATTGGATTAGTGGCAGCTGCGAGAACATGATTCGAACTTCGCTAAAGCGATTGAAAATTGAGCATGCTCAGCGGCGTGTGGATTTGAAGCATCGAATAGCTAGTTCACACAAGCTTCGCGTTCCCAGTGAAGGCTTGCTGGATGCGTTTGACGATTCGAAACCGGATTTCAGCAAGCCCGGAAAAATCCTGATCGATGCGCCAAACTTGATTGGCGATGCATTCGTTTCTCATTTGCAAAATCAATTTCCCGACACGCAAGTTACGCATTCGTGGCAAACGCAACTTGGCGTCGCGTCTCCGTCTCAAGGCAATGTTGATCCGCCGAGTCTCATTGCGGCGATGCTTGGATTTTTGCACGTTGATCAAATGCCGGCAAATATTCCATCCCTGACCGGCGCCCGCCAGCAGCGTATTCTCGGGCGACTAACTCCCGGGCGACCGAATTCGTGGCGAAACTTATTGCGAGAAATGGCAGACCACGAACCGCCAGCGATGAAACTGCGAGACGCGGTTTAAAACAGTGACTCTCAGCTTTCGAAACTGATGGCGGGCAGGGGCGAAACATTTGTCATCAAGAATACGTCGTCGACGTTCCACTTTTGATCCGCCTCGTATCGGTTCGGAGAACCTAGCGACATGCTACTTGGCACGATCGATTGCTTCCATGATCATTCGTTTTGCCACATCGGCTTCGTGCACTTTCGCCAGCTTTACCCATTTTCCGGGTTCGAGATCTTTATAGTGAGCAAAGAAGTGCTCGATTTGCTGAATAGTGATCTCTGGTAAATCAGAATAGTTGTCGACGTTATCATATCGACGAGTCAATTTTTTCGACGGGACGGCAATTATTTTCTCGTCATGCCCGGCATCGTCTTCCATAATCAGCACGCCGATCGGACGGCAGTTCATCACAGCCCCCGGAACGATGGCTCGGGTGTTGCAGACCAGCACGTCGATCGGATCTCCATCGAGCGACATTGAATGCGGGACGAACCCGTAGTTCCCAGGATAAACCATAGGTGTATAAAGGAAGCGATCTACGAACAGAGTACCGGACGCTTTGTCCATTTCGTACTTAATTGGCTGACCACCGTTGGGAACTTCAATGATGACATTTACGTCGTTAGGAGGATCGTCACCGATCGCTATTTCATCGATTCTCATTGCGTCGCGACACGTATAGTTCGAAATCAGGGTTAAAAAGTTACCGATCCGAAAGAGTTGACCAGATTGATGACGATTCAACAACGGTATCGCCGTTGAAAAATCCTAGGTTCGACTCACAATAGACCATTCAATCTCGAATCCACTTTTCCAAAACATCAGCAATGACAGATAGTTCCGGCAAGCTTCGCGCAGAAGTTAACCCCAAATTCAAATTCAAATTTCTGCTGATCGGCTTGATCGCCCTTTGCGTCGGCTTATATCATTTCATTGATCCGATCGTTGTTTATCCAAACATGCGACCAGTATCAGAAGCCTACGCGTCATTGCAAACGCAGCTTAAAGGCGACGACGGAGCCTTGCAACGCCAATGGGCAGCGATGACCAAAGAGAAAGGCTGGCCTGAGGGAATTCCGAAATACTCGCCAACAGAACTGACAACCAACACGATCTACAGTTACTTCATTGGTGTTCTGTTTACTTTCGTGGCCGGCCTGCCGTGTCTGTGGACTTTCATACGTTGTCTCGGTCAGTGGATTTCAGTTGACGGCGACGGATTGAGTAACGCGAAAGGTCAGAAAGTTGCTTTCGACCAAATTCAAAAGATCGATAAATCCAGATGGGAAAAGAAGGGCATCGCCAAGTTGATCTACTCCGACAGCGGATCTGAAAAGAGCTTTGTTGTTGACGACTTGAAGTTTGACCGGGAAATCTCCGATCAGATCATGGAGATGGTCGAGAAGGAAGTCGGCGTCGACAAAATTGAAGGTGCTCGCTCTGAAGCTGAATACCGTCTCGCTCGCGAAGAAGCCTTGCGTGCTAAGGAAGAGAAGTATCGCGAGGAAGAGTCCGAAGAAGCCGAAGGCTAGAATAATAATCTGGCATTGGAGGTTGCGACGCTCGCCGTTGCCAATGCATAATCGTAATTCAAGGAAGTGCTTGTACGGCTGGTGCCGGCCGCGGTCTTCAAAACCGTAGGGCTGCATGGAAATCATGTGGTCGGTGGGTTCGATTCCCATGCACTTCCGCCAAAACATCGTCGGGTAGGTTTCTAACCTGCCGTTTGGACTTGGCAGAATTAAAACTGCCCCACGGATGCCGCACTCCATCTCCCGGACGCTCTCATGAAAGCTCTCGAACTCGTCGGACCCTCTGTCTTTGAATTGGTCGACAAAGACATTCCGCAACCAGAGGCCAACGAAGTGCTGATTCGAGTCAAAGCTTGCGGAATCTGCGGCAGCGACATCCACGGAGCCAACGGAAGTAGCGGACGTCGCATTCCTCCAATCGTGATGGGCCACGAAGCCGCTGGAGAAATCGTATCCGTCGGTGACTCCGTCTCCAGCTACGCCGAAGGAGATCGGGTCACGTTTGATTCGATGGTTTATTGTGGCGATTGTCATTACTGTAACTTTGGTCGCACGAATCTCTGCGAAACAAGACAAGTCATGGGCGTTTCCTGTGACGAATTCCGTCGCCACGGTGCGTATGCAGAATACGTCTGCGTTCCCGAGCGGATCGTTTGTCCGTTGCCAGAAGGATTGTCTTTTGACCACGCCGCATTTACCGAACCGGTTGGCGTCGCGGTGCATGCGGTCAATCGAGCCAACGTTAGTCCGGGCGAATCCGCGATTGTGGTCGGTGCCGGTTTAATTGGATTGTTGGTCATACAAGCACTTAAGAATGCTGGTTGCTCAACGATCATCGCGTTGGATTTGGTGCCGCAGCGTTTGGATCTGGCGATCAAACTCGGCGCGACGCATGCGATGCTGGCCACACAAGAAAACGTTGTGTCTGAAATTCACAATCTGACCGATGGTCGCGGTGCAAATCACAGCTTCGAAGTCGTCGGAGCTACCAAGCCCGTTGCTTTGGCGATCGACGGCCTTCGTCGAGGCGGAACTTGCGTATTGGTCGGCAATCTCGCCGCTGAAGTTACTTTCCCACTACAGAAAGTCGTCACGCGGGAACTCAACGTCGTCGGAACCTGCGGAATCAACGATGAAGTGCCCGAGTGTGTAGAGCTCATTGCGTCAGGAAAGATCAATGTCGAGCCTCTGATTTCCGCGAGAAGTTCATTGAATGAAGCCGCCGATTGGTTCGCGAAACTTGAGGCTGGCGATCAGCCTTGGTTGAAAGTTCTCGTTTGCCCATAGGCATCGCGGATTTTATTGGGTCCATGCAATTTCTATTGGGTAAGTCACGTTTCTTCGGAATTGTTTAACGGCAAGCCGAAGGCGACTGCGCCTG
>CAZORS010000028.1:0-36377 GCA_964582025.1 uncultured Pirellulaceae bacterium | reverse complement strand
GATTAGCGTGAGCACCGTCGCTGCTAGCGAATCGACCTTTCACGATTGACCGGTGCTCAAAAATCGACGATAGATTGCGAGCAAATTCCGTCACTCGAGAGAGATCAATGCCCTTCGTTTACTTGCCAGATCAGGACTGCGTCATGGCGCGAGTCGCGAAGACGGCAAGCACTTCGATACTCCGCTGTGGCTTTCACACAAAAGTCGACGGGCTCGACTTCGCAATGCAGTTGCCAAAAGATTGGTCCAAGAAGTATCGATTCGCGTTCGTGCGAAACCCTTTCGACCGACTGGTCTCTGCTTGGCAAATGTTCCAAAGATACCCTACTGGCAATGGAGTGGCGTTCGACAATCGGACTTTAACATTGGCCAAAGTATTGGATGTGATCGAGGACGAATCGATCAGCATCTACAACAAAAACTATTGGGGCAAGCTAAAGCTGCACGCTGTTCCAATCACGCATCCGCACTACCGAATCGAAGAAGTGGACTTTCTGGGGAAGTTTGAAAACCTGGAAGAAGACTGGAAAGCTCTTTGTCAATCACTTTCAATGCCCCATCAACCGCTCGGCCGACTTAGGGAATCTGGGCGAAGCGAGCACCACTCCAAGTTTTTCAATCATGAAATACGCGAACGATGCGAACGTATTTTCGCAAAAGACATGGTCAAGTTTGGCTATCGCTTCAACGAACAGACCAAGTCGCGGCCCAAGTTAGCATCGATCAAACCCAGCCCCACATTTTTATTTTTGTGCGGCGTCGGACAGAGTGGGACAACAGTCCTCCGCAATGGCTTGGGAGTTCACAATCAAATTTACTACAATGGATTTGAGAACAATCTGGTACAAGACATTGCGAACGTGGCTTTGAAAAACTGCAGTTTAAAATCGCGGAAGAACGCGATGGTTGTGAATCAGAGCCAGTACGATGCCGCGTTTCGCGATTTGCTACGCTCGTTGATCTGGCCGGACGTAAAGCAGTCACAGCGCCCCGTTCACATGGCAGCAATTAATCCAACGCCGGATCAACTAAATTATTTATTGAAACTTTTCCCGAACAGTAAGTACATCGGACTGGTGCGCAATGGCATCGAAGTCGTTTCTTCCCGGATGGAGTTTCGCTCGTTTGCCGAAAACGATTTTGCGACTCATTGCGACACTTGGAACCGATCGGCCCAAGTGGTCCGCTGGGGCCGAAAAAACTCTGACGACTTCAAACTGATCCGCCATGAGTGGCTCTACGCTCCTGTAAAACTGAAACAATGGATGCAGGAATTGACTGATTGGCTGGCGATCGAACCGTCCGCGTTGCCCGCAAGCAAGATCCTCGAAACGCTTCAGCATCCCACCAGCGCGGTGTCGTCAATTGACCGCCAGAAGTTTTCAAAGTCGACGATCGAAGACAAACGGAATTATTTTCTGTCAAAACGTAATCGCTGGCGCAAATGGAGTCCGCAGCAGCTTGCCCAATTCCAAGATCGCTGCGGCCCAGCGATGCAAACGCTAAACTACAATCTCCCTTGGCAACAATTGCCAGACAATCATTCAGCGACCGGATAGCCCAGTGAAGTGTTTCAATTGCATGATTCGTCAATCGCTGGCAGTCGCTCTTGCAATGACCTTCGCATCAACTGCGATCGCACAACAGTTCGTTGAAATCGAGGCCGCGGTTTTCACACGCGGTACCGACGTAGATGCCGACGCACTCAGCGAAGGTCGCAAGCCGCACTTCGGACCTGATTGGGATGAAGGGCCGGCTCATGAAGTCAGCGTCGCTGGATTTCAAATTTCTCGTGACCAAGTCACGATGAAACAATTCGCCGAGTTCATGCCGGAATACCGGAGGCGAATTGAAACGCGGGGAGGAGTTTGGTCGGAGGATACTCCTGCAACTCTTATCAGTTGGAACGAAGCAACTGCGTTTTGTGACTGGCGGTCCGAATCAACGAACAAGCCTCATCGATTGCCAACCGAAGCCGAATGGGAACTCGTGGCATCGCGTGCTGAGGAATTGGGTATCTCGGGAATCGCCGATAAGACTCAGGAATGGTGCTACGACTGGTGGGCTCGCTATCCGAAACAGCGAATGAGCAATCCTCAAGGTCCAGAAAACGGCACGGTGCGCATCGTGCGTGATGGCGGCGGCGGAAGCGTTGAAGAGGCTGATGCGTCAAAGGATTCAGTCGTGGACTTTCGAGTTAGTGACCGTTCGGCGACGGTGCCCGGTGATCGGCGCCTGAATCTGGGCTTTCGAATCGTCATTGGAGAACTTGCGGAACGCGATGCAGGGCAGGGCGATCTAAAACGTGAACTTGCTGGAGCTCCGTTTAAAGGTGTCGAACAGAAGTCGATTTTTTGGGCCAAGCAGAATATCGATCCATTGTTTTGGGCGGGCGGCAAATTCATTGACCCTTCTGCGGACAGGTTTGCTTCATTGCCTTACTGGAATCGGCATCACGTTCCAAGCCTGACTTACTGTGACAATGGAGACTTGCTTGCGACGGCTTTCACCGCCGCGTTCGACAACAGCGACCAAATGGCGATTCTGATCACACGCTTGCGTTACGGAAAAGACAAATGGGATCCGCCGGCTCGCTTCTTCGTCGCTCCGGATCACAACGTTACCAGTGCGATGCTCTTCAACGCCGGTAATGGAGAGATCCATCACTACAACGGGCTGGGAAACAATCTCTGCGAAGATTTTTCGATGATCAAACGCGTCAGCAACGACCACGGAAAAACGTGGAGCGAACCAAAAATCGTCCACCGCTATCCGGTCAATGCAGCCACACCAAGCAACCCGTTGGGTTCGCCGCGATTGTGGCCGCACATGGATCTAAAATCCCGCACCGATGAAGATGGCAAGCGTACCCTGCTAATGTCGACGGATGTCGGAGCGGGGAATAAATTGGGCTCTGCGATCTTTGAGAGTCACGACGATGGCGATTCGTGGCAACAGCTCACTCGCACTGGCTGGCGACCGGATAACTTCGCCAGTCGCGATCAAGAGGCTGGCTGGATCGCAGGAATTCATGCTCCGGTTGAGCGATTGAAAGATGGAACACTATTCGCGATTGGACGCTCCAACGACATCGACGGGTTCTCTCCCTTGAGCCAATCGTCTGATTTTGGAAAGACTTGGACGTATTCAGCGAGTCCATTCCCACCCATTCTTTCCGGGCAACGAAGCGTCTTGATGCGGCTCGACGAAGGGCCACTGTTGTTCATCAGCTTTACCGACTCCTCGGCTAAGGTTCGAGAAAATAGAGCAAAAGGAATGAGCTTTGAAAACGCAGCTGGCCAAACGGAAAACGGCAGCGGCATGTTCGCCGCTCTTTCGTTCGATGAAGGCAAGACGTGGCCAAAACGAAAACTGATTCCAAACTGGCACATGAAGCCGTGGAAATCTCGCTACAGCGGCTACCTTTCGTGCGTGCAAACGCCCGACGATATTATTCACTTGGTTAACAGCAATTTCTACTATCGTTTTAATCTTCAGTGGCTGAATGAACCCATGCCCAAACGGGTCGACGCTGACTCACGCGACTGAATTATTTTGCTCCGTTGCAAATCAAGACACGTTGTCTTAAACTAAGGCTCGTGGCGTTGTATTTGACCGAGAACATTAAATCGAGGAATAAGAGATGAGACTAAACTCACTTGTGTTGGCGGTCTTACTTTCGCTTGTGGTTGCACACATCGCCGTAGGTCAAGAAGCAAGTCAAGCAACGAAAAAACAAAACGAGGTTGACGAAGAGAAAGTTGAACTGCCAGTGTGGAGGCGATATTTAGAAGCTTCCATGCGAGACTACACGCTTGATGATCCAGCGGATCCGAATGCCAAGTTCACGCTCACCGATCGACCCGCGTTCATTCACGCTGAACCGCTTGAAGGCGAAGAACGAGGCCTTCTATATCTTTGGAAGGACGAGGATGGACGTCCCGTGGCGGCGATAACCGGAATCCTTATGCGGTTCAGCGAGGGCGATTCTTCGTGGCATGAGTTGCACGAGTTTCATTCATTGTGGGATGTTTCGATCGGCATGCACGACAAAGGCAGAAACGTATGGCAGCCATCAGAAGCCGGCGTGACGTGGGAAAAGTTTAACGTCGATTCGAAAGTTGGGAAAACAGAACGTTTGCGCCAGCTTCAGATGAAGAAGGTTGCACGTCGATTCGAAGCAAAGATGAATTACAAGGATCGTGGTGAATGGAATCTACGAATGATCGACAAGCCGATCTACAACTACACCTATCAGAACGAGAACAAGCAATCCGTTTCCGGCGGTGTCTTTACTTTCTGTCGCTCGACCGACCCGGAAGTTCTGTTGCTCATCGAATCACGATCAAAAAAGGATGGCGAGTATGAGTGGTTTTGGACCAGCGCTTGCTTTTCTGATGGTTCTTCATTCCTCTCCCTCGATGGAAGAGAAGTTTGGTCCGACGATCCGCCACGATTTTCAGCGAACTATAAACACGCGAGCCGATTTAAAAATCGCGAATTCAACTTTGCAGATGTGTTGAAGAAGATAGAAAGCGAGGCAAAAGCCACAGGCGATACTGATGCAAAGTCTCAAGATCCGGTGAAGTCGAAATAGGTCAAAGTTACCGCTGGAACCCTAACGAATCAGTCTTCGAAATACGTATAACCCAGCATGCTTGCGCGATACAGTTTCAACATCTCCTGATGCTGGGTTTCGCTGATCGTGCCTGCCGAAACAGCGGTCTCTGTTTTCGCACGAAAGCGTTGAATCAATTCTTCTGGCAGATATTCAACGTAGCTCAACACGTCCGAAACGCAGTCGCCGCGGACCTCCTCGACGAACTGCACATTGCCATCGTCATCGATCGAAATGCTCGCAACATTCGTATCGCCAAACAGATTGTGCAAATCGCCCAGCGTTTCTTGGTAGGCACCGACCAAGAACACTCCCAAGTAATATGGTTCGCTGTCGTCAAAAGAATGCAACCTTATCGTGCGGCTTAAATTCCCCTCGCTGTCAGTAAAGCGATCGATCTTTCCATCGCAATCACAAGTCAAATCGGCAATGATCGCAGGACGGGTGGGTTCTTCGTCGAGTCGATGGAGCGGCATCGTCGGGAAAATCTGTTCGATCGCCCACGCGTCGGGCAACGATTGAAACACGCTAAAGTTTCCGTAGTAGATGTCAGCTAACTGGTCGTGCAACGAAGTTAGTTCGGATGGAACACGATTGAGTTGCGGCAATATCTCGAACGCAATTCGATTCAAAATCGACAAGTACAGATTCTCGCCGAAGGCACGTTCTCGAAGTTGAATCGCACCGCTGGCGAACAGCTCGCGCAGCTGATCGCGATAGTAATTCGCATCGTTGAAATTTTCCTGCACGCGGCGAACGTGCAGATTCTCCATGGCGTCAAACAAATCCTTGATCGGCTGGCAGAATTCCTGATCGGATTCGGTCTCAATGGGCGTCGGCTCAAAATTCGTCACCGAAAGCACGTTAAACAAAAGCACCGAAGTCGGCGCAACCGTCCAACGACCTGACTCACTGACAAGCATCGGATGCGGCACATCATGTTTATCTAACGAGCTCATCACGGACTCGACAACATCGACACAATATTCATTGAGGTCGTAGTTGCGACTGTGTGGCTCGGTGCTGAACGTTCCGTCGTAGTCAACCGCCAGACCGCCGCCAAAATCAAGGTAACCCATCGGAGCACCGTCTTCGACCAGCCCAACGTAGTATCGACACGCCTCACGAATGCCGTCGCGAACATTGCGAATGTTCGTCAGCTGACTTCCAAGATGAAAGTGCATCATCTGAAGACAATGCAACAAATCAGCATCGCGGAGCACATCAACTGCTGCAATCGTTTCCCGCGCCGTCAAGCCGAACAGGCTGCGGTCGCCGCTGTCGTGCGCCCAATGCCCGTTAACCTTTGTCGAAAGTTTGACGCGACATCCGATCAACGGATCGACATCCCACTTTCTCGCTCTACGGACAATCAACGCCAACTCATCGAGCGATTCGATCACGAAGAAGCACTTATATCCCAAACGCCGAGCCTGAAAACCGAGATCGATGAACTCTTCGTCCTTGTAGCCATTACAAACAATCAGGCTTTCTCGAGTCGGCACCATCGAAAGCGCCAGCATTAACTCGGGCTTGCTACCGGCTTCGAATCCATGGTGGAACGGATCTCCAGCTCGAGAGATCGAATCGACAACGTGCTTCTGCTGGTTGACTTTGATCGGAAAGACAGCTTTGTACTGCCCGCGGTAACCAGATTTTTCGATCGCGTATCGGAAACCCTCATTGAGCTTCATGACGCGGTCGCTGATCAGGTTCTCAATCCGCAGCATCACGGGCATCGACAATTCACGTTCGGCCAGTCCGGCGATAACCTGTTTCATCGAAACTGTTTGATGGCCGTTTTCGGTTGGAGCAGTGACCGAAACGAAGCCGTCGGCTCCGATGCCAAAGTAGTCCAACCCCCAACGGTTCACCCCGTATAGCTGCTTGGAACTCTCGATTGTCCAGTCTTCCTGACCGGCTGCTGTATTCATCTGAGATGTCTGGTGGATGGGATCGACGAATGAGCGCGGATTGTAGCATTATTCGAGCTATGAGCCCCACGACGCCGATTGGGGCTGTGAAATATTGAGCCGTTTCGGCGCTAGCCGCGGTTGAACTGCCGATAACCGGGGCTAGCGCCCAAACGGCTCACCTCGATTTCGTGTGTCGGCACTTATTCACAGCCTCTTCGTGAAACGTTGCGAGCGACCTATTGGAGCTGAGCCAAAACGTCACAGGCCAATATTTGCTGTTCGATGATAATTTCCGCCGAGTATTGCGGTTCTATACCGAAGCTGCCCTAGCCGATATTCGCCGTATCCGCGAAACTAAACAGTAACGCAATTACGCACCTCAAACCTGATGTCTCGACCTTCCCGCGGAGGTCAACTTTATCATGAAACGCCTGAAACTCCTTTTCGCCAGCTCGATCGGGAAAAAATTTGTCGCAGCGATCACTGGACTGATCATGTTCGGATTCCTTGTCGGTCACGCTGCCGGTCACATGAAGATTTTCACTGGAGCCGACGCTGCGGGCATCCCCCACATCGATTCCTATGGACAGTTCCTGAAAGATTTCGGTGCTCCGGCACTTCCGCCAATGCTGGCATTGTGGGGAGCTCGACTGTTTTTGTTGGGCTCCGTCGTCCTGCATGTCGTGACGGTGATCCTGCTCAGCGATCAGAACAAGAAAGCTCGACCTGTTGGCTATGTCAAGAAGAAGCGTGCCATGGCTTCGCCGGCGGCGCTTTACATGATGGTTACGGGAACAGCGATTTTGGCGTTCATCGTGTTGCACATCCTGCACTTCACAACCGGCAGTCTTCCGTTGCTGGGAGAGCACGAACACGGTTACGTTTACAACAACATGGTCAGCTCATTTAGCATTTGGTGGGTATCGTTGGCGTACATCATCATGATGGTCGTCATCGGATTTCACTTGTACCACGGCGTTTGGAGCCTGTTTCAAACACTGGGCCTTGATAATCCGGATCGCAACAAATACTTGCGAGCGTTTGCGATCATTTTCGCAATTGGCGTTTCAGCGACATTCATTCTGGTTCCGGTCTCGTTTATGTCTGGACAAATGCCTGAAGCGGCAGAGTACTCACACGAGTTGTTATCGAAACATTGAACGTCGGTGCATAGGCTTCCAGCCTGTATTCATGCAGTTCACAGGCTAGAAGCCTATGCCACCTTCGCCAACCGAACAGTCACCTTAAACTCAAACCAAACGAATTATCATGCTGACGCTTGATGCACAACTTCCCGAAGGCCCTCTCGAAGACGCCTGGACGAATCACAAAAATAAGCTCCGGCTTGTCGGTCCAAAAAATCGTCCGAAATACAAAGTGCTTGTCATTGGATCGGGACTATCTGGAGCTTCGGCTGCCGCGTCGATCGGAGCGATGGGCTATCAGGTTGATTGTTTCTGCTTTCAAGATTCGCCGCGTCGCGCCCACAGCATCGCGGCTCAGGGCGGAATCAACGCGTCGAAAAACTATCGCAACGATGGCGATTCGACGTGGCGGTTGTTCGTCGATACGCAGAAGGGCGGTGACTTCCGAGCCCGAGAACAAAACGTTTATCGCCTCGCGGAATTAAGCACCGCGATCATCGACCAAGCGGTTGCTCAGGGAGTTCCGTTTGCTCGCGAATACGG
Organism: uncultured Pirellulaceae bacterium; assembly: GCA_964582025.1. Classification (GTDB taxonomy): domain Bacteria; phylum Planctomycetota; class Planctomycetia; order Pirellulales; family Pirellulaceae; genus Mariniblastus. Next base: position 28,155 of record CAZORS010000028.1, on the reverse strand, counting down.
CGGCAAGCTTGCCAATCGCTCGTTCGGCGGTGTTCTCGTTGAAAGAACTTTCTACTGTCGTGGCGAAACGGGTCAGCAACTTTTGCTCGGTGCTTATTCGGCTTTGGAAGAGCAAATCGCTGCCAAAACCGTCAAGATGCACACTCGGACGGAGATCATGGACTACGTAATCATCGACGGAAAAGTCCGTGGTGTGATTACGCGAAACCTTGTCACTGGCGAACTGAAGCGACACGTTGCCGATGCCGTCGTGCTGGCAACCGGCGGGTATGGAAACGTTTATTACTTGTCGACCAACGCGAAAAACTGCAACGTCTCAGCATTGATGCGAGCCTACCGTCGTGGTGCCGGTTTTGCGAATCCCTGTTTCACGCAGATTCACCCGACTTCGATTCCGGCGTCGGGCGACTATCAATCAAAACTGACGCTGATGAGCGAGTCGCTTCGAAACGATGGTCGCATTTGGGTGCCGCGTGACAAAGACGAAAAACGTAAACCGACTGACATTCCAGAAGAAGATCGATACTACTACCTCGAAGAGCGATACCCGCGCTACGGTAACCTCGTGCCGCGCGACGTGGCAGCACGCAACGCAAAAGATGTCTGCGATGAAGGTTTGGGCGTCGGTCCAACGGGTTACGGCGTTTACCTTGACTTCGGTGCGGCCATCGAAGAGAAGGGAATTGATGCGGTCAAGTCAAAGTACTCCAACCTGTTCGAGATGTACGAACGGATCACGGACGATGACCCAACAAAAACACCGATGCGAATCTTCCCGGCGGTTCACTACACGATGGGTGGGCTGTGGGTCGATTACAACTTGATGACAACGATTCCAGGCATGTTCGCAGTCGGTGAATCAAACTTCGCTGACCACGGTGCTAACCGGCTGGGAGCAAGTTCGCTGATGCAATGTCTAGCAGATGGTTATTTCGTCATCCCAGTCACGATCGGAAACTACCTGAGCGGTATCGACAAAGACGACCTCACGACGGAGGACTCCGAATTCGAGAAGGTCGAAGCCGAAGTGAAAGCTGGCATCGACAAATTGCTTGCCGTCAAAGGAAAACGTAGCACCAACTCGATCCATCGCGAATTGGGAAAAATCATGTGGGAGCACTGCGGTATCTCACGAAATGAAGAGTCGCTCAAAGAGGGTCTCAAAAAGATCCCGGAACTTCGAGAAGAATTCTGGAACAATGTTGCCGTGCATGGTGAAAATGAGTCGATGAACCAATCGTTAGAGCACGCCGGTCGTGTCGCTGACTTCTTGGATTATGGCGAACTGATGTGCCACGATGCGTTGACGCGAGATGAATCTTGCGGATGTCACTTACGGGAAGAACACCAAACACCTGAAGGCGAAGCGAAACGAAACGACGATGATTTCGCGTTTACCTCGGTCTTCGAATACAAGGGAGAAGGCAAACCTCCTGAGTTGAACAAGGAACCGTTGAAGTTCGAAGCTCTGCCACTGATGACGAGGAACTACAAGTCATGAAAATTAAACTACACGTTTGGCGTCAAAAGAACGCGGAATCAAAAGGCAAAATGGAAACGTACGACATGGACGGCATCAGTCCTGACATGTCTTTCCTAGAAATGATGGATCAGCTGAACGAGAAGCTGATTGCCAATGGCGAAGAAGGCGTTGCCTTCGATCACGATTGTCGTGAAGGCGTCTGCGGCATGTGCTCGATGGTCGTCAACGGCGAAGCTCACGGACCGAAACGCGAAACGACGACTTGTCAGCTCTACATGCGACATTTCGAAGACGGCGCGGAAGTTTACGTCGAGCCTTGGCGAAGTGCTGCGTTTCCGATTGTTCGTGACTTGATGGTAGATCGAAGTGCTTTCGATCGCATCATTCAAGCCGGTGGATTCATCAGCAATCACTCAGGCCCAAAGCCCGAGCCAAATTCGATTCCAGTCGAGCCAAGCGTTGCTGAAACGGCGCTCGACGCGGCCAGTTGCATCGGTTGCGGTGCGTGTGTCGCGGCTTGCCCCAACGGATCAGCCATGCTGTTTACCGCTGCGAAGGTTTCGCACCTTGGCATGATGCCGCAGGGGCAAACTGAGCGTTACGATCGCGTCAAAGACATGACGGCTCAGATGGAAGAAGAAGGTTTCGGTTCATGCCGCAACTACGCGGAGTGTGAAGCTCAGTGTCCGAAAGGCATCAGCATCGCATTCATCGGCCGCATGAACAGCGACTACTTGAAAGCTTCACTCATTGAGCCCGTTGATCGCCGCGGCAAGATGAAGGCTCAGTAGTTTGCCATTCATTGCACGATGTTCGTAGTTAACGCCTTTAGGTGTGTCCGCGCTAACGGAATTTCGTTTGATGCGAGTTCTCGCTAAGGCACAGAACGAGCAGAAAGAACCCCTCCGGACTCTTTGCCGAAGCCAATTGGCGCGAACTGATTGCGTTACTTTTCCAAAATTTCGTCCAACCACGAAGTATCTTCGCGAAGTTCTTTGCGGATCCTCGCACGGAATTCGCGAAAGGGTTTCGGCACCAACGACTCGGTCTCTGACGGCAGAATGATATCCGCGTCAACACCGGCGAACTTCTTTCGCAATTTCATAAGGTACTGGTCGTTCAACGAACTGTCGTTCTCGCTGTTGACAATCACAAGACGCTTCAAATTCTCCAGCCTTATAATTTCCCGATACGTCGTGTTGTCGGGTTTGCCGAAAAACGTAATCGACTCGAGCGTCTGACAAGCGTCGAATCCGATTGGCCCGGTTACCTTGCGCAAAACCGATGGAATCTGGAGATGCTTCAGGGACGTCAGGTGATTCAGGAAAGACAGATCTTCTGGCACGAAGCCAATCTCAAAGTAAAGTTCTTCCAGATTCGTCAACGAATTCAAAGAGGAAAGACTTGTTGGCACGCCTCTACCGGATCCAATCGACGCACCTTCGACCCATGCCGGATCGAAACTGAGCACTCTAACTTCATCCAATCCTTCGAGTTGAATTCCACTGCACAGGGGTAAGTAAATCGAGTGAATCGTTTGATCGGCATTGAGCTGATAACTCAAGCCAATCTCTTTGGCAAATTCGTCGATCGGCGAATTGGAAAGATTCCAATAGTGCTCCAGAGAATAGCCACCAAAATCGCCACGCAGCAACATCAACTTCCACGCGATTGCCGGATCGTTGCCGATTGATCCAGAGAAGGTCAACTTCATGTCGGTATTGAAAACCAAATTCCTGTCGACCGGCTTCGGCTTTCCATTGGTGCTACTTAGATCTTGGAAGTGGATTCGACTTAAAGATCGTGTTTCGGGTGGAAGTTGAAAACCTTCCTCCCAACCTCCATAAAGATACACGGACCCCGATTGCGCCAACTCTTCGATCATCGGCCAATCCTGATCACCAACAGGTGAGTGGACCATTGTGTACAGCATTTGATTTTCGCAATTGGCGACTTCGAAAAATTTCTGAATCACTCCCGGATCAATATTTTGAAATACGATCGAATTAACGACGCTTGAGTCGATTTCCGTGCCGTCGTCAACGACAGCGAACTTACCCCTAATCCTCAACCAAGCCCCAGACGAAAGAATATCGGAAAGCTGTGTATGAGAGACTTCACAATCGGTCATCAACAATACTATGCCACTTCCGTTCACCGCAGACATATCAAATTCGGGTGTTAAATTGCAAAGCTCTACACAACGACCACCCCGGTTTAGCACAGCTTTGACAAGATCCTTTGGCGCACTTTCATCAAACCACACACGCCAAGCCGATCCGCCGAACGAAGGATCCGACACAAGCGTAATCCGTCCACCCGATTCGCGAGTCACGGCGACAGATTCTCTTGATTGTGCAATCTGTTGAGCAAACGTCGCATTGCGTTGCGGTGAAGCAAATACTCCCAAATCAAGAGACGAGTAAAACCCAATCGCAACCATCAGCAAAACCACAGGCAGAATCGAGAAGAATGTCGGTCGCGACCCAACGAATCGGTTACTTGTCTCCGGCCGTTCTTCCGCAGCAGCGTGGACTCCCCCGATTCCAATTACCGAAAAGACAAACGCGACAACAGCAACTAAGACGATCACTCCGTCGCCCGCACTTGCGTTGCCAATCAGTTGCGAAAAAAACATCGGGCACAGGGCCACCACCAGAAGCAGAGAAACAACTTTCTGAATTGGCACCCCTTTGTGCACAAAGCTTCGAGGAAACCAAAACAGCAAGATCAGCCAAGCGGACCCGTAGCCCAAAATCGCGGCCGTAACTTGTGCCATTGAACTAACGGATGCATTACTAGTTCGACTATCGGTACTCGAAAGAAGACGGCCAACGATGGCCAGCAAAAACATCACGGCAGCCACGCCCATCAACATGCCCGTTCGGTCTGCTCGAAGTCTCTGAATCATTCTCGCAAGCGGCGACTTTGCAGATCGAGACACGCGGAAAATCGCCAGATTGACGAGCCAAACCACACAAGCAGCAGCGATTGCGTTGCGAAGGTGGACCAAGGAACCCCACAAGAATCCTGCGACATCAAAACTCGGCAACTCCGCCGTCTGCAGACCGAACTGCACACTCCTTTTGGCGTCGACATAACCTGAATTGAAGTAGTACCATCCAACCACGCAGCCCACGCTAGCGATCGAAGACACAACTAACATCAACGTTCTTCGGTTCGAATTGGACTTCCAACACTGAGTCGCCGCGATCGCAATCAAAGTACCAAACGCAACCAGAATCGCCATTCCAGATTCTATCGGAACGTGCCCGTTGGGCATCGACGGGAGAATCGCAACGCTAAACAGAACGACCATCCACTGGATTGCGATCACAAAACAGCAAGCGTCAAATCGGCTTGGTCGAAACCAACGTTTGAGAAATTGAACCATATCCGCATTGTGGCAGGTTTCAACTATTGGTGCCAGCTTCGGGTACGTAGAGAACTAATACTTCTTCAATAGTTGCTCTGGATCAGCGCCTAAACGATAGCGCGTTGCCAACGTCCAGTTGCGGATCGTTTGGCGTAATGGGCCAACTTTCTCCCACCGCCGTGCATCAACATGAATCGGACCCGGAAGAATCTTCAGGTCGCTCAGCTTCGAAATCTGACGGGCAAACTCAAAGTCCTCCATCAGCGAAATTTTCGGAATGCCGCCGACGGCATCGTAGAGCTTTCGGCTAACGAAAACGCCTTGGTCTCCGTAAGGTAACCTTTGATACTTTGCGCGCCAGAGGTTTCCTCTCTCCAGCAAACGATACACGTATCGCGGATCGTCGATGTACTGTTCGAAGCAGCCACAAAACGTCGCCGTCTCGTCCTCGGGCATTGATTCCCAAACCTGCAGAATTTGAGTTCTTGCTTTTGCAGGCAACCAAGTATCAGCATGTAGAAAAAGTAGAATCTCTCCCTTTGCCAACTTCGCACCTGCATGCAACTGCTGGCCGCGGCCCCGAGAAGTGTGACAGACGACGCAATCGAGCCGCTCAAGGATTCCGAGCGTACCGTCTGTACTTCCGCCATCGGCGACGATCACTTCGTCAGCGACATCACGAGCGAGGGTGACGGCCTGTTCGATGCTGGACTCTTCATCGAGCACCGGAATGACGATCGAAATGGACGCGGACAAAGTGATGCCTGTTGCCTGAAAAAAATAACCCGAAACGCAAGCGAGTTTGGACCGCGGCGTTGGCGATGTCAAATTCTCGCTTCCGTTCCGGGTTAACCGAAACGCCAGGAATCGTCCTAGTGTGAGTAAGCTATTCCAGATTTTATGGAGCTATTTTTTCTCTGTACCATCTTCTTCGTTGGCCGCTAGGCGATAGGTCCCTGCTTTGGCAACGAATGACTCAACCGTCTCGACCGATTGAATTCCTTTGAGGTATCGACGCAACCATTTGCCACCGCTCTTCTCGAACATGATGATTTGCGGCAAACCTCGGTCCCCGATCAACTGGTTGGCAAGCTCGGGCTGTTTGTCGTAGTCCATCATGGCGAAATGAAAGTTGTTGAACGACTCACGGTTCATCAACTGTGGCAACGTCGTCGCCTTCATCTGACGACATGGCGGGCACCAGTCAGCGGTAACCATGACCAACAGCGGCTTGTCGCCTGCTTGAGCCTTTGCGTAAGCTTGCTTGTAGGTCAACTTCTCTTTCGAAGCGTCATTGTATTGCGATATTGACTGCTGAGCCTGAGCAGCCGAAGTCGTTAGAGCCAAAACCATCCCAATGGCTAATAAAGTTTTCATATCGCAATCCTTGAACTTTTCCCAGCGGGTCAAACACCACTCGACCCCTTGATAGCTGATATCGTCCAAGCTGCTGCCAGATTCCTGAATTGTAAAATTCTTTTCGCTTTGGATACTGAGCCCAATAATTCGAATCAGTTAAAGCTTGATGCTTGAAACGGTTGCAAGCCGATCCGATTCATGATGATCGTGAAGCCTATATCTTCTGGCTGCTGAAACCCCGTGTTTTGCAGCAAGATTAATCGACTCAAAAATTGAGCTGAAGACACCACGCAATTCGCGCTTCGTTGAACAGTCCAGCGCAAGTGTAAGACGTATCACCATGAGGCAATCTAGCTTCGTTTTATCGGTCCGCCATTCGTATCGATCGCCAACTCTTGTTCATCAACCGAAAGCACAAGCGTTGCGTTTGAAAAGTCCGGCTGCTCGGCGAGGATTCGAGCTATACGAACACTGACTTCCTGCTCGATCGTTCGTTGCAGCGGACGTGCCCCAAGTTTTTGGCTGTAACCTTTGTTCACCAGATACTCAATCACTTCTGCGTCCCAGACGAGCTTCAACTTTCGACTACTAAAACCCTCTCGTTGCGACATCGCTCGTAATTCAAGTTCCGCGATTTGGCAGACCGATTCAGGCGATAACGAAGAAAACGAAACGACTCGATCGATCCGATTGAAGAATTCTGGCCGAAAGAACTTTCGCACGCCCGCTTCAAATCCGGAATCATTGTCGGACTGAAAGCCAACCGCCTCTTTCGTTTGCACGCCCAGATTCGACGTCATAATGATGATCGCGCTACGGAAGTCCGTTACACGCCCCCATTTGTCGGTCAGCCGCCCTTCATCCATAACGCCCATCAACACGTCGAAAACCTCCGCAGACGCCTTTTCGATTTCGTCAAACAGCACGATCGAAAATGGCTGCTGACGAAGTCGCTTGACCAACTCTCCTGGCTGGCCGTTGCTTTGAATCGTCAAACGTTGTGCCGCTCCCGGACCCGAGAATTCGCTCATGTCCAACCGCACCAATCGTTCGCGAATAATCGCATTCTTTTCCTGCTCAATGGAGCAACTCGCATTGCCGAACATAAAACGCGTTAGTGCTTTGACCGTTTCCGTTTTCCCAACACCTGTCGGACCGCAGAACAACATGACTCCGATTGGCCGACCGGGATCATTCAAGCCAGCTTTGAAGGTTGCGATAACGTCCGTCAAACTCTTGCACGGAGCCGGCTGTCCAATAATCTGATCCGCAAACCAGTCGTGTATCTGCTTGACCGGCAAACTCACTTTGTCGCGAATCAACGACTCGGGCAATCCAGTCAAATCGACAAACTCCGACACGACTCTATCTTGATCGATCTTTGGCAATCGGTCTCGTTTCGCCGTTTCGAAAAGCCCTTTCCAAAAACCGACGCACTTTCCAGGAAACGTATCGTAGGGCATGAATCGCTTGAAAAGTCTCTGACAAAGTGGCGCCGCTTCGACTTCAAATTCGATTCTGTGATTGCGAGTGAATTCGTTGCCGAGATTCTCCAACAGATTCTGAGCTTTGTCTTCCGCCATCGGTTGAACTTCGAAAATTTCAAACAGGTTCTCGAAACCGGGCAACAACAAACGACATTGATCAAGTTCTTCACGAGTCGCTTCGATCACGACGCGAAGTTCACGATTTTGAATGAATGGCGCAAGAAACGAAGCGATACTCGCGGAGGCATCTTCGCCACCACCCAACCGGCATAGTGAATCGAGACGTTCAAAACACAGAATCCCTTGGAACTCAGCGAGTTCTTCAATGACGCTCTCCATCCGTTCCTCCCACTCACCGAGGTATCGCATGCCGGCGACGATCCGGTCGGCACTGCACATCCAAACGGCTGGCGTTCTAGACTTGATTGATTCTGTTTCAGATTCAGGATTCTGTTTCGCGACTGCTTTGCGTGCCGCATGCCAATTGCGAGCCGCCGCTGCCAGAATCGTTGACTTACCAACACCCCGCGGACCGACGATCAGAGTATTGCCACGTTCTTGCCGTAGACGACGATGCATATAGTCGACTTCAGCCTCGCGATTGATCGGAGCAGCGAACTGTTTTTTCGAGTACCGTCCAGTCAGTGGATTGGCAACCATTTCGAGGTTTTCGCAATCACACGTCCATTGCGTATCTTTTCTTTCACCGAGTTTCACGTTGATCGTGTCCACCATCAGCTCGCCTGCCGGCAAACATGACGCAAGCTTCGTTTGTGAACATCCGTTGAGCTTTGACTGAATCTCCTCTCGAGCGATGTCAACAAAGTCAGTTTCGGAATCGCAGTAAAATGAAAGCTCCAGCATGGGAGCGTTGCAAACGATCGTTCCATCGTCACGCTTGCCCCAAACACAAGGAACCGTGACATAAGTTTGCTCACTCGAAAGATGTCGTCGCTCAAGAAACTTTTCGGAAGTCCGAATCGCGACTTTGATCAACTCAATTCTGGGATCGTCAAAGTCCGCTTCACTAACGTAGGTGTTCTCCGAATGCCAAACCAATGCTGACTTGATTTGGTTAATGCACTTTTTCAGATCACGATCAGCCGCGCAAACAGATTCTCCGCTAACAGTGTGAGCGTAGTATGTATCCTGTGCGTCCTTCCACCAGACGATTGGGAATTTTTGATATGACATTAGTTCCCTTTCTGATTGAATTCTTTAGGCAGCGGCAAGCCGCTTTGCACCAATTGCAAAAGTCGTTCTTTGGTCATTTGGCCTGCAGATGTATCTCCAGTGCGAAAGTCAATTGAAGTCGCACCAAGGAATCGCAGCACCTTCAACGGCTTGCGCTGTTCGATCGATTTACACATAAAAGGTTCGTCAGGTGCCGCGTCTGACATGATCGCAGCTTTAAGAACCTCGAAATCAGGATCATTGGCCGTAAGAAATCCTGTCTCGTCCAGCGTCAGTTTTCCGCTCGGGTAACATCGCATGTTGTAGCCAGCTTCATTCTTCAGCATCGCAGTCACACAACTTCCAGAAACGTGCATCAGTCTGACCGCATTCCCCCCAATACTGACCTCTCGCGTACGCCAGTCGAAACCCATCGATCGAAACATGGCTTCGTGGTAGCCGGCAAGGACCAAGTAACTGTCGGGCGCTACGCCGTTTGGAAACTTGCTGTCAGCGACCCCTTTGTGGACTCTGGATTTTTCAAGGGTTTTGAAAAACAGAATCGCTTCCGATTCAGTTGAACTGACCATCGCCCGGAGAATTCGACAGCTCCTTACAAGTTGATCTGCCAGCGAATCAGAGGATCCATCGTTTCCGGCGCCGCCAGCATCACGCAAGAATTCATGGATGTCACGGATCGAAGCAACGTCTTGCAAAAAGGTGCGCGACTGATTCCCATGTTTTTCACGATCGGCAACCGAACGACGTGACTGTCCGATTGGCATTGCCGGCATTGATGCGTCAGCCCGCGCATCCATCGCGTCACGAATCCGTTCGATGGACTGTTCGATCTGGTTGGCCTCTTCAACGAGCGCGAAGTGACGAAGAAGTTCTGGGCTCATTCCACTTCCAGAAATTTCACCGGCTGGACGTTCAGGAAAGTAATCTCTGCGAACGCGAACAAGAAACGCTCTCGCCATTTCCGCAAGCTCCTCCAATGATTCGTAGACGGGTTGGCCGGTGGGTTCCACGTTTTCGAGCGGCAACACGTTAATTGAAAGCTCAGCTACGTCCTTTCGGTTTCCTTTTTTCTCAACCGTAATCAGTGTCGGCGTTTCGCTGCGAATCGCCGACAGCTCAGCGGCAACCGGATGCGTGAAGTGCTGCTCGATGGCCCGTTTGAGACCACGGGCTCCCATCGCTTGATCGTATCCAACGTCCACGATGTCGGAAATCAACGCCGAATCGACATTCAGAATGCACCGTCGTCGCATCAATCCCTCTCGCGAAACGACTTGGCTCATAAGACGCTGTGCGATGGTTGCGATCTGATCCCGATCAAGATGATGAAACGGCACAACCCGATCGATTCGATTGAAAAATTCAGGCCGAAAGAACTTCTCTGCGGCTGCAATATAGTGTCGCTGATCATCGCCCGGCACAAAGCCAACGGTTTGACCTGCTCGTTGAGCTCCTAGATTCGAAGTCATCACGATGACCGTGTTGCCAAAATCCGTCGTCCGGCCAATCGCATCGGTCAGTCGGCCTTCGCCGATGACTTGTAACAGCACATCGAATACATCCGGATGCGCTTTCTCAATTTCGTCGAACAGAATAACGCTGTAGGGACGATGCCGAATGGCGCTCGTTAGCAGTCCTTCGGGCTGATCAAACGTTCCAACAAGTCGTGCGGCACTGTAGCCCGTTTTGAATTCGTTCAAATCAAACCGAACCATCTTCGATGCATCATCGAAGAGATACTTGGCCAACGCTTTCGCGGTTTCAGTTTTCCCGACACCTGTCGGTCCTGTAAACAACATCGTCATGATCGGCTTGCCCTCAGGCGAAAGCCGAGCTTTCTCCGTCATCACAAGATCAACACAAGCGCCAACGGCATCTTTCTGTCCAACGATTAGGTCATCAAATTCTTTGACGACATCTTTTCGATCCAATGTCCGTTGGTCGTCAACCATCGGCAATCGAATTCCACAAGTCGACGCCATCTCTTCGAGCACATTGAACCGACCAATTGGACGACGATTGAATTTAACGCCAATCTGTTTCAAAAATCGGACTGCCTTGCCGGGAAAACGGAGCGATCCGCCATACTGACGCTGGAGTTGGATCACGGTCGGCAACGCGTCTGGATCGAACCAGGCTTTATGCTGACGTTCAACATCTCGACTGGTTTGAATACAGACTCGAAGCGTTTCATCTTCGTTCATTTCTTCGACGTGCATCACGTGAAACAAGTCTGCGAAACTCCGGTCAAGATTCAGCAGTTGCTCGTACCCACCCGTCGTGCATTCAGCCAGAAATCGAACGCTGCGTTGCTGTAATGGTTTGCGCAACAGATCCGCGACGCAAAGGTTCGAGCAAGAACTTTTGCCAGCCCGAAACAGTCCGATCAAATCGTCGAAGTAGAGAATATGTTTCTTTTGGGCAGCTGTTTTGAGAATCGCGTGCACACGTTGCTCCCATTGCCCGACGTAAGACATCCCGGATATCAAACGCTGCGGAGCCAACAACCAGACGTTCTTTTTGTTGGTATTGTTTTTTTGATCTTTGCCTTTCTCGAGCGACTCTCGCTGTTGCTTTTCAACACGCCGCGAGACGACTTCATGAATCAGCGTCGTTTTGCCAACCAGCGAATCGCCAACCAGTAACACAGGACGTTGATCGGGCAGTTCGAGCAAACGCTGAAGCGCGTCGGCTTCTTTTTCTCGCAAGTAGGCCCGGTCGAGATCGTCCGGATAGAGCCAATCAAGACATCGTCCTACCCGCGGCAGTTCCGATTCTCCGCTGATTGTTTCACGCGTCCACAAGGACGCCATCTTCTTTTCCATCTCATCGCGCGACTCCTGATTGATGTTGAGTGACACATCGATTGACGTCAGCCAACACTTACTATCAATCGCATATCGCTCCGGCGAAACAAAGTCAGCACCATCCTCTTTCTGCCGCTCGCGAAACCACGCCGTTAAGACTTCTTGAGTACGCGACTCGAGTTCACCTTTTCCAAACTCGAACCATAGATCAGCAATCTCTGGACAAAACGCAACTCGGCGATCCATCGACTCGAACCAAACCATGAAGAATTTGCAGTTGCTACGCACTTTCTTCAAATCTAAGGCGACGCGACACGTCGCGTGTTGTAAGGAAGCCGGATTGAACGTCAATGGAATTAGATTTTTTTGATTCCACGCTTTCCCAAACTCTTCGCTACGCTTGCGCACATTCTGAGTCAACCGTTGTACGGCGCGCTGCAGAACGATGTTCTCTGAATTGAATCCAGGTGCGAACAGCAACTGCGTGCGGTACACGGTCTTACGGTCAGCATCGCCTTTGACGACCTTCACAAAAACTGGCAGGGAAATATCCAACGGTTCTGTTTTACTCCATGAATTTGTTTAAATGATGCTCAAGCGCTTTCTCGGCACAACCGCGAACCAAGTCGCCAATGTTCGCGAAATTCAGATCTCTCAAATGCCCGACTCCAACATCGGCGACAACTTTACGTGGATAATCGTAGACTCGTTGCTTGACCGCCAACTGGTCGAATGGGCCGAGCGTTAGAACTTCATCAGAGAGCTTGTGGGCGGCGAGCTTCTCACCGACGACTTCCACGAAAGCGTCACGCGTTTTCTCAGTCTTGAATTGGTGGCGACCTGCCTCGTAGCCGAACATCGGAAACGCGGCTGGACCGGTGACCTCCAATGCGACGCCAAGCAATGGACCATGCGTTTCCTCAAAAAGTTCACCGATCGGTTTTCGGTACAGGTCAGCACAAAGAGCGAAGACGTCGTCTTCACCTTCGACTTTTCGCAAAATTGCGGCCTTCTTCTTTCGATCTGCATTTCCATTGAAACGGACAGCGGAATAACAAGCAGTCACGAGGCCTTTCGATTTGGCGAAATCCAAATAGCCTTTCACCAGCCCGTGTCGGATATCATTGTGCCGGGTCCAAATGAAAATAGCCGCGCGATTCGCTGCTCCCGACTGGAACAGAAAGTTCTTGAAGATCGCTTCTTTGACCTCCGTTTCAAGTTCCTTTTTTCGATCCCAATTCTGCACTCCGGAGATGTCCTTCTTCGCGAAGTACTCCAGCAAACACTCTTCCTCGAATTGATTGCATTGATCAAATAGCGTGTCGGCCATGTCAATATAGAATCGTTGATTCTCGATGTTTGGCTCACGTTCGAGAATCGCGGTGTGTAGCGAATCCACATACGATTGGTCGACGTTTTTCTTCTTCATTAGTTTGCGAACTTTGCGATGGTCACGTTGGTTCGCCTGGATCAGACGAAACATTTCGTTGCGAAGCCCAACCATCACGTCACCTGCACTTAACCGTTGAGCGCGGCGGCGCACCGCTTGAATCGCAGTGATCAACTTTCGCGACGATCGAATCTCTTTGCCACCAGCTTCAACACCTCTCGCATCGATTCGAATCGTTTTCGGCGAAGTGTCCTCGTTAAGCGTCAGATCGACCGCAACATTTTGCTCGCGGGAATAGTTGGCGAGCTTATCCGACAAAGGAACCGTGACACGATCGTGAATCAACCGTTGAATCGGACGCGCACCGTATCGAAGATCCATTGAACTTTTCGCCAGCCATCGAGTCACGTCTTCGTTGACGTTGAGGACGATAGGACGATACCAAATCCCTTCCCGTTTTTTTAGTTTTTCAATTTCGCGAACAACAATCTTTTCGATCGTTTCCATCTGAAGGGGACGAAATGGAACAATGCGATCAAGTCGGTTGAACAGTTCCGGCCGAAGGATTTTCCTGACTTCGTCAACAAAATGTTCTTCGTAGCGACGATCGTTCGTAGCTTGATCCGATTCCGCACCGCTGAATCCAAACGACACCGGTTTGAATTGCTGAGCACCCAAGTTGGAAGTGATCACGATGATCGTGGTTGAGAAATCTGTTGTCCGTCCTTGACCATCGGTCAGTCGCCCTTCGCCGAGCACCTGTAGTAACAGATCAAAGAAAGCAGGATGTGCTTTTTCGAATTCGTCAAACAACACGACAGAGAAAGGATGCTGTTTGACTTTCCCCGTCAGCATTCCTTCCTTCTCTCCCGTTCCGCCGATCAGACGCTGGACGCTAATTCGGTCCGCGAACTCGCTCATATCGAATCGCAACAACCGTCGCTGCGAACCGAACATGAACTCAGCGAGCGACTTCGCCATTTCAGTTTTTCCAACACCCGTTGGGCCAATGAACATCAAGGATGCGATCGGTTTTCCCGGCGGCGAGAGTCCAGATTTGATCGTCGCGATCAAGTTAGTTACGGTCTCAACAGGAATCTGCTGTCCAATGACTCGTTCGTCGAACCAATCTTCCATGGCCGAGAGATCCAGACGTTCATTCCGACTGAGCAGGAAAAATGGCAGTCCTGTTTGCGCCGAAAATGCTCGTCCCACAAACTCGGCGTCGATCTCCACCTGATATTCCGGATCGCCGGATTGCCCGAAGTCATGCCACGCATCCTCAACAAGCCGCTGCAAGAACTGAATCGGCCGCCCAGGGTTGGCCGAATAAGTCGCATATCGTTGGTGCAACCAGTAAACCGCATCAAGCGCGTCAGGATGGGCGGTAACGGCGCCGTCGGTGTTGGGAAGATCTTCCAGTAGGAAATCCAGCACCGAACCAAAAATGTTTTTTTGCAGTTCAGAGTCCGGTCGCTGGACACGCATCGTCGTTAATGATTCCAGTAGCTGCGGATCACGAGCTTCAATGATGACCAGTTGTTCAGGAGTACACTCTGCGATGATCTGCAAGTTGCCCCGCTGCACATGAGTTTGCATCCACGAAGCGATGCTCTGCAGTTGTCCTGATGATTTTCCAGTTTCCAACAGCTCCAGCAAATTCCCAACAAGCAAAATGCCGTCTCGTTGTTTCAGTTCCTCAGTAATCTTCTGGCAACGCTCCTGCCATTGGCCAAAGCCGCTCATGCCGGCGACAATTCGTGAACCACTTGTCTCCCAGAACTCAAACAGCTCAGAACCAAACTGTTCTTTACGTAACGCAAGCTCTTGCACCATTTTCGTTTTCCCGACGCCCGTCGGACCGACCAGCAGCACGCTGTGTCGATTGGGTTCAGCCAACCACTGAGCCAATTTTTGGATACGGTCGT
Source organism: uncultured Pirellulaceae bacterium (assembly GCA_964582025.1). GTDB lineage: Bacteria > Planctomycetota > Planctomycetia > Pirellulales > Pirellulaceae > Mariniblastus. Next base: position 13,131 of record CAZORS010000028.1, on the reverse strand, counting down.
CAATACGAAAAGCCGGGATGTCCTTTTGCGTTGATTCCGTTTTACGTTTCTTCTTTTTCGGTTTTCGGTCTAGGCGGCTAGCGACTTCGGGAAGTTCGCGTTTTTCATTTTCGTTCGGCTCCTCTTTGGCGACATCTCGTGCCGACGGCAAACAGACTTCCAGATCCGATTCGACAACCTTGAACGGCCCATAGTTCTGCAGATAAACCAAATGACGCAGCCCAACGAGCCGACGCGTCCGCTGCAAACAACTTTTGATTTCTTTTCTGACTTGCCCAACAAATTTTGGATCGACTTTTCCTTGCTTGGTGATCGTCAAATCGAGCGACGGGACGTAGGCCCTGACAAGTTCGTTTGAATGCTGCCAAGAGACATAGCGGATCTCGAAACGCACTGGATTGACCCAGCATCGCTTGACGACTACTTTTTCGCCAGGTTCGAGTTCGATTGAAAGCGAGTTCACCGTCAGATCGCCGGGGAGAACCCGTTTGGAAAAGTTCTCCAGTTCTGTCGATTCGCTGATCTCAATCAAACGTTGATCGAACTGATCGGATTCAGCTTTATCCGAAAGGCGGTTGATTTCGGGGTAGAGCAGAGCTCGCATCCAAACGAATTCGTCTCCAAGCTCTTGGCAAAGCTTGAAAATTTTGTGTTGGAAAATATGCATGGGGAGGAGGAGCATCCATACTCAGAAAGGTTCGCCGGGCTGGAATTTTGCTGCTTTCACTACAGTAGAACCAATCGAGGTTTCCAGTGCAAAACAGTCCAGATTGGCTCGATCAAAAAATCATGCGCTGCAATTCGGGCGTTTGACAAAAGCGAATTGACCCACGGACATCGCATGTCGTCTTGTCCGTCCCGTCGGAAGTCACGCGACGGACTACCAAACTCACGAGTCGAAGCATCGAGATAATTCGTTACACGATCAGACACTTCGACGAAACGAACGCTAACTTTGCTGCTGGAGAGCTGCCAAGATGATCATGGAATTGACGCCAGACGTCATGGACAGCCTTGAATTTCATCTCAAGGCTGCCGAAAAGAAGATAGTCGACGCACCAATCCGGAATACGAAAAGGCACGCGTCATTTGAAAACCTACAACCCGTACTCCAAATCGGCTATTTGCGGGTTCTGAGCTTTCCTTCAGAAGTTGCGCCCCCACCTTGAGGCTTCGAAGAGGCCTTCAGTGCCGATCCAAATTCGAATGGCAGCGTTCTGCCGAATCGCATTCGGAACGGGAGCAAGTCGAAAATATTAACTGATCCACTTGCGTCGAAATCCATAAAGAACGAGTAGCTTGCATCTCCGGAGGACGTCCCGAAGCTTTGGCGGAATATGAGCAAGTCAAAGATGTCGACCGTTCTGTTTCCGTCGGAGTCACCGTAATAGACAAAGAATCCGTCGGATTCCACGTCACCAAAGACAAAGTCTTCGTTCAGCGGAACTCCGCTGCGGGTAACCAGATCAGCCGTCAGCGTAAGCTGATAGTTTCCGTCTTCCAGTGCATTCTCTGAATTGCGGACTAGAGAATCGAATTGAACCGTGGCGATCGTTTGATCATTGATCAGTTGCTGCGAAACGTTGATCGAGACGGGAACGAAAGTCGCCGCTGTCGCCGTGCTTCGCTGCACAACAGAAATAGCTCCTGGGGCGAATTCCACATCGCCATCCAGAGTGATCGAGATTGATTCAACAGCAGATCGCTGTTCTTCTCCTACATTCAGTTCGACACCGGCCACTGTCGGCGGTGGAGAAACCTGAATACTGTCGATGGATGTGATCCAGCCACCGGCAGAGTTGGACGTTACTTCACCGATTGTCCAGAACGTCGTGTTGTCTACGGGGTCGATGGCAATGTCAAAGTAATCTCCCCAACGTCCACTAGTCCCGAAATCCCCCGTCGCAAAAAGCACAGGTTCGCTCATCATGCCAGGAGGATCAGTTGCAATCCGAGCAGTGACCGCAACACTCGCGGTCTCAGTCGGGCTACTGTGTGCCATAACCATCGCCGTATTCCCGGCGGCGTCCGTGTAGATCGCAGGAAAAAACGTAGAGACCGAATTTCCAGGATCGATTTCGCCACTTTGCACAAGCGTCGGCACACCCGATTGTGGCCAATCATTGGTCGCGATCTCGTACCACCTTGCGACGGCGGCGGTACCACCATCTCCAGCAACTGTATGTGCGGCCCACATGCTGCCATCTCGCCAAATGGTGTTATAGATCCGTGGACCAATCGTATTTAACAAGTTTGCCCCTCCAGTTCCATTTCCGTTAGGAGCGTCTCCTGCTGTACTAAAAGAAGGCACCGTAAGCCGAAACGTTTCGAAGGAAGGCGAGCCGAACGGATCTTGAAGCGCGATAATTTCTAGACTGGAAAAGGTGTCATTACCAATAAAGAACGGAGCGGAATTGTCACCGAACGTTTGAGCACACTGAACCGTAGCGGCACCCGCATTAGGAATGTCTGTGAATTGAGCAGGATCTCCGACCAACAACGGTGCCTTATCAAACGATCGGAACAACACGCCACCAAAACCGGGACCTGTGCCTGCGTTGCGAAATAAATTTCCCGTCACGTAGATGCCGTTTTCGTCGAAGCCCCATCCCGGATAGTCAAACCAGTAAAAACCTTGCCCGATTTGAACTATGGAAGGAGTGCGATAGCGAAACCAAATACCATTGGGATCATCGTCATCCGAAACCGCAATGTTGACATAGGAATCGTTGCCAATTAGTTCAAGCGCGACAACAAAAAAACGATTGACCGTTGGGTCGTACATGACTTTCGGGTCAAAGACAAAATCCTCAGCGTTCAGTTCCGCGAAGAAACCGGGATCACCGTTTCGAGCATTTAGACGCTGTGAAAATGTCACGGTTCCGTCTTTTGTATAAAACGCGATCGCCGAATTGACGACTTCGACGATATGGCTTGGACCGACGCCCAGTGACGGATCGGGAGGAGAAAACTCAGTTTGTTCAATGCCAGGGAAATTGGAAATCGGACCAACTCGTTGAGACTCCATGAGACCTCCAACGGGCATTTTGTTGGGAATCCCTGGAAGAAGCGGCACGCTGATCTCACCTTCCTCGTCATCGCCGGTGTTGACAATCTTGCCACGGAACGCGCCTTTTATTCCGATTGGATCTTTGAAGCTATGCGTATCAATAATGGTGGCTTCGGCTGTACCTCGAGCAAATCCTTCGGGAACATTCAAGTCGATAAAATTTTCAATCTCATCAACACTGACTCGATCTCGATCGATCTTCTGCGGCATCATTGGTTGCGGGGATGACACATGAGCATCACTGTTCGAACCTTCTGCGCTTAGCTGCTTACTTGCTTGCGGTTGCGAATTCGTACACCCCACCAACAGGGCCAACAGACTCAATCCCCAAAAAAAACGAACCATGATCAGAGTTCCTAAAAGTTGTTGTGTTGTAAGCGTCAGCTTTCTAGCGAAAGTGCACGACGGTCGATCATAATCTCATTAGACGCGATGAGCAAATACTCTCTTTTCAAGAACACTGCGGGACAATCGTGCTCAAGCGAAAAACGAAACGTCCCTTCCATTTCACGACTTACAGCACACTCAACAGGCGAGGTCCGATTTGGATTGAGCCAAATGGGGTTGAGATTACCTAGAGCGGACTCTGAATCCAGTATTTTTACAGGTTCAAACCCGTGACGACAGCTTCCGTCCATTGGATTACAATTTCGGCTGAGCGGCTCGATGAAGTCGCGTTTCTCTTCCAATCCCTCCGCCATCAATGAGTTCATCAGCAAATTCGGCTGATCTTTCGGTTTCGAGTTCGGCTCAAACGAGCCGCCTTAAAAGCAAGAAACCAGAGTTCAAGGGCTTCGGCATGTTTGGTGGAGTCTTTACTCCCTGCACGCTGACGATCCTTGGCGTGATCATGTTCTTGCGATTTGGCTATGTGGTCGGGAACGCCGGGTTTGTCTGGGCGCTGGTGATTTTGCTTAGTGCAAAAGTCATCACAACTTTGACGACGCTTTCGCTGTCGGCTGTTGCGACGAACACGAAAGTGCAGGGTGGAGGAGCTTACTTTCTGATCAGCCGTTCGCTGGGCGCGGAATTTGGTGGTGCGATCGGAATCGTCTTCTTCTTGGCTCAGGCAATCTCCGTCTCGATGTACGTGATCGGATTTACGGAAGTCCTGCACGCGATGGTGGGCGACGCCATAGGATTCAAGCTGCTGGCTTTGATGACCAACGCGGTTGTTTTCACCAGCGTCTTCATTGGAGCCGGTTGGACGATTAAAGTTCAGTATTTCATTCTTGCGACGCTTGTCCTTTCGCTGGTTTCATTCTTCCTAGGTGGCATAGAACAATTTCAGTGGAGTCATTTCTCGGAAAACTGGAATTCGCATTACCTCGTCGAAGATGGCATTCAAAAGGAATCGCTGTTCACGATGTTTGCACTTTTTTTCCCAGCTGTTACCGGAATCATGGCCGGAGCAAACATGTCCGGCGACTTGCGGAACCCCAGTCGCAGCATCCCCATGGGCACGCTTTGGGCGATCGTCGCAACCGCAATCGTCTACGCGGTGATGGCGATTTTTCTTGCAGGTTGCCGTCCTGCAGAAACGCTTATTGGAGACTACGAAGTCGTTGGCAGTATCGCTAGATGGCCAGTGCTGATCACGGCAGGCGTTTTCGCCGCCACGCTTTCGAGTGCCCTTGGCAGCATGATGGGGGCGCCGCGAATTCTCCAGGCGTTAGCAAAAGACAAAATTTTCCCTCGGCTTAAACTGTTTGGCGCTGGAAGCGGCGATAACAATGAACCGCGACGAGCAGTGATCCTTACGTTTCTGATCTCCAGCCTGTGCATCATCGCAGCGGACCTGAACACAATCGCGCCATTGATCACGATGGCGTTTATGATCACTTATGGCACGATCAACATCGCCACATTTTACGAAGGCATTACAAAGAATCCAAGCTATCGACCGACGTTTCGTTACAGTCATTGGATTACCTCGCTGCTGGGAGCCATTGGCTGCATCACGGTGATGCTGTTGATGAATCCGCTGTGGGCAGTCTTGTCGGGGCTAATCATGGTAGGAATTTATTTCTTCATTTACCGTAAACAAGTTGAAAGCCAGTTCGGAGACCTCAGCAGCGGATTGCTTTTTGAACGAACGAGGAAAAACCTTCTCAAGCTTGAACGGACGCTCTATCACCCCAAGAACTGGCGCCCGATCATCCTCACGATGAGCGGCGGAGGAAACAACCGCCTCAACCTTTCGATGTTTGGCTATTGGCTGACGCAAGGAAACGGAATTCTCAACATCGGCCAAGTGATCAGCGGCGACGTCGAAGAGCACACCGATCGAATTTCAAATCAGGAACAGCTGCTCGAAAAATTCATCGTCGACGAGGAACTCGACGCATTCCCAAACATCGTTGCGGCGCCGAACCTTTCGGACGGCATTGAGTACCTCGTGCAGTGCAGCGGGCTTGGTGCTTTGCGACCGAACACGCTACTGATCGGCTGGCCGGGCGAAGTCGAGAAAGCCTCACCGTTGGTTTCGACATTGCGAACCGTCCAGCGACTTCGCAGGAACGTCGTGATCGCACGACTCGAACCATCAGAGACACCGAAAGAAGCTCCTGAGGGCACGATCGACGTTTGGTGGCGTGGTCGCAAGAACGGAGAACTGATGCTGCTGTTCGCGCATCTGCTGAAGCAAAATCCAAAGTGGCGTAACCGAAAGATTCGGCTGATGCGTGTTGTGTCATCAGAAGAAGCCAAAGTTGATGTACTGAAACATTTGCAGGGTTTGGCAGACGAATCCAGAATCGAGATTCACCCAGAAGTTTTCGTTTCAGAAAATCCGCATCATGTGATCGGAAAGAATTCAAAAGACTCTGCGGTCACGATTTTGGGTTTCGAACTGCCGCAGTCCGGTAAAGAAGACAAGTTCTTCGTTCAAATCGAACGGCTGGTCGAACGGCTGCCGAGAGTCTTACTGGTTAGCAGCATTGGGAATGTGAAACTGGAATCGTAGACTTTTGCGTTCACATTCGTGGCTGCCGGCTTTTATGAGCTCTGTGCTTTTTCGTGGCCAACAAATCACCGAGAAACTAGCCACAAAAATTCACAGAAGGCACAAAAGAAATCGCGGCTAACCATCTGGATCGTCCAGCAATTGCTGCAAGCGATCACCTAGGACTTTGGGAAATTTCGCGGGCCATGCTGCATTGATCAATTCGATTTCGATCATGTCCAACAAATGGACCTGGTCTTTTCGCCGAAACGCAACCAGTTTCATCGCAACCAACGCTTCCAGCTCAACGATCGGAAACTGACCGGTCTCATCGACTTGCGAAACATCTGGCGTCTTAATCGGATCATTAACCTTCACGTTTTCCGATGCAAACAACAGATGAACAGAATCGCGAATGTTTGCGTCAGGTCCATCCAAAAAGAAATCAACTTTCATTGATTTGCCATAGATGAAACCTTCCGCCTCCATCGCTTCCTTGACGCGATCAAAGTCTTCGCGACGAATCAGAATGTCAACATCCTGCGTATTGCGGACAGCCGCTTCATCAACTCTAGAGACCCATGCGGCGACAGCGTTTCCGCCAACGACCGCAAACGGAATTTCAGCTTTGGACAGAATCGCGGAAGTTTTCAACAAGCGTTGTTTGACTTTTTCCACAGCACGCACCATCCGATCCAATGAAACTGGAGGCAAGGAAGAAGGGTCAATCTTTGAATCAGGAGAGGTCGACATCGACTCACTATACCATGCAAACGTTGAATCCCGAGACTACGAGCGATGTTTCACTAACTCGACTGAGTTCCCACATTGGTTGTAGCTGCACTGGTCAACAAACGCCTTAATCAGCATCACACCGCGACCGCTGGTTTTATCGAGATTTGGTTCAGCGGTTGGATCAGGAACATCATCTGGACAGAAGCCCTTTCCTTGATCCGTAATTTTTGCGTAGAAGCGATCCTGCGTTAGACGAATCAAAACGCTTACGATCTTTTCGTGATTCTCTTCATTGCCGTGCTTGATACCATTCATGACGGCTTCTTCCACCGCCATCCGAATCGCAAACATGTCGTCTTTACTCCAACCATCAAGCCGCAAGATTTCCATCATGTCGCGCAACAATTCGGCACAGTGGCTCGGATCACTGTGCAACGTACGGTCAATTTCCTGCGGGTAGCTCATTGGTGGCAAGCTGGGCTTCGAGACTACTGACTGAGTGCTTGAATCGATTCGACCTGCTCCTGGTCAATCTCAAACATTTGATCAAGACTGGTGTAGCTAAATAGGTCACGGACTTCGGGCCGCAAGTTACACAATCGCAGCTTTCCGCCTTTCGCACGAATCTGTTTCTCAAGCACAATCAACTTGTTGATCGCGGCGCTGGAGAAGAAACTCACGTTGTCAAAATTGATCAACATTCGTTCATTATCGTCATCAGCAATGACTTCAAGAAGTTCCTTGCCCATTTGTTCGATACGGGAAGGATCCATCACCTTTTTGTCGCGAAACTTCACGACAGCAACTTCATCCACTTGCCCCAGTTCGAGACACTCCAAATTTTCGCTCATGGTTTTTTCCGCAATATTCGAACGCTTGACTCTACCCATCTTAAACGCGTAGCAATTCTGGTCAAAGGATGTATCTCCGCATTTGGTGAAGTGTTCTCGATCAAAATTAGCGCATAAAAAAACACTAGCTGAAACATAGCGAATGATCGACCAGAACCCGTCCGCTTCGCTTCAAACTAGTGTTTTTTTGTTTTGTTAGGCCGGTTGGCCAATTTTGATTTTGAAAAAGTAACTTAAACCGACATCAACTATTTTCTAATGGTGATACCGTTGAGAAAGAAAACTGCCCCTAAAAACATGACCGGCCATCCAATCCATCCCGGAGGACGAATGACGCGATTGACTTGGGGAATACTTGCGGCGACAGGGAACGCATTGGGAGCGTTCGCAGCATAGCCGGTCTGAACGAACGGCGGGCCGCTCTGATTAACATTGGGTACGTTATTTTCAATTGGTGGGATGTCTGAGAATTTATCAGAGACAAAATTCGCCATGCGGGGAGTCAACACGTAACTATCGATGACATTCAATTGGATTCCAAAGAACACGAGCAAAAATCCGAGCGTAGTCACGACCGTTCGGTTCATCGGTGTTGTTTTCCGTTTGCCAAAGAGTTGCAGAATTCGAGTGAGCTTGATGTGGCAAGTTTGCCAAGATCAGGACCCGATTCCGTTTTGTTCAATCACATTGCTGCAATGGTTATCGAACAGGAATGACAGCAACTTGAGCTTCACATTCGCGGGTTCGAATTGTTCCGGACAGTGACGATTACGCCAACGCTTACAGTTTCGGTAAGGTTTAACAGATGCAACGAAAGTGGCGGCGAAGAAATCGATCAAATCGGTTATCCTCTTGGGTGTCTCACTGAGCTCTTCCGTTAGTTAGCTACCTGATGAATGAATCGTCCAAAATGTCCAATGCCTCAGAATCGCCAACGGATATTGCGCCAGAAGCCAGCGGCGTGTGGTCGCCGAGTTTTCAAGGTCTGCTGTGGACGAATTGGCTCACTGCGATCAACGACAATATTTTCCGTTGGTTCGTCATCGGCGTAGGGAAGACGTTCGTTGCGCCGCAGTATCACGGCCGCATCCTGATGTTCGGCACAGTCTGTTTTGTCTTGCCGTATATTTTGTTTGCGTCACCGGCTGGTTGGCTGGCGGATCGGTATCGCAAACGCAATGTGATCATCGCTTGCAAAGTCGCAGAGATCATTGTGATGACTCTGGGCGTGATCTCGCTGCTGTGCGGCAGCCTTTACATGCTGATGGCTACGGTCGCATTAATGGGCGCCCAGAGCGCGCTTTTTGCGCCATCGAAGATCGGGACGATACCGGAGCTTCTTTCGGAAGAAGAGATTTCCAAAGGCAACGGGATTTTTGCGCTCGCAACGCTGTCTGCTGTTGTGATCGGCATGGGGGCAGGGAATTGGCTGGCAGATTTCACCGGTGATCGTGGTGAACAGCACATTGGGACGACTGCCTTGATATTAATCGGCGTCGCCGTCCTCGGAACACTGATCAGTTTTCTGATTCGGCCCCGTGCCGCCGCCAACCCGACCGCCATCTTCCCAAAGAATTTTTTGTTCGAGACATGGAAAGACATTGTCGCGTTGACGAAGCGAGGCCCCCTGTTTCGTGTCGCCCTTGGAACCGTGTTCTTTTTGGCGATTGCTGGATTGGCGCAACTGAACATTGACGCCTTCGCTGACGAAAGCGGAAGTATTAACGAAAGCGAAAAATTTCCACTGCTGGTTTCGCTGGTGCTGGGGCTTGGCGTTGGTAGCGTCGTTGCCGGATTGGCATCGGGAAAGCGCATCGAATTGGGTCTCGTTCCGATCGGAGCCTTTGGCATGTTCGTGTTTATGGTGGCTCTCGCGTTTTCACCCGAGAACTTTATCACTGGATCGCTGACCAGCAGCGGACAGATTTTGGCGTGCGTTCTGTTAGCTGGACTTGGAATTAGCGCCGGATTCTTTGACGTACCGCTCAATTCTTACTTGCAACACAAAAGCCCAGTGGCGGAGCGAGGTCGAATTCTATCGGCGACGAACTGCTTGATGTTTGCTGGAATCGCGGTCTTCTCTTTCGGGCTCGACGCGATGCGAACGGCTACCCATGAAACGACAACATCGGGAATGGAGACGTCGGTGTTGGCTGAGTCGGTTACCGAAGAAGAAAAGAAAACGATTGCGACCGCGATTGCTTCAATCAACGAAAACAACCAAACTCTTGATTCCGAAATGAGTTTGGTCCAGCGGTTGGGACGGTTGAATCCAATTCCCGAGTCACAACCCGAAGCACGGCTCTATGCAACCAACGAGCTAATCTATCACGACGCGAAAGCTCGAATTGCGAATAACGAAACCGTCATCGCCAGCGACTACGCGGAACTGTTCGACAAGGAGAACCCGAACGAAAAACGAAACCTCAAAAGCATTCTGCTGCGAGCATCGAAGTTACCTATGTTTTCGTCACGGCAAATCTTCCTGTTGATGGGGCTCGGCACGATTCCCGTATTCTTGTTCACCCTTTGGCGTTTGTCACGCGAAGCGATGCGATTGATTTGGGTCTTTATGCTCAAATGCCTCTACCGCGTGAAAATCACCGGCCTGGAAAATCTCCCGCAGAATTCCGGCGGTGCTCTGGTCGCAAATCACTCGAACTGGCTCGATGGAGTTCTCTTTTTGACGTTCATTCCACAGCCGTTTCGCGTCATCGCGTGGGCTGGAAACTTTAGCAATGTCGTCATGAAAAAATGGGCCGAATTCTGTCGTGTGATTTTGATCGGTGGAGGCCCGAAGTCGATTCGCAAGGCATTCAAGGATTCCCGGACCGCAGTTGACGAAGGAGAACTAATTGGAATCTTCGCCGAAGGTGGAATCTCTCCCAATTGCCAAGTCCGATCGATGAAACCTGGCTTGTTAAAGATCCTCCAGGATCGAAAAGTTCCAATCATTCCGGTATACATTGATGAAATGTGGGGCAGCATCTTTAGCTTTTCCGACGGAAAAGCGATCTGGAAGTGGCCCAAAAGTTTCCGTCGACCCGTTAGTATCACCATTGGCAAACCGATTGAACCACAGCCGGAGTCCATGGTCCCCGTCCAACAGTCCCTTCAAAGATTGAGTGCCGAAGCCGTGTCAAATTATGTAGGTCCATTCCGTTCGCCGGTTGTTGAGTTCGTCAAAGCTTGTAAGCGAAAGAAAAACATCTCTAAGATCGCCGACACGCTCGGCGGAAACGAGAAAGGCGGCATGCTGCTGTTGCGGGCGCTGATCTTGCGACGACTGCTGCGAAAGTTCTCTCTGGGCAAAGACGAAAAGAACATTGGTGTACTGATTCCGCCAACCGTTGGCGGCGGAATCACGAACATGGCGTTGGCGCTCGACAAACGAGTCGCGATCAACCTGAACTATTCGCTTTCTAACGACTTAATAAATCATTGCATTCGTGAAGCCGGTATCGAGCACGTGCTGACGACGCGGCAAGTGATGGAGAAGTTCTCGCACTTCGATCTCGATTGCGAACTGATCTACCTGGATGACTTCAAGGAAAAAGTCACCGGCATGGACAAGGGAATTGGATTCTTGATGGCGAACATCCTGCCCGCCGGATTGGTCTGCAGCATCCTTGGTTTGAATTCGATCAAAGCCGACGACTTGATGACCATCGTTTTCACGTCCGGTTCGACGGGCGTTCCCAAAGGCGTCATGCTTTCGCACCAAAACATCCTTGCCGACGTTCGAGGCTTCGAAAAAGCTGCCCAGTTCAACGAAGATGATGTGATCATTGGCATTCTGCCTTTCTTCCATTCCTTCGGGTACACAATCACGTTGTGGGGCGCGATGATGTGTAACGTCAAAGGTGCCTACCACATTAATCCGCTGGACGCGAAACAGGTCGGCAAATTGGTGAAGCGACACAAAGGGACGATCTTGATGTCGACCCCAACGTTCCTGCGCAGCTACATGCGGCGCTGCAAAGTCGAACAGTTTGAATCTCTCAACACCGTTGTCACCGGGGCCGAACGACTTCCTCCGGAACTCGCTGACCAGTACGAAGAAAAGTTTGGTGTCCGCCCAGTTCAGGGTTACGGGATCACAGAACTTTCGCCTGCCGTTTGTGCGAACATTCCCGCCGCACGACGACGAGGTGACTTTCAGGTTGAGGCAAAGGAAGGCACGGTGGGACGACCGATCGCCAACGTGACAGCCAAAGTTTGTCATCTTGAAACGGATGAGGAGTTACCGGTCGGCGAATCCGGCATGCTCTGGATCACGGGCCCGATCGTGATGCTGGGCTACTTGAACAAGCCGGAAGCAACTGACGAAGTCATCGTCGATGGCTGGTTCAAAACTGGCGACATGGCGATGATCGATGAGGATGGATTCATCACGATCACGGGACGATTAAGTCGGTTCTCGAAAATCGGCGGCGAGATGGTACCGCACCTTAAAGTCGAAGAAGTACTCTCCAAGTTCCTTGATCGGACTCCGGATGATGATTCCGATGACGCACTGCATGTTGCCGTTACATCGGTTGCTGATGAAAAGAAAGGCGAACGATTGGTAGTGCTCTACACGACTTCGCACACGACGCCAGATGAAATGCGTGAGGAATTGAAGGGCGCCGGCTTGCCGAACATTTTCATTCCTTCGGCTGACAGTTTTCACAAAGTCGATTCGCTTCCGCTATTGGGGACTGGAAAGCTGGACCTTCGCGGAATCAAAGACATGGCCACGGAGATTTATCCGTAATCCCACGTGCACGGCAGACATTAGCGCATGCAAATCTACGTTCAATTTCAATGGATTTCATCGGTATTCTGAACTGGCTCCTGCTCTGCAATAACATGTGAATCGCAAAGCGACTCGAAATGGCGGACATCTTCCGCCATCACGCTGCGTCGTTTCTGCGGAGCCATCGAATTCCCGCGCGGTATCGTCACGTGATGCAGCAAATTCTCAACTGCCGGACTCGCGTCCTTAGTGGACATCGCCAAGCCTGCGGGCGATGTGGCTTTACGCGCTACCATTACCACAGCTGCCGAAACCGTCACTGTCCCAAATGTCAGACCGACGCCAAGGAGGCTTGGCGAGTCGCTCGTCAGAGTGAGCTCTCCATCGAAGCAAGGCGAGCCAGTTTCAAGGCGTCGTCTTTGTCGGTCTTGCGTTTGACGTTCCTCGCAGCCAAGCTTCTTCGTGAGTGCTGCAGACGAGGATCGGGATTTCCATTTCTCCGCAGAGGTCGCTAACCCAGCCACTGGGACCGAAGGCTTCAGCGACGACAAACTCCGGTGAGTGCGTGCAGAACAGTGTCTTGAAGAAGCCACGTTCGGTGCTAACTGTTTCGAATTGTTGCTCTTGAGTTTCGTTGTCGTAAATGCAAGCCATCGAGTTAAATTTACCTAAGTCGATTGCCAAAATAGTCATCACGTTGAACTTAAACAAATTGCTTTTCGTCTTTCGCTTCGGTAAAGTGACAACGCTCGCCGAAGGGATCGAGAGAATGCCAAGGCGAAGGGATGGAGCG
>CAZORS010000027.1:0-36548 GCA_964582025.1 uncultured Pirellulaceae bacterium | reverse complement strand
CGAGCCGGATTTTACGATTTGAAGTTTCAGCGCCACGATGGTGGAACTGAATCGACACTTTATGCGTCAAACTACGATCCGGCCGAAAGTCGCCTCGATCGTTTGACACCGGCTGAGCAAACTGAAAACTTCACAGGCAAAAACATTCAGCTTGTGTCGGGTGAAGAGTTGGCCAGCCAATCGATTGCCGGAAGTAATACCGAAATCTGGATGCAGATTTTGGTGATCCTGTTTTTGATTTTGGTCGCCGAGCAAATGTTGGCATATTGGTGGGGGCGAAAGAGATGATCATGAAACGCATTTCATCATTCCTCGTTGTTCTGCTGGCGACTGCAATCGCAGCTTTGCTTTTTCCGCAGGCTGCTTCTTCGCAAGTACGTCGGCTTCGGGTTGTCGCTCCGAAAGTTGATTTGATTGAAGTTGGCCGCGGATTCAGGCTGCCAATCGCTTCGCCTGCCGAAGATGAAGACATCCAGGAAGTTGGCGGTGCTGTCCTCAAAACAGATCCGGATTTAGAAGCGTTGCTCGACAAAGCCAATCGTCACGCCGAGGACGGAAACTTTCGCGTCGCGACTCGGCTGTGGCAAGCCGTGCTCGAACGCAGTGGCGATTCGCTCTACAGCGAAGACGAAGTGACTTACTTTTCGATCAGTGATCAGGTCGAGCGAATTTTGGCGGAGCTTCCGGGCGATGCGTTGGCGATCTATCGCGTCACAGCCGATGCGTCTGCGCAACAGATTCTGACCGAGGCCAATGATCCAAACGATATCGGCGCACTGATGCGTGTGGCGGGCAATTACTTCGTCAGTTCCAAAGGAGACGATGCGGCATTTCGGTTGGGTTGCCTTTACTTGGATCGTCATGATTTTTCTGGAGCACTTCGCGTGTTCAAAAAAATTGCCACACAGCATCCTGATCCTTCGGTTGCTTTGGACGAAGTATACGCTCGCATTGCGATTTGTCATGCGTTCATGGGTAACGAGGATCTCGCCCGTGCGTCGCTTGTGTCCGGTCGCGGATTCGGTGCTGATTCCGAAGCCGTCGACGCCGTTGAGCGTTCGCTTGGTAGTCTCACGCCGACCGAGGCTCGCGGTGCTGCACTTGAGCAGTGGCATGGTTCACATGGAAACTCAAAACGGATGGCTGCGATGCCTTCGCTTCCGGAATCGGCGTTTACAGTCGATCAGATTGCGAAATGGCAATTTTATGTGACTCCAAGAGATGATCGTTTCATCAGTCGCCCAGATACGATCGGAAAAGTTCTTGTCGGCCCAAGAAGTTCAGATGAGTTCGCGCTCGGGACGCGTAACACAACAGAAAAGAAAGCCATCCAGGAGTGGGCTGAAAATGGTTTGCGTCCTGCCGGCCATTTGATGTTTGACGATGACAAAGTCATGTTTAAAGCTCCCGCGGATCTGGTTGCGTTTGACCGCAACAAAATTTCAGCCGCGATCGCTGAGAATATGGACGATCCGAAAGTCCCAATTCAGGCGTTTGCCAGTTGGCGAAGTTTGTGGCGGAACGTTTACGAGGTCGACCAGGCAACGATGAGAAAGCATCAGCTTTCGGGAAACATGCGTTTTGGCTCGCGTCAGACTCGCCAGAAAGCTAATAGTGCTCGTGGCTTAAGTGTGTTCCCCAAAACGATGCACTTCGGTGATTTGATCCATCATCAAATGGCGATCCATGACGAAGTGCTCTACACAATCGAAGGAAAGTCTTATGGTGACCGAAGTCGTCACCCCGCGACGCGACGAAATGCTGGTCATGGTTGGAACGTTAACTTCCGTCGTACGCGTGAAAATTTCCTGACGGCTTACGAAAAAGATTCGGGGCAGATGTTGTGGCGAATACCTCGCGTCAACGTGATTGAATCTCCGACTTACGACCCGACGCGAAAAATTGAAGAACCGGAAGATGTGGACCGCTGGCTCAGGGATGGTGGCATGATGGCGGCGCCGGTGAAATTCGCTGATTTGCTGATCGTTCCTGTCAACCGAAGTGGGGCCATCTATCTATACGGAATTGATCCAGAAAAAGAAGGCGAAACGGTTTGGTCTGCTTTCCTGTGTGATGAGCCAGAAACTGGATCGGTTGCTTCGGCTCCGATTAACTTGACCATCGACGGCAGTGATCTTTTTGCGACTTGTGGAACGGGTGTTCTGTTTGTTGTCGACCCAACAACGGGAAAGATTCGATTCGCGAAACGGTATGCTCGGGCTGGCGAGGCGGATGAGCAGCTCAGACGAATCAACAATGCCGCGTTCACGAAGTTTGATGGTTGGAGCAGCGATGTGATCCTGCCCAACGGTCGCGAGCTAATTTGCTTTTGCAGCGATACGAATTCGATTACCGCGATCGATCGCAATAATGGTTCGCTAATCTGGAAGACCGGCTTGCGACCCTACGGCACAAAAGTCGACTACATCATCGGCGCTTGGGGTGACTATCTGTATCTGGGCGGTAAACGCACGATCATTGCACTCGACCTCAAAGCAGAAGGCTACATCGCGTGGGGAGGAGAACCGCTGTTCGACGATGCGGTGACGACCGGGCGTGGCATGGTGACGGAGCAAGGAGTCTTTGTTCCGGTGGGCAATGCGATCTGGCGGTTTTCGCTGGAAGGAAAAAATGGGCGAGCCGAATCGCTTAATCAGGTCGAAGCGTTTTTGGGAACGGAGTCGCCTGTTGGAAATCTGTACAGCGATGGGCAGCGGATCTGGGTGCATGGTGCCTCACGATTGTACGCACTATCACCGAAACAATCGCCGAAAGAGGACTAGAGTTGAATCTCATCGCTGAAAATACAATCCTGCAATGGCTCGTTGGAGAACGCCCCGACCGCACGGGAACTCCTGCGCTGCAATGGGCGAATCTGCCCGAGTCTTGGGGTGTGTTTGTGCTGATCGCGATCGTTGGCTTGCTGTGCTACGGCGTCTTCTGGCTGTACAAACGAGAAATTAAAACTTGTCCGATGCCAGTCAAGATGTTGATGGCGGGCATTCGACTATTCGTGTTGTTGCTGTTAGTCGTACTGTTCCTCAAGCCGTCGCTTTACTTTCAGAAAGTCGATGAAGTTCGACCGCCGATCGAGTTACTTCGCGATTCGTCGTTGTCGTTGGCACGCGGTGACTTGTATCGAAACAATGAACAGGTGAAGTTGCTTGCTGGTTTGACAGGACTCGACGCGGACGGCATCGATGCGGGTTCCGTTTCCCGCAGCGACCTTTTGAATCAAGCTTTCGAAAAGCATCCTGAGATTTTGCAGCAGATGCGATTGAAGGGGCCTGTCCACGTCGTTGACTTTGCGGATGGATCCACGCCGTACGAACTGATCCCGTCGATCACTCAGGAAGAACTTGAGAACAAGGACTTGGTTGACGAAACCGAATCGGAAAACGCGGATCCTGTCGTTGAAGATGCGGAAATTCAAAACAACGTCGATGCGAAATTGCCAGAGTTGGTCGCATCCGGTGCCGCGACGGACATCTGGCAGGCGCTCAAGAACGTGCTTGATGGGACGACGACTCCATCGTCGATCGTGCTGATCAGCGAAGGTCAGCACAATGGAAACGGCGACCCGTTGGAAATGGCTGAAAAAGCTCTGGCTCTCGATATTCCTATCTACACGATCGGCGTCGGTGATCCGAACCCGCCGAAGAACGTGGCAGTCAAAGAAGTATACGTTCGCAATAAAGCTTATCCCGATGAGCCGTTTGAAATCGAAGCCGTGGTTCAAACCAGCCGTCGCAATGAAACGAATTTGCCGGGCCGTCTAAAAATCGCCTTGCTGGAACAGATGCGAGATTCAACCGGAAAGCTCTCGCAGCCGACCGAAGTCAAATCCCAAGATGCGAACGTTCCCGAAGCCGGAGGGCGAATTCGATTGAACTTTGAGCACTCGACGAATCGGCCCGGAAAATACGTTTACACCGTTCGCTGCGAAACTTTGCCAGACGAAACCGATACTGACGACAACGAACTGGTTTCATCTCAATTGGAAGTCGTCGATGAGAAAGTGAAAGTGCTTTTGATTTCCGGTTTGCCAAACTGGGATTACCAACAGGTTTACAAACTGCTGCAGCGTGACCAAACGATTGACCTGAGTTGCTGGCTTCAGTCGATGGACGAATCGCGTCCACAAGAAGGCAATTCGCCGATCACGCGTTTGCCGCGGAACATCGAAGAGCTTGGTCAATACAATGTCGTCTTGCTGTTGGATCCGAATCCGAGCGAGTTTGACGATGGCTGGGTCGAGCTGTTGAAGGACTTTTGCGAATACAAAGCCGGTGGCGTGATGTTCATGGCCGGTCCACAGTTTTCGAGCGAGTTTCTGACGAAGCCAAGCCTCAAGTCGTTCCGCGAGATCGTTCCGGTTCGATTTGGAGACCTTGAAGAGATCGAAGTCAATGAAGCCCTTGCGTCTGCGACCGATGATCGGGCCGGCAAGATGTTGTTGGTGCCTTTTAATATGGATCATCCAGTGATGAGCTTCCGCAGTGAGCCGGAAGAGAATCTGAAGATCTGGAATTTGATGCCAGGAATTTACTGGAGCTTTCCTGCTTCGCGAGCCAAACCGACGGCTCGGGTTTTGATGGAACGCGGCGATCAAGTCAGTGCTGATGGGAATCAACCTCTGTTGGTGTCCGGGCGATTCGGTGCCGGTTCCGTTTTGTATCTCGGTTTCCAAGGAACGTGGCGTTGGCGTCCGATCGGATTGCAGGCTCAGTACTTTGATCGGTTCTGGATTCAAGTCGTGCGTTTCCTGGTTGAAACACGTTCGCTTCAAGGTTCACGTCGTGGATTCATCGATCGTGAGAAAACGGAGTATGAGCTTGGACAACGTGTAACGCTGGTCGCGAGATTGCTGGACGAGCAATTTAAACCTTCCAAGGAACCGACCTTTGATGCGGTGGTCAAGTCTGCCGATGGTCGCGAGCAAACGATCAAGTTAAAGCTATTGCCGAATCAGGAAGGTCGCTACGAGGGCGCGTTTCCGGCTACTCGAATCGGAGCTTATGAAGCGACTGTCAAAATTGGTGACGGATCTGAAAAGCTGATCGATCCGGTAACTTTCCGTGTCGTCGCACCGAGTGCAGAATCGGGTTCGTATTGGCTGAACGAAAAACTTTTGCGAGACATTTCGGAGCGGTCTGGTGGCCAGTACTTCCGATTGGATTCGATCAAGAAGCTCCCTGAAGTTCTGCCGAACACGGTGGAACGATTCACTTTTAATAGTCCGCCAGAACCGCTTTGGGATGCGAGTTCCAAGTTGCGTTGGCTGATCTTTTTGCTGCCTGTCGTTTTGTTGACGATCGAATGGGCTGCACGAAAATGGTACAAGTTGTTGTAAATGAACGCTAAAACGAACAAAGCAATTCCGAAGTCCATTCTTCAACGATTATCGGCTCTTCGGTCGCAGTTGACGAAGTGGATCGTCGTGCGCGGGCTGTCCCGTTGGGTGCTGATCGTTTTGGGTGTGCTGTTGGCAGACATACTGATCGATCGCGTCTTCAAGATGGACTTTAGTCAGCGCTTGATCATGTTGGGCGTGATGATCGCTGTCGCTGCGTTCTTTTTCTTTCGGCGATTGGTTAAGCCATTGGCGGCTAGGCCGACCAACGACGCGTTGCTGTATGAAGTTGACCGCGGCAACAAGTCGCTGAATGAGAGCCTAATCAGTAGTGTTGAACTTTCGCGCGTTGAAGACTTCGAAGCCACTGGCGTATCGCAGCAGTTGGCCTCCGCCACGATCGAAAAAGGAATCCAAGACGCTGAAAAGATCGACTTCGGTGACATCGTCGATCAGCCCAGCTATCGCAAGAACTTTGGGATTCTCGCCGTTGGAGTGCTCGCGTTGGCACTGCTTGGAATCGGTGTCGTGTCGACCAAGTTTCTGGGAACGTGGTTCAACCGAAACATCATGCTTGGTTCTCAGCAATGGCCGCAGGGAACGTATCTGGAAATCGTGAACGCCAAAGACGGTACGGTTGTGGTTCCTCGTGGCGTGAATCATCGCCAGTTGGTCAACATTACCGAAGAATCGACCGTCACCGACGTCAGTCTGAATTTGGAGATTGAAAATGCTGGCGGTGGTCGAACGATTTATTCGATGAAGCCAACGGGGAAGCTTGACGGCCTCCAACACGCGTTTGTTTTCAATAATGTTTCGTCCGAGTTTCGTTTTCGCGCGACCGGTGGCGACGATGTGACCGAATGGGTTTCGGTTAAGTTGGTTGAACCGCCTGCGATCCTTGATCTCGAAATGAAAATTCATCTGCCGGAGTACACGCTGTCCGATCCTGTTTTGCTCAAAGGTGATGGTCCGCATCCGGTTTTGGCGGGCAGTTGGTTGGAAGTTAACGCCAATACGAATAAGCCAATTCAGAAAGCCGTCCTCAAAAGCGGCGACACGACGTTTCCGATGGAGTTGTCCGAAGACGGACAGTCGTTTGTTGCTTCGCCCGGAAAAGATGCGGCGCTTGTTAGCGGTCCTTATGAATTCGTGTTGCTTGACGAAGGCGGATTGGGCAACGCTCGCAAGTCGAAGTTTACACTGTCACTCAAAGAAGATGCTCCGCCTCGAGTCAGTGCAGAATTGCTGGGCATTAGCGGCTTGGTTTCGGCGCGAGCTATGTTGCCGACTGATTTCAAGGTCGCTGACGAATACGGTTTGAGAGATGTCAGCTTCGCGGCAAACTGGAAAACCGAACAACCGCAGCCCGATCAGGCTCAGTCAACAACTGCAATGATCGCCAGTCTCGAACAACAGCAAGCGAAACCTTGGCGTTCTACGGAAGATGTGGCGGTGTTCGATTTGTTGCCAATGAAGTTGCCTCCGGGAACCAGTTTTCGTTTGGCCGTTGTGGCTCACGACAATCGTCCGGAAACGCCGGGCGAAGGCAAGTCACAAGAATTCTTGTTGCGAATCGTGACCGATGAAGAGCTGCGTTCCGATTTGTTGCGACGCGAAGACGAACAGCGAAAAGCGTTTGAGCAGGCTTATGAAATTCAGCTTTCACTCGCCGCGGAGTTGGAGGGGCTGGCAATTAGCCAAAGAGAAAACGGTCAGAGCGAAGTTGATTTTCACAAGCAACGGGAAATGAAACTGCTCGGACTGGTGCGAGATCAGAAAGGTGTCGGCACAGCGATCGATCGAATTGCGACTCGATTCGAAGAGTTCCTTGTCGAGATCGGTAACAATCGACTTGAGCAAGCTGAACGAGAAGTTGTGCCGGGTCGGCCAAGTATCGAGGAACGGTACAACGATAAAATCATTCAACCGATTCGCGAACTTGATACGGAATTGATCACGTTGGCAACGCAGTACTTGGATAATTGTCGTCGTGTTGAGCAGGATGCAGCAGGGCTTGATCAGGCCGTTCAGCAAACTGGTGCGACACAGCAGATCATTCTTGAGCGAATGAAGGTGATCTTGGAAGCGATGAACGATTCTCGATCATTCCAGGATTTTTTGAACAGCTTGCTTGAGATCAAGTCGATCGAGGCGACAATCAAGAAAGAGAACGAAGAGAAGATGAAGCCGAAAGATATTTTCGACGACGCGGACCCAGACGATATCTTTGACGATAACTAACGAAACGTAACCAACTGAGGCCCTCAGTTGTTCCACGAAAAAAATGTAACCAACTGAGGCTCTCAGTTGTTTCACATGCGACTGACGGCGTCAGTCGGTTACACAAATTTGGAGTTTGCCATGAACCGACTTGCAAAACTTACCGCCCTTTCGATCATCACGTTGACGATGTTCTGCGGCCACTTGTCTGCTCAGGACAAGAAGGATGAAAAGTCAGAACTTGCGGTTCGGCAACGCCTTGTTGAGCGAAAGATGGTTGAACTTGAGGCTCGCTTCACAGCCGCCGCAGAACGGATCCGCGAGAAAGATCCCAAACGAGCTGATCGTCTGATTAAGACTTATCAGAAATCGAAAGAGCAGTCGCTTTCGAAGAAAATGTCCAACGTCAGCCAATTGCTCGACGAAGGTAGCTTCGCGGAAGCAGATAAGGAGCTCGACGAAGTGATTCAGGTTCTGGAGTCGATGATTCGATTGCTGACCAACGATAAAGAGAAAACTGTTTCCAAAAAGGAAGAGATCGAAACGCTCGAGAAGATCAAGAAAGAGATTCAAAAGCGACTTGAAGAACAAAAGGAGCAGACGGCAGAGAATAAAAAAGTCGGCAACAAGAAGCAAGCGATCGCGAACCTCGAAGCTCAGATCAAACAGTTGCAGGGCTTGATCAAAAAGCAGGACGACAACATTGCCGATACGAAATCCAATGTGAATGCTGGATTGCGTAAGCTGGACAAAATCGCAGACAAGCAATTTCAAATTCGAAAAGAGACCGAAGAACTTGCCCAAGCGATTCGCGATCAGAAAATGAAAAAGGATGATCCGGGTGCAAAGTCCGATGGTGAATCCAAAAAGGGAGATGGGAAACCCGGCGGGGGAAAATCAGGCAAAGCTGGTGAACCGGGCGAGAAGAAAGATCCTCCCAAGCCCGGCATCAAGGAAGATGAAAGACTAAAGGAGCTTCAAAAGAAGAAGGATGATCTTGAGAAGAAGCTGAACGAAGAAGCCAAGAAGGGTGACGGAAAGAAGAGTGACGGTAAACCCGGGGAGAATAAGGACGGAAAGCCTAGCGAAAAGAAAGACGGTAAACCGGGTGCGGGCAAACCAAGTGAAGGAAAGTCCGGCAAACCAGGTGATGGTAAGA
Organism: uncultured Pirellulaceae bacterium; assembly: GCA_964582025.1. Lineage (GTDB taxonomy): Bacteria > Planctomycetota > Planctomycetia > Pirellulales > Pirellulaceae > Mariniblastus. Next base: position 27,813 of record CAZORS010000027.1, on the reverse strand, counting down.
GCGGCGAGGGCAAGTCGGGCCAAAAGCAGAAATCCAAACCTCAACAGCCGGGTTCCAAATCGCTCGATAAAGCCGCCAACAAACAGCGCATCGCCGAAGAGAAACTCGCCAGCGGGAAACCTAAAGACGCCGCCCGTCAGCAAGAAGAAGCAAAGAAGGAGCTCGAAGAAGCGCTCAAGGAATTGAAGAAAGAAAAACGTCGTCTCGAATCCTTGCCGCCCGAAGCTCTCAAGCAACTTGCCGACAAGCAGCGTCGAACGCGTGACAAGACGATGGACATTCTCGAAGAGCTAAAAAAGGCTCCCAAGTCCAAGGATGAAAAACAAGGCGGCGATCAAAAGTCCAAGCCGAACCAAGCAGGGCAGAAGCCTGGAGAACAGGCTGGCGGGGCGATGAAAAAGGCGGCTGAAAATCTCGAGAAAAACGATTCCAAAAAGGCAGAAGAAGAACAAAAGAAAGCGGAAGAGAAACTCGAAGAAGCAATCGAAGAACTCGAGGAACGTCTTAAGCAGCTTCGTGAAGAGACCAACGAAGAGAAACTGGCTCGGCTCGAAGCACGTTTCACTGAAATGCTGACGCGTCAGCAAGTGGCTTCGATCATGACGATTGAACTTGATGACAAACGTACAAACCTAGGTCAAATTCGTCGTCGTGATCAGTTGTTGATTTTGCGATTGGCGACCGAGGAACTACAGATTCACGAACTTGGACAGCAGGCTTACGATCTACTCGTCGAAGACGGAACCAGCGTCGTTTTCCCTGAGGTGGTTGAAGACCTTAAAGGGGACCTCGTTGAAGCCGGTGAACTTCTGCAAAGCGAGAAAACGACTCAGTACACGCAGCTGGTTCAGAAGGAAATTGAGACCACAATCGAAGACCTGATTGATGCTCTCAAAGAGGAGCAAAAGAAAGGCGGCGGCGGTGGCGGTGGCGGCGGAGGTGGCAAACAGCCCCTTCTAAAGAAGTCCGCTGAACTGAAAATGTTGCGTATGCGGCAGCGTCGAGTGAACCGCAGAACCATGAAAATCGAGGAAATGCGTGACAATCCGGATCTTGCCGAGATTTTGACCAAGGAATCGGACGATGCCGCAGAAATACAACGTAAAATCATTGAGATGACTGAGCGGATTATGGAAGATAGCCAACAGTAGGGCCTGACAGCAGAACTTTCGCGTGGAACTTCGGTTTATCAATTGCTATAGTTATGAGTAAGACTGACTTCAACTTTCAAGGTGGACAATGAACGTTAAGAGCTGGAAATTTTTTGCTGCGGCATTGTTGACAATGTTTCTATGTCTGCCAGCGATCGCAGGCGACACAGATGTCGTCGATTCCTTCCGCGACCATGTGAAGACGCTCGACGTCCAAGCGGACCAAAAGACTTCTGCCGAAAAGCGTATCGATGCTTTTGCAGATGATTCGCCTGGCGACGCGATCACCGAAGGTTTGATTGCGATCTATCCGGACTACGGAACTGCCATCGATTCGTCAGAGGATGATGACATTGCCAAAGCAGTCAATCTGTTGACGCCGCTGACGAAGTCGGATGACAAGTTCCTCGCCGCGGATGCATCGTTCTTCATGGCTCGCTCATTGATGAACAGCGAACAGTTCGAATCGGCTTTGCCTTTACTAGAGTCACTCAAGTCTGATTTCTCGGACCACACACTGCACACCGGAACTAGTGACTACTTCATGGGCGTTGCCCATGCCGGCCTGCTGGAAAATCAGAAAGCCATCGATTCATTTGTCTCCTTCCTCGAAACGAATCCTGATGCTCCTGAGCGTATGCGAGTCAGTGCTTGGCGTCAGGTTCAGCGATTGCAGGCGATTAAAGAAGGTAAGCTCGACGACGTTCATCAGCGAATGGACTATTCCCGACGCCGACTAGATTTGGAAAAGACAGACGAACCGACTCAGGTTGAGCAAGAGAAAGTCGTCAAGATGTTGTCGAAGCTGATCAAGGAAGCTGAAAAGAAAGAATGTTCTGGTAGCTGCAAGAATTGCAAGAAGCCTGGCAAAGGAAAACCTTCCGCTGGCAAGAAGCAACAAGCTGGCAAGCAAAAGCCACAAGACAAAAAGAGCCAGAGCAGCAAAGACGCAAAGGCCTCTGACGGCAAAGCGATCGTGAAGACTTACGAGGACACCCCGGCAAGTCCTTGGAGCCGCCTGCGTGATCGCAGTCGTGATCCTGCCAACAACGCCATCAAGGATAAGCTTCCTGCCAAGTACCGTGACATCGTCGAAAAGTACATGGAGAAAGCTAACGGCGATGCGTCTGAACAGTAGTCTGTTAGGCAAATGTAAACATCGAAAGCGGCGTCCTGACGGGCGTCGCTTTTTTATCGGCCATGAGTTGCATTTTGGGCGGTCAGTAGATTAAGCCGGTTTGTCATGCAGCTTTCTAAGCGGTTAGTCGCTCCCGCACGATTTCGGTTCGGAGAACCGACAATGTCTCCGAGCTGGTAGCGGGCAGTTGGATGAATCTTTGCAAAGAAATCGGTGCTCGAGGCCTTCCCGGTCACTCCGCCCGCTATCGGTTCTTAGAATCACTTTAATGCGATCGTGTCGCCCAAGAGTCCATCGATGTCTGAATCAACTGACATCGAAGTTCTCTTGTTTTGAAACGACAAACTCGCAAAGATGCCCTTCGCAGGTCGCGAGCCAAAAAGGAATGCTGTTCGCCCTGCCCGCCTTATCTATTGAAATCGCGGATCCCTTTCGCCTCTACTTTCATATGTGGAATCAACCTATGCCTGGTTCAATCTCGTTCTTTTTCAGTTCCCAATTCTTAATTGGATATGGGATGGGCGGCATGTTTGATCCCATGTATCTACTGTTGGTGATGCTGCCAGGACTGGTGTTGTCAAGTGGAGCGGCATGGTTGGTTAAAAAGCGCTTTGCGCAGTACTCATCAGTTCCAACCTCTCGCGGATACACTGGGCAACAAGCGGCTCAGAAGCTATTGGATACCGCTGGGATTACCGATGTGAGAGTCGTGCGCGTCGATGGTACGCTGACGGATCATTACAATCCGGTCAACAAAACGCTTGCTCTTTCCAGCCAAGTCTATGACAAAACATCGGTTGCCGCGATCGGCGTTGCGACTCATGAAGCAGGACACGCGATCCAGCACGCAACTGCTTACCCGTTTTTGAAATGGCGCAGCATGGTCGTTCCACTGGCAAACATTGGTACAAAATATGGAACGATGGGAATGATGATTGGGCTCAGCTTGATCTACGTCGCCGGCATCTTTGGTCAAATCGTTTTCTTGATCGGTGCCGGGCTGTACGGGCTGCTGTTGCTGTTTCAATTGGTGACATTGCCGGTTGAATTCAATGCTAGTAACCGCGCGAAACAATTGGTGGTCGAAGCCGGCATCGTTACCGTTCAAGAGCGCGAAGGAATCGACAAAGTCCTGTTTGCCGCAGCAATGACCTACGTCGCAGCCTTCGTCACCTCGTTTCTGACGTTGATCTACTTTTTGTACCGTGCCGGATTGTTAGGTGGGAATCGCCGGTAGAGTTTTCGCCCGCCTAGCCACAATGCCGTTCAATGAACGTAGCGGAACTCGTCAAGAGTTCCGAAGCCGAACGAAAACGTCGGAAGTCTTAGCGGCATCCGCTACCTGTCGGCTTCATTGAACGGTATTGACGTCAAACAACGATGAGCATCCCAGTCGTTTATTAAGCGGTAATCGGCTTAGCCACAAAGTGGCGACAGCAGACTCACAACGAAGAGCCAGCGGAGAAGCTTGATGCGGATTCTCGAACTGTTCAGCGGAATCGGCGCGGTTGCTGTGGCAGCGCAAGATTCTGCAGAAATAGCCTATGCTTTTGATATCAATCAATCGGCTATGCAGATCTATCGCGCCAACTTCAATAGTCCAAGCCAAGTACAAGAAATAACTTCACTTTCCGATTCTCTGCTGTCTGGTTTCGATGATTGCCTCTGGTGGATGTCGCCTCCCTGCCAACCATTCACGCGACGTGGACTCCAGAAAGATACTGAGGATGATCGCACGAAGCCACTGCTGCGACTGGTTTCGGCAATCGAAAAGATTCGACCGATTCATGTCGCACTCGAAAACGTAATCGGTTTTGAGAACTCAAAAACACATGACATCTTGGTCGCATCGCTCGACCGCGCGGGATATTCTTTTTCATCGACAGAACTTTCTTCAAGCGACTTTGGACTTCCCAATCTGCGACCCCGTTTTTTTCTGGCAGCTTCGCGGGCAACTCAACCCAAATTAGAACTAGAACCGCCAACCTTCTCAGCGAGAAAAACGGTTGCAGACTTCTTGGATAGCGACGTTGAGCTATCGCGTTGGGGCAAAAGCCTGTTCGTCGATCCCAAACAAATTGTGAGATATGCCGATGCGATTAATGTCGTGCGTCCCGATTCGGACTTCACCCGATGTTTTACTTCCGCGTACGGAAGGAGCATTGTCCGAAGTGGATCTTACCTTGAGACTGAACATGGCTTTCGGCGATTCAGCCCGACAGAACAATGTCGTCTGCTTGGGTTTCCGCGAGACTTCCAATTTCCATCGGACATGTCAGCTCTGCAACTTTGGAAACTGATCGGCAATACGGTCAGTATTCCTTGCGCGCGGCACGTCCTTGGTTCGTTCAGTTGTGACAATATTTTAGCGTTCTGAGTGCCCAAGACGAACCTTTTTCACTGATTGGCAACCTGTTGTGATATACATCTCTATACTCCTTCCCACATAATCCTGCCGCCGATGCTGCTGTCCATCTCAACCAACCGCCCCAACGCAAGTGAGCTAGGTTTTCTACTGCACAAACATCCGGATCGTGTGCAAACTTTTGAGCTCAGTTTTGGCAAATGCCACGTTTTCTACCCCGAATCCTCGGAAACGAAATGCACGATGGCGATGTTGTTAGACATCGATTCCGTTGCAATGGCTCGCAACAAGGGGAACAAAAAACAGAACTTTGCACTCGCCGGTTACGTGAACGATCGCCCATTCGTGGCGTCATCGTTCATGAGTACCGCGATTTCGAAGGTGCTTGGATCCGCGATGTCCGGACAGTGCAAATCTCATCCAAAATTAGCCGAAGAGGCGATTCCCTTAGAAGTGACAATCAATGTACTGCCAGTCCGCGGTGGAGAAAGTTTCCTTCGCAGCATGTTCGAACCGTTGGGCTATACCGTTTCGACAGATCGCCTTCCGCTCGACGAACAATTCCCTCAATGGGGAGACAGTCACTATTTCTCAGTTCGACTTGAAACAACTACGACCGTTGCGAGTGTTCTGAGCCATCTCTATGTTTTGATTCCGGTCTTCGACAATCAAAAACACTATTTCGTCAGCAAGGATGAACTGGACAAACTGCTCGACAAAGGAAAAGGGTGGCTCGATTCACATCCTGAAATGGAAACGATCGTCCGGCGTTACCTCAAGTTCATGCCCAGCGTTGCGAGACAGGCGATTGCCCAGCTAAGTGAAGCAACAGAAAGCGACGACGATTCCGAATCAAAGGTAGATGCAGAGGTTGCTTTTGAAAAGAAAATTCGACTCCACGATGCCCGTCTGGACACTGTCACGGAACAACTTGTGAACACGGGAGCAACACGAGTGATTGATCTCGGTTGTGGGGAAGGAAAACTTTTGAAACGACTGATCAAGAATTGGCAATTCAAAGAGATCGTTGGCGTCGATGTTTCTGTCCGTACGCTTGAGATCGCCAGCAAGCGATTGCGATTGGACGAACTTCCCAGCTTTCAATCGGAACGAGTCAAGCTGATGCACGGCTCATTGCTATATCGAGATTCAAGGTTCGGTGAATTTGATGCCGCTGCGTTGGTCGAAGTCATCGAGCATCTCGATCCGCCTCGTCTGTCTGCCATGGAACGTGTTGTCTTTCGGCACGCGCTACCCAAAGTCGTGATCGTCACCACGCCCAACGCTGACTACAACGCCATGTGGCCAGATTTACCCGCGGGAAAATTTCGCCACGCGGACCATCGCTTTGAGTGGACGCGCGCCGAATTTAAAGGATGGGTTGATTCGATTTGTGAGCGGTTTGGGTATACGGCTGAAATTGCTCCCGTCGGTCCGCTTGATGAGAAACTTGGTGCGCCCACGCAAATGGCCACGTTTACCAAGGAAGGTAAGCCAGCGGCGAAGGGAGAATCGCAATGAGCCTATCCTCTCCTCATAAAATTCCCAAACTGAGCCTCGTCGTTCTGATCGGCGCAAGTGGTTCCGGAAAAAGTACGTTTGCAAAAAAGCACTTCCTCCCGACGGAAGTTATTTCGTCCGACACCTGCCGTGGCTTGGTTAGTGATGATGAAAACAGTTTGGACGCGACCAGCGATGCCTTCGATGTCCTTTATTACATCGCTCGCAAGCGTCTGGCTGCCGGGCGATTGACAGTGATTGATGCGACAAACGTTCAGCCAGAGTCCCGGAAACTGCTCGTTGCGTTGGCTCGTGAGTTCCACGTCTTGCCTGTTGCGATCGTGTTGAATCTGCCTGAAAAAGTCTGCCAGACGCGAAACGAAAATCGGTCTGACAGAAATTTTGGACCACACGTCATTCGCAATCAACGGTCCTCTCTCAGGCGCTCCCTACGACGATTGAAACGGGAAGGCTTCAGACACGTCCACATTATGGAATCCGTCGAAGAAGTTGATGCTGCCCGGTTCGAGCGAGTTCCGCTCTGGAATGACAAGACCGAAGAACACGGTCCATTCGACTTCATCGGCGACGTGCACGGTTGCTACGATGAGCTCGAATCACTGTTGGTGAAACTTGGATATCAAGAAATCGATCCACCGAAGAATTCTCCTGGCTGGTCGGACTACTGTTTCGCGCATCCAGAGGGCCGCAAAGTCGTCTTTGTCGGAGACCTAATCGATCGCGGACCGCGAGCTGTCGACTGTTTGAGCGTCGTTCGCAACATGGTTCGATCTGGAAATGCTATATGCGTTCCGGGGAACCACGATGTGAAACTTCTTCGAAAGCTTCGCGGCAAAGATGTCGCGGTTAAGCACGGGTTGGCCGAAACGCTGGCCGATATCGACCGAATTCCAGCGGAGGATCGCTCTAGCTTTCAAAAGGAACTGGCTGAATTTCTTGACAGCCTAATCAGTCACTATGTGCTGGATGACGGAAAGGTCGTCGTTGCTCACGCCGGCCTACCGCAACACATGCACGGTCGCGGATCAGGGAAAGTTCGTTCGTTTGCACTTTACGGTGAAACGACTGGCGAGATCGATGAATTCGGATTGCCGGTGCGACATAACTGGGCAAGCGATTATCGGGGCGACGCGATGGTCGTCTACGGACATACTCCAATTCCTGTCGCGCAGTGGCTGAACAAAACGATCGACATTGATACCGGTTGCGTGTTTGGCGGAAAGCTAACGGCGCTTCGATATCCCGAACAGGAACTGGTTGATGTTCGGGCCATCAAAGTTTGGTGTGAACCGGCGAAACCGTTGGCGCTTGGATCGCTTGATCCGGTGAGTCTCACTTCGCAGCAGATCGATGACGATTTGCTTGACGCAGATGATGTCATCGGCAAGCGAATTGTATCGACGCGTCTAAGAAACAATATCACGATTAAGGAACAGAATTCAACGGCGGCGCTGGAAGTCATGAGCCGCTTCGCAGCTGATCCGAAGTGGTTGATCTATCTCCCGCCAACGATGTCGCCGTGCGAATCCAGCTCCCGAGAGAGTTTTCTCGAATATCCGACGGAGGCTTTTGACTACTACCGAAAAGCTGGCGTCGAAACGGTGGTCTGCGAAGAGAAACACATGGGTTCGCGGGCTGTCGTCGTCGTTTGCCGTGATGCTGAGTCAGCGAAATCGCGATTCGGAATCGAAACGGGTGAGCAAGGGATTGTTTACACGCGAACGGGGCGTCGCTTCTTCAACGATCTGGAAACGGAAGGGGCACTGATTTCGCGTCTGGCCAAAGCGATGGAGAAATCAGGATTTTGGGACGTGTTTGAAACCAATTGGGTTTGCCTCGATTGTGAGTTGATGCCTTGGTCTGCGAAGGCTCAGGACCTGCTGCAAAACCAGTACGCTGCCGTTGGAGCTGCCGCACGGCAGGCAGTTCCGGCAGTTGTTGCCAGTCTTCAGGAGGCTGCAGCGCGATTAGAATCATCTGAATCAGTTGCCTCCATTGAAGGCTTGTTGGAAAGGTTTTCAACGACCGGCAACAACGTCGAAAAGTTCACCAATGCCTACCGACAATACTGCTGGCCAGTGGACTCGATCGAAGATTTGAGATTGGCTCCATTTCATATCTTGGCGACTGAAAAATCAGTTCACGTCGATCGCGATCATCTTTGGCACATGTCTGAAATTGCAAAGTTCTGCGAAGCGGATTCATCGCATCTGTTTTTCACAACACGACACCTGAAAGTTGACTTATCTGATCCGGCCAGTGTCGCGGCGGGAGAGAACTGGTGGCGTGAGTTGACTTCAACTGGCGGTGAAGGAATGGTCGTGAAGCCGTTGGACTTCATTGAACTGACTAGGCCGACGAAGGGGCGTTCGGACGTATGTCAGCCGGCGGTAAAAGTTCGCGGCAGTGAATACTTGCGAATCATTTACGGTCCTGACTACGACACGTCTGAGAATTTGTCGCGATTGAGGCAACGCCACCTTGGCCGTAAGCGCTCGCTGGCGATTCGGGAATTCGCACTGGGAATTGAAGCGTTGGAAAGGTTTGTGGCCCGTGAGCCACTTCGCAAAGTTCACGAATGCGTCTTCGGAGTACTGGCCCTTGAAAGTGAACCGGTTGATCCGCGATTGTAGACGATCACCATCGCAACATCGGAGTGTGGAACGGAGTATTTTCGGTTACCCAAGCGGACCGGTCCCCGTGTCTTTTTCAAGTGACGTTTGAGATTCCTTTAGTTTGCATCTCGAACATGTGGCAATGGAGCCTCGCGCGATGCGGCTTTACAAGACTACCGAAAATCACTGGCCGTCTGCGCCGGTGATTGAACTCAATTCAAGTCTAAGCTGGCAATCCATTCTTCGCTCCGTTAAAATCAAGTTGGCAATTCTCGAATGGCGACAAAGTTTAACGCACGAACTATCGGTGCGCGGCAACACACATCAATTGTCTTGCGGACTCGCGCACAGATAGATCGTAGTTCGTTATCCAGACTGTCAAAGACGGTGGATCGAAAGTCACTCTGCAACATAAGAATGTAAAACTATGTGGGCTCAAAGAATAAATGTCATTGTCCTTTCGTCTTGCACAGCGCTGGCCATCGCTGCAGTAATTGCATTCGATTCGATAAGCCACAAATTTATTTCTCAAGATGCAGCGAATTGGATTGAGGTAGAGATGCCGAAGAGAAAGGTGCATGCTCTTCTTGGTCAACCGCACACCAACCAAGACTCAACTGACATCTACTATATTTGGGGCCATACGGACCCCATAGTGATCTCATATTCTGACGACGAAAAAGTAATCGACATCGACTAGTACCTCCGGATCAATCGAGTATGCCCTTGGCTTCAGTGTTGGGTCTCCTTTCGGCTTAGGGGTTGTCTTGCGGTTTCAGCTGTCGAAGCCCAGCAATGCTCGACGGACTGAGCCAAGTTCTCATGTGACGTTGTGACTCAAAGCTCGATGCCGATGTTGCAATAAATCAACATTGCGAAAACTTTCACATTCGCGATGCCAAATATCGAAAAGTCGCAACCAAAAAAAAGAGATTCTCCGCAAATGCGCCCCTTGCGACCTATGTTTCTGATGGAGACTCGGGATCTAGATCTCGGTACCGTGACGAACCGTCCATCGCGAGGCCAACTATGTCAAGCAACCATAAACACAAATTCCAGTACAGCGTTTTGGAAGACCGGCGATTGCTCGCGGTGTCTGCAACGCTGTCCAGTGGCACACTTTCGATCTTCGGTGATGCCCTAGCTAACACGGTCAATGTTGATGCGTCCGGAAGTTCTTTATTTCTGAGCGGGGATCTCAACGAAGAATTTGTTCTGTCGCAAGTTTCCGCGATTGAGTTTTTTGGAAGTGGTGGCGATGATGTTTTTGACAACTCGACCGATATCGACACGCTTGCAGTAGGTCATGACGGCGATGACGAGCTGCGAACCGCTGGCGGAACAGACCGATTGTTTGGAGGCAATGGTAATGACTTGCTGGTTTCAACTGGCGGAAACGATCGACTGATTGGCAACGATGGCATCGACATTTTGTTTGGTGGCGGCGGCAACGATGCGATCTTTGGCCTTGGTGGTAATGACGAACTGCACGGTGAAGGGGGCGATGACAATTTGGTCGCGGGATTTGGCGATGACGTGGTCTTTGGAGGTGAAGGCGACGATACCGTGTTCGGGCATTTCGGAGCTGATGAGATCTATGGCGGCGAGGGCAATGATCGCTTATTCGGCCAGGACGACAACGATACCATCTATGGCGAGGCCGGCGACGATACGGTTCGCGGCGGGTTGGGTAATGACATCTTGCAAGGAAACGATGGCGACGACCGGGCACTCGGCGATGAAGGCGATGACGACATTGTTGTTGGAGAGGGGAATGACATTGTTTACGGCGGCGAGGGCAATGACGACATTCGCGGAGGAGAAGGGAATGATCTGCTGTTTTCCAACGAAGGCGACGACGTCGTTTATGGGGATGCTGGTAACGATGTGATTCGTGGCAACGATGGAAATGATCGTCTTTTTGGTGGTAACAACGCCGACCGAGTCGATGGAGACGCGGGCGATGACTATGTTGAAGGCGGCACCGCAAGCGACGTTGTGCTTGGCGATATCGGAAACGATACGATCGTTGGCGACAGTAGTGATCGAGCACTCGGCGGTGCGGGCGATGACTTGATCCAATTGGGAGTCGGCGGCAACGATCGGGTTACATTTGCAGGAGACTATTCGAAATTTGTGGTGACCAGTGATGGTGACCAGCTTATTGTCAGAGACACGACGGGTGACGAAGGCCTCGATCGCGTTAGCGGTGCTGAGAGCTTTATCTTTTCAGATGGCGTTCGAGAAGCTGCCGCTGAAGTGACGAAACGAGTCTACGTCCAGCCGATCATTGTGTCGGATGACAATGGCTCTAACACGGCGGTCTATTTTGGTGACGATGAGCAATCGTTTGATATCAGACGCGAAATCGATGAGATCTATCTTCAGGCCGGAATCGATGTCGAGTTTCTTGACGAAAGAACCATCAACAGCACATTCTTTAATTTCGGTACTGGTAATGGAGTACGGCTACAGGAAGATCTGAATTCTATCGTTCGTCAGGGAGATACCGCTGGCGTTGGTCACGTTGATGGGCAAATTATTGACCTATATTTTGTGAATCGCGTTCCGGGCTTCGAAGAGGTTTCGGCCAACACAGCCAACGGACTCGCATTTCTTGACGCGAACGGAATTACAATGCACGCGGGTGAAAACTTGCTATCTTTCGCGAATGGCCGTGATGTCATTGCTCGGGTTGCGGCTCATGAAATTGGACACAATCTCGGCCTGAATCATGTTTCGGATTCCAATAATTTGATGGCCAGCGGGGACGAACTTAATGCGAATCAAGTTTCGATCGTGCTCGATAGCGATTTTTCTCAGACCGATGGTGAAGCCTTCGGGACTCTGGTCGAGTTGACAGAATCAGGTGAGGATTCCTCAGGCACTGGTGGCTGCGGTTGCGGCGGTGGCTGTGCCGCTTGCACGGGAGCAATGGGCTAAGAAGCCATCGCCCGTTGGTGTAGGACGGTTCTATGCCGGTTCGATTCCAATCGCTGCGCCGACAAGGTTAGTCGCCATCGGTGCAAGCTTAGCGTCGCAGAAGACGTTTGCGATCGCATCGTCTTTTGCGATCTGGTCACCGATGCGGACTAGGAATTCAATGCCGCAGGAATGGTCGACTGGATCACCGATCTTTTTACGTCCGCCTCCCATTTCAATAACTGCCAACCCAAGTCGATCGGTATTGATTCGCGTGACGGTGCCCGATTCGATTGACGTCACCGGATGAGCTGTCGCTCTGTTGCGCGGTTGGTGCAGATCGCCACCGTGAGCTTCCACCATTTCGGTAAGTTTCTTTAACGCCGTTGAGTCATCGATCGTCGTTTGAAGTCGTTTTGCTGCTGCGGCTTGATCAGATTCGACGCCGGAAGCTACGAGTAGTTTGCTGCCGAGCAGCAGCGACAGTTTACGAACGTCGTCTGGTCCACCGCCTTCGAGTACTGCAACCGATTCGTCAATTTCGACTGCATTACCGATCATCTTTCCCAATGGCTGGTTCATGTCGGAAATTTCGGCGATCGTTTTCGTTCCCAGTTGGTTGCCGACGGAGACCAGCATCTCGGCCAGTTTCTTTGCGTCGTCCATCGTTTTCATGAAAGCTCCACTGCCCCATTTGACGTCCAAGACCAACGCGTCGACACCGGCTGCGATCTTCTTGCTCAGGATGCTGCCGACGATCAGCGGGATCGATGGAACGGTCGCCGTTACGTCTCGAAGCGAATAAAGTTTGCGGTCCGCCGGAGCGAGTTTTGCACTCGCACTCGCGATGCTGCAACCGCACCAATTTACGATGCTGCGGAACTCGTCACCAGAAAGCTCAGTTCGATAGCCTTGAATCGATTCGAGCTTGTCGAGCGTGCCGCCGGTTGGGCCAAGGCCTCGGCCAGAAATCATCGGGACTTCTACGTCGCAGCATGCCAACATCGGAGCCAAAACGATCGAGATCTTGTCACCAACGCCACCGGTAGAATGCTTGTCAACCGAAGGTTTCGCAGAATCCCACGACAGTCGTTCGCCTGAATCAATCATCGCCTTCGTCAGCGCGACAATCTCCGGTTCCGTCATCGATTGAAAATAGACCGCCATGGCAAAGGCGGACATTTGGTAGTCTGGAACTGAGCCGTCCGCATAGCCAGCAATCAGTTGATCGATCGATTTAGCATCGAGTTCAATACCGTTGCGTTTGGCTTCGATGATTTGAGCAACATTCATGAGGTGGCTTGTCAGGGAAAGATGTAAAAAATGAGCGGAGCCCAGATTGTAGGCTCGTCAATCAAACGCGTTAACTTAAAATCGATCCTTTCAAATGATACCTGACACAATAACTGACCAATCCATGCCTAAAATTCTGCTTACAACGACCTCCTATCAAGACACGCCAGGGCCTCACCACGAACTGCTGGACAGTATTGGTGCAGAAATTCATCGCGAACGTGGGCCGCTATCAGAAGAGAAAATGCTGGAGCTCGCGGGCGAATTCGATGCGTTTCTTTGCGGCGACGACATGATCACGCAAGCCGTTATCGATAAGAGTTTGCCACGTTTGAAGATCATTTCGAAATACGGGATTGGCGTCGATAAAATTGACGTCAAATATGCGACCGAAAAAGGCATTCCATTGTTGTTCTGTCCCGGTGTAAATCACACCACGGTCGCGGAGCATAACTTTGCGTTGATGCTCAGTCTTTCGCGCAAGTTCGTTGAAGAAGTAAATTATGTCCGCGAAGGAAACTGGAAACGGCTCACTGGAAACGAGCTAATGGGAAAGAAGATCGGCATCGTTGGTTTGGGGCGAATTGGAAAGGAAGTCGCGATTCGGGCCAGAGCATTCGCTATGCCAGTGATGGGTTTTGATCTGTATTGGCCTGAAGATTTTTCCAAGGACAACGAAATTGAAAAAGCCACAACGCTTCAGGATATTTTTACGACGTGTGACATCATTTCGTTGCACACAAACCTGACCCCTGAAACAGAAAACATGATCAACGCTGCCTCAATGGCGACGATGAAAAAGGGAGTCATGATTTTGAATTGTGCCCGTGGCGAACTGGTCAACACAGCCGACATGGTTGCCGCATTAGAATCCGGACAGGTGGGAGGCTACGGAACAGATGTCCTTGATCAGGAACCACCTCCGGCTGATCATCCCCTGTTGAAAGCGCCAAACTGCGTGATCACTCCGCACATCGGTTCTCGAACCTATGAATCGGTGGAGCGACAAGCAGTAATGGCCACTCAAAACCTCTTGAATTGCCTCAAAGGCGAAAAGCCTCTCGCGCAAGTAAACGACGCTCCCATTCCTGAAGCGTTGATTTAGATTTTTCAACATTTGTTCCGCGAAAATCGGTAGTTCGGAGTGGAGGGTTGCGCAAGTTCTCGTTAAGTGTAATGTAATTCACACTTTGAGCCACGCGGAGCCAGCCATGAAATCACGAGAAACGCCCCATCATTTGCAGTACGGTAGCCTCGAGCGACGACAATTGCTTGCCGGCGACGTGTTCGCCCGCCTCGACGGTCAGGATTTGTTCGTTGTCGGAGACTCTGGTGACAATCAGTTCTCGATTAGCCTAAACAGTGCCACTCCAGAGCAACTCGTTCAAGGCCAGGAGGGGACCTCCGTCAGATTTTCGGACGACTTCGCGGCTGAATTTGCCTCGAACGAAATCTTGAATGTTTTCGTCTACTCCAATGCTGGCGATGACACCGTTACCCTTGATGGACGAAGCGCCGCCGCCAATGGAAGGCTCGTTGTTTCGCTCGGTCACGGAGAAGATTCGCTCTATTCAATCGGTGGCTACTACACCGACGTGGTTGTCTATGCTGGAGCGAACCATGATTCGGTCCTATTTGACCGCGTCGGAATCGCGGGCGATGTTAGCCTATTCGCCGGAGCTGGCATGGATGCGTTTGCACTTGATTCAGTACACGTTGAAGGTGTCACTCGTTTTCGAGGGCAGTTTGGTCACGACACGCTACTGGTAAACGACTCAAATTTCATGGATAGCATGTTCGTGGAAATGGGTGATGGAGCCGATCGTTATGAGTCGGTTGATTCGAACTATATCAATCGATTTTCGGTTCGTGGTCGCCAAGGCTATGACACAGCGATGTTGGCCACCAATGATTTCAATATTGTTGCAAACGTTCAGACGACTGAGGTCGAATACGACAGCCCCAATCAAGATGGTGGCGTTGATGTAACGATTGATCAACTCTCTGATTCGCTGTTTGATGTCGGAAACGACCTTCGAGCTTTCACCGCAACTGAGTTGCAGGCAGGCATGTCCGAGTTGGCAACGGTATTCAATACTTCGTTCATTGAATTGGAGTTGGACACCGTTGCTCAAACGGTTTCGATTCAGGACCCAACGCGAAGTATTTCAGTCATCTGGGACGGAGCCGTGCAAGGCGCCGTGATCGAGACCTCACCGGGGCCGACGATTGCATCGCGAGCTTATGCGATGATGCACACGGCGATGTACGACGCTTGGTCGGCCTACGATGCGGTTGCGATTTCGACGGGCCTCGATGATACGCTGCAACGTCCTGAAAGCGAAAACACAGACAGCAATAAAAAGACCGCGATGAGTTTTGCGGCGTATCGTGTCCTTGAAGACCTGTTCGCGGCACAGGCTTCAGATTTTGAGAGCCTAATGCTGGACCTTGGGCTCAATCCGAACAACACGTCAACTGATGTAACGACGCCGGCAGGGATTGGAATCCGTATGGCGGAAGTCATTCTTGCCGCACGGCGCGAAGACGGATCGAACCAGCTGGGCGATGATCCCAACGGAACGATCGGCGTGCCCTACTCCGACACGACAGGATACACGGCTCAAAATCCGGTTGGCGATGCTGATGATATCGAGTTCTGGACTCCGGAATTTGTTCCGATTGATTCAATCCCTGGCGAAGAGGATCGAATTCAATCTTTCCTTACTCCACAGTGGGGACAAGTTGAATCATTCCCACTTTCATCCGGAAGTGAATTCCGTCCCGAAGCGCCTCAGCCGTTTCTGTTGGTCGATGGAGAGGTCGATCTCGATGCTCAAACAATCACCTTGGGCAACGGAAGCATCGTTGATATCGATTCATCAATTGTCGGAACCATCATCAACCCTGAATTCATTGTTCAGGCCGAAGAGGTTGTCGAATTCAGTGCAAATCTGACTGACAAAGAAAAGTTGATTGCTGAATTCTGGGAAGATGGCGGTGGTACTTCGTTCCCGCCGGGAACCTTCATGACATTTGGACAGTATGTGTCTGCCCGTGACGATCACTCGATCGACCAGGACGCTCAGATGTTCTTCGCGTTGGGCAACGCGGCATTCGACGCTGGTGTAGCGACTTGGGAATCGAAAGTTGCGTATGACTATGTTCGGCCCGTGCGCGCTATTCGTGAATTGGGTGAGCTTGGATTAATTGGAGAGTACAACGCGACGCTTGGCGGATACGCCATCGAAGCTTGGTCACCCGAAACGGGCGGAACTGAAACGATCCTCGCGACCGATTTTCTGACTTACCAAGTGCCAGGAGGAGATCCATCGCCTCCGTTTGCCGAATACACTTCGGGGCACAGTGCGTTTAGTGCTGCTGGAGCGACCATTTTGCAGCTATTTACTGGAAGCGATGATTTTGGTGGATCGGTAACGTTCCCTTCCGGTTCTTCAGCGTTTGAGCCCGGGACGACGCCAGCGGTCGACACGACTCTTGAATGGGATACTTTTTCTGCGGCAGCCGATGAGGCTGGCGAGTCACGACTGTTCGGTGGTATTCACTTTATTGAAGGTGATGTGAATGGAAGAGATCTCGGCGTGTCGGTCGGAGACTCCGTTTGGGAACTGACCCAAGCGTACATCAACGGCACGGTTTAAAGAACAACCGCTCTGGGGAGGCGATCTACTTTACTAGTTCGCCTTTCGCAGTGTCATCAGATAATCGACGAGGTCGATCAAGTCCTGTTCGCTGAATTCCTTGACCAGATCAGCGGGCATCAGCGAAAGCTTCAATCGTTTTTGTTCTTCGATCTCGTTGGCGTTGATCTTGTGAACTAATCCATTGATGTCTTTGATCGTCGTGTTCGAATCCGTTTTCGTGAGCAATAGTCCGGACACAATTTCTCCATCGTTTTTCGCGACGATCCAGTTTTCATAGTTGTGACTGATTCCAGCAGAAGGAAACAGAATCGATTCGAACATTGCTTCTCGAGAAAGCTTATCACCGATTTCGCTCAAATCGGGGCCAATCTCAACGCCCTTGCCGTTGACGATGTGGCATTTGGCGCAGGTTCCAGCGCCGGCGAAAACGAGCTTTCCATTTTTATCGTTTCCGACTCGCGTGCTCAAATCTGAAATCGCGGGCATTGGTTTGGCGTCTTTGGATGGCGGAAGCGGGAAATGTTGAGACGCCGCGTCGCGAATGTATCCCCAAGGAACGCTATGAAGCGTCGCGGCGATGACGGGATCAAGATCCGGATCGTTCTTCTTGTTTTGGACTCGCCATAATAAGTCGCCAGCGCCAGAGTTCGTTTTCCCAAGCGCACGAACGGCAGCGACTCGTCTTTCCATCGGATTTTCTTTTCGATCGGAATATCCGGCAAGCACATGTCCGCCTTGCTTTCGTCCACATCGGATTAACGTACTGACATATTTTTCGAACTGCACTTCGTCGGCCTGCTCCAGAGCGTACTGAACTTGTCCGAGTTTTCTCCGCTTCATTAACGTTGCCATTGCGTCGGCGCCGAGTTGATCATCAGAATTTTCAAGGGCAAGCTTGAGTAGCTTCTTGTCGCGTTGTTCTGTGCCGAAGGTGTGAGCCAGTTCGACGAAGAGATCGTCTTTACAATTGTCCATCATGTTGTCGATTTTTGCACGCTGATCTTTTGTGAGCGAATCGAGTTTGATGCGGCGACTCGATTCGCGAAAGATGACGGTTGATTTCGGGTCCGATCCGATGTTAGTAAAGCCCAGCTCTTGCAAACTGGCGTCGGCTGCAACTTGAACGGGCTCGGTTGCAAATGCCTTTACGAAATCAAACGATCTGAAGTAGCGAAGCGTTTCGACATCCGAAACATCTTCCTGTTGAATGATGGATGCCAATAGTTCTGGCGTTTGGCTCCCTCGCGAACGCCAAACCAGATCGCGAAAGGCAGGCTCGCTGATGTTTCCTTCGCTCTTGGCGCGAGTCAGCAGTTCCAGGCATTCGTCCCAGTGACCTTCGGCGGCAATTCCCAAAGCTTCCAAATACCATCGATCAGAACCATCGTGGTTCTTGGTAAGTTCAATCCATTGGCCGGGAAGGTCCGACGGTTGCATCTCACGCAAACCAACCGCGATCTCGCGACGAACTTGGGGATTTGGATCTTGTAGGTTGAATTTTTTTTGCATCTCGCCGAACTCCAGCTTCGCGTGATATCGACGACAAAAACGCAATGTCGCGATACGAATGTTTGGGTCGGAATCTGCGAGACCCGCATCAACGATCGACTCAAGCTTACCTCGCTCTTTTACGACTTCGCCGAGCATCCACATGGCTCTTGCGCGGAACCGTGGGTTGGGGTCGGATTGCCAGACTTCCCAAAGTTTGTCGATGACTTTTGTTGGAGGCGAACGTTTGATTAAATCATAAGCCAAAAATCGTCGAGCCTGATTCGGGCTCTTGAGCCACGCGATTGCATTGTCTTCCTTCAGTTCTTCTTTCACAGAGTACGATTTGTTGGAGCCTTTTGAAGTCACGCGAAAGAGTCGTCCGCGTTCAACATCACGCATTCGATGACCACCAACGCCGGGGTCGTACCAGTCGGCAATAATCAACGTTCCATCAGGAGCAACACAAACATCCGACGGTCGGAACCATTGGTTCTTCTTTGCGCCATCAACCATATTGACGGTCGACGCTTTGTATCCTGCCCCGTCGTTTTCAACTGGATAACTGCGAACAATGTTTGGCCCAGCGTCGCAGTGAATCATCTGATTTTGGAACACGTCGGGAAGTGCATCGCCTTCGTAAATGCAAATGCCTGTCGGCGAACCGGCTCCAGTTTGTAGCAAGTTCGGCATCACTCCAGGATCGTTTAAGTGCCAGTGCTTCAGTGGAACCTCGGTGTTCATGCCAGTGCGATCCGCTCGCCAGCCGCTTCCGTCGGTTTCGTCTCGATAGCCATAATTACCGTATGGCATCACGTAGTTGATTCGAGTCGATCGATTTCCGTCGTCGTCGTTGTCGGATTGCCACAGCGTGCCAAATGAGTCGATGGCGACTTCCCAGTTGTTGCGAAAGTTCCACGCGAGCGTTTCGAATTCACTTCCGTCGAGATTGCAGCGGAAGATCATGCCTTGCTGGTACGGTCGGATGGAATCTTTAACGACGTTGCCAGCCTTGTCGACGATCGGTTTGCCACCCGCATCGCAGATTTGTTTCCCTTCGTTGCCGAAATTGAAATACAGTTTTCCGTCCGGGCCAAACACAAACGCGTGGATGCCATGATCGTGCTGCGTTCCTCCGATGCCGGTGAACAGCAGTTCTTTGCGATCAGCTTTCAGGTCGCCGTCGTCATCGATCAAATAGAACACTGAATCGTTCGCGGAAACGATCACGCGATTTCCAAGCACGCAAATACCATGAGCCGAGTCCACGTCGCGACCTTGATAGAAGACATGCGTTTTGTCTGCTGATCCATCGCCGTCGGAATCTTCAACGACGATGATCCGATCACCCTCCGTTCGTTCCGGAATGTCTCCGTTGGCAATTTTCTGGCGGTAGTTGATGACTTCGCAAACCCAGACGCGGCCAAGATGATCAACGTCGATGTTGGTCGGATTAGCCAAGAACGGTTCGGCCGCGAAAAGTGCGACGTTGAGTTCTGGATGGACGTCGAATTGTGACGTAGCGGCAGAAGAGCTGTGTAGTTGTTCTTGTTGGGAAATGTAGGCGGTGACAGAAAGCAGCCAAATAGAGAATATTGAAATCGTCTTCATTGCTTCGATTCTCAAAAATTGTCCCGCTGCTAAAACGCGTTGCCGGTTTGGTTTAAGTCGTTTCGGAGATGGGAGCTCAACAGAACCACTATCGAGTCTCAGTGGTGCTCATTCGTGTGTCTCGAGCGGTAGCGACGAGGTGACGTCTGCGACCGCCGATGTGCGGATTATATCGGTCTTTATTTCCGAGTTTTCCGATTGCGACAGTTGTATCGGGCACAAAGTGTAATTATGTTTTAATATAACAGCGTATTTCCGCCACTCCACGCGACGCGCAATCTTAGATCCTCATTCTATGGAAACAATATCATGAAACAAGAATCATCTGAAAGCAAACTTTCAATCAAGCGTTGGGCAACCTATTCAGCCGCTGGAGTTGCGGCATTGACTTCCGGTGCCGACACAGCTGAAGCTGAGATCACTCACGTCGTCGTCGGTTCCACTTGGACAACAGACAACGATTTCTATTACGCACTCGATGGAAGTGCCGCGTTGAACTTCTACCACCCAGGCGCTGGTGCGCAAGTTGGCGTCTTTAACAACGGAGCTGCCTACGGAAATATCGTTGGATTCTCAGCCAACGGTTTTAACTACGTTTCGAATCTGGCGTCTGGTGTCAATGTTTCGACTCAGCCCACTGGTGGCGTTTTCGGAACTTTGGCGTTCGGTCCTGGCTACGCAGGCAGCCAATTCTCAGACACTTCAGGTTTTATCGGATTCTCGTTCGACGCTGGTGCCGGAACTCAGTTTGGTTGGGCTCGCGTAACCGCTGCAGGCGACGCTCCGGTAAACACGTACACGATCGAAGAATACGCTTGGGGAATGGTCGGTGAGTCGATTGCCACTGGCCAAACTATTTCAGCAGTGCCAGAGCCAAGTTCGCTTGGACTTTTGGCTCTTGGAGCAGTTGGGGTTTTGGCAACCCGACGCAAGAAGCTGTCTTTGGCCAGTTAGTTCTTGTTCAAATCGAGAATCAATTAATAAGTCGCTCGCGCCTCAGCGAGTGGCTTTTTTTTTGCCGATTTTGATTCCAATAGTGATTCAATCTGAAAGCACAATTCATGACCGATACAAAAAAGAAGAAGGTTCTTCTCATTGGATGGGACGGGGCCGACTGGGAACACATCAACCCATTGATGGATGCCGGTCTTCTTCCAACTCTCGAGAGCCTTGTTAATGAAGGGACCATTGCAAATCTTGCGACGCTGCAACCGGTCCTCTCTCCAATGCTATGGAATTCCGTCGCCACTTGTAAATTCGCCGACAAGCACGGGATTCACGGATTCGTCGAGCCCGATGAAGCTGGAGGTGCTCGGCCGTATTCAAGTCTTTCTCGCAAGACAAAAGCCATTTGGAATATCTTTTCCCAAAGCGGGATAAAATCCAACGTCATCAATTGGTGGGCAAGCCATCCGGCAGAAAAGATCAACGGTTGCGTCGTATCCAACCTTTTTAACGGTGTTCGAATTGATCCCGAATCAGGGTGGCAGATTACGCCCGGCACGATACACCCGGAAGAAAAAGAACAGAAATATGCTGAAATGAAGTTCTTTCCCAATGAAATGGGGCAGGAACACATTCTCCCCTTTATTCCCAATGCTCCCGAAATTGATCAGAAGAAAGACAAGCGACTCAGTTCATTCGCGAAAACCTTTGCCGAAATGATGACGACGCATTCGATTGCAACGGGCGTGATGGAAATGGAGCCATGGGATTTCATGGCGATCTACTACACCGGCATCGATCACTTTTCGCATGGGTTCATGGAATACCATCCTCCCAAGCTGGATCGTATTTCCGAAGAAGATTTCGAGATGTACAAAGACGTCATCAAAGGCGCCTATCAATTTCATGACATGATGCTGGCCCGAATTCTTGAGTTGGCCGACGACGATACAACCGTCGTACTGTGTTCGGACCACGGTTTTCAATCCGGCGCTTTTCGTCCGCTGGGAACGCCGCGTGAACCTGCCGGTCCAGCGGTTTGGCACCGGCAGTACGGAATTCTGGTAATGAAAGGACCCGGCATCAAGAAAGACGAGCGGATCTATGGAGCCAGCCTTATTGACGTTGGGCCAACTTTGTTGCATTTGTACGGTCTACCAATTGGTCAGGATATGGATGGGCGTGTTCTGATTGAAGCGTTCGAGAATCCGGCCCAAACTGAAACGATCCCGTCATGGGATGATGTGCCTGGCGACCACGGAATGCCCGACGGGAATGAAACAGTCTCCAGCGCGAAATCCGAAGAATTGCTCAAACAGTTCGTCGCGCTGGGCTACGTCGAAGATTTCGGAGGCGACAAAGAGAAGCAAGCTCTCGCTGCCAAAACTGAAGCGCAATACAACCTTTGTCGTTGTTTGATTTGGCAGAATCGAAATGATGAGGCAAAGACCATTTTGGAAGAGTTGCTTCAGCGTGCTCCTTGGGAAAATCGATTCATCATCCAATTGGCGGATTGCTATTATCGTGCCGGGTACTTGAAGCAGGCCAGCAAGTTGATTGAGAACTCGTTTGAACTGGAAACGACTTCGACTTACCAGGTAATTATCATCTACGCAAAAATCCAGCTTGCACTTGGTGAGAATCAGAAAGGCCTGAAGTCTCTCGCGATGGCGTCTCGTCGCTCTCCCCGATTTCCAAAGCTGCACGCGCAAATCGGCGACGTGTTTTCCAAGCTGCGGAACTGGGAGCAGGCAGAAAAGTCCTACCTTCAAGCAATTGAACTTCATCCCGATCTCGCATTGGCTTATCAGGGTCTTGCACATGTTTATCTTCGAACCGGACGGGTTGATGAATGCATTGACGCAGCACTCAGTGCGCTCGGTTTGATTCATCGTCTTCCCAAAGCGCACTTGAGTCTTGGGATTGCGTTGTCGAGGAAGAAAGACTTCGAGAAGGCAACCCTAGCCTTCAGAAACTCAGCGAAGTTCGCACCCAAGGTCGTTCATCCGCACCGTTGGCTGGCAAAAGTCTACGGCATGCTTGGTAAGGAAAAGCTTGCTGATGAACACATGAGAAAGGTGGCGGTTTTGAGCAGTTTTGTGGAAACAAAGCGGAGTGAAAGTAAGAAACGAGTTCATGAAGAGTTTGAGATTCCCGAAATTGCCGATGAATCGGCTCGTATGGAGACACTGCTCAAGGAGCGTCCGTCCCCACATGATCCCGTTGAGGAATCAGGCAAGACATTTGTCTTAGTATCTGGCTTACCGCGATCTGGAACCTCGCTCATGATGCAGATGTTGGTTGCGGGCGGAATGGATGTCATCTCCGATGGTATGCGGGAGGCGGATACTGACAATCCTAAAGGATACTTTGAGTGGGAAGCCATCAAACAGATCGGTGAGAAACCGGAGTTGCTTGATGACGTTGAATACAATGGGAAAGCGCTCAAGGCCATTTCCATGTTGTTGGACAAGATGCCTCGGCAGCACACGTACAAAGTGATTTTCATGATGCGTCCGGTACGTGAAATTGCTGCCTCACAAACAAAGATGATTCAAAGACTTGGGACCGAGGGTGCTGAAGTTGAGGAGAGTCGACTCGTTCGGGAACTGGCAAGACATCGCGCTGAGTCAGTCAATTGGCTTAAGGAAGCAAAAAATGTCGAGCATATCTTGGTCGAGTATCCCTCTTTGATTGGTGAACCGGACACCACGATCAATGAGGTCGTCGATTTTTTGGGAAGCGACTATCTATCGAAGCCAGAAGAAATGAAGTCGGCAATCGATGGATCGCTCTATCGCAACAAGGTTGCTCGAAAACCGACAGAAAGAAGCGAGTGAAAACCAAAAGCGAATTGTAACCAAACGGAAATGAGCTGGCATTGCTTTTCGTTTTTGTGCGCCAAGCTTTATTGCAAATTGCGTTTTCGCCTAGTTAGAACGAAACCCGCGACCAGCGAAACCAGAATCAAACTGCTCGGCTCAGGCACGGCTGACACTGAGAATCCAGCGACTTGGAATTCTCCCGACACGTAGCCAATTCCAATTTGTTCGCCCGCGTTGAGCGTAATATTGGCAGTGGTCAAGTCGAAATTGTCCAGTGTGTTGGAAGTGCCGAACAAATCGCCAAGGATGGTTACTGACGATTCTGGACCTCCGATCAATTCTGCATGGCTACCATTTGCCAAGCCTGAAAGCGTAACTCCCGTCAATTGAACCGTTTGGTCGAAGCTCAACAATAGACGTTCATTGACATCGCCAAAGTTGTCGCTCATGGCAAGATCAATTTTGAACTCGTCATTATTTGTTCCATCGATAATTGATACTCCGATGCCGCCGTCTGACAGAAAAACTTTGCCAAGAGCGATGAATAGCCCTGAATCGGAATGGCCGGTGAGGCTCGCAGTAATTCCCTCACGGGTCAGAAACCCTCTATGTTGGGAGCCGTCCTCGTATGAAAAGTCTGCCGGCTCAGGTGTAAAATCAAAAACGATGTCAGCATCACATGATTGAATGTGCCAAGACAAAGTCGTTGCCAAAAACATGAAAGTGGCGGTAAGCGTGGTAGAGAGATAGTTCATCTTTGTCTCCAGAGGAAAAAGTTGTTTTCCACAGGTGGGGATTTCTAGCTAGATCGGACGGAATTTCTGTCCGGATTCTAAAGTTTGTGAATCTTGTGTTTTGTGGGCTTCGATTTAAGTTCACCGCACTTTTTCTGCTGAGAGAACTTTCGCAAGGTGACGCAATTTTGGCTAGAATCGGGAATCCCAATCCAAAACAGCTGGCTCGTGATGCGTTGCGCAAGCGCGGATCTACTTCGTTGGAGTCGGCTCAACGAAAGCTGCGGATGTCGCAATCAGGTCACGCTGACAAATCAGGATTTCCGTCTGCGTCTCAGGATTTTGATGCGATTCTGGACAAGGCGAAGTCTGGCGATTCGGAGGCGATGGGGCAGCTTTTCGAAGTATGCCAGAAGTATCTTCTTCTGATCGCCAATCAGGACTTGAATCCGAAAATAATGCAAAAGTTTGGCGCTTCAGATGTCGTGCAACAAACGATGTTGATTGCCAATCGACAACTTCCTGAATTTCGAGGCAGCACCAAAGGGGAGTTTTTGGCGTGGATGAAAAGGATCTTGATAAACGAGTGCCGCAGCAGTACAAGGCGATACGCTGCAACCGCAAAACGGTCGGTTTCTAAGGAGCGACCGGTCACTTCAGGACGTGGCAGCGAACAAACAGATTTTGACCTTCGCGATCCTCACCTGACGCCGAGCACTCAGGCAAGTTTAGAAGAACAAACCGCATTGATGCAGAAAGCTCTCTTGGAGTTGGGGCTGCAAGATCGCGGGGTCATTGAAATGCGAAACTGGCAAGAACTTTCGTTCTCGGTGATTGGCGACAAGCTGGGCAAGACTGAAGAAGCGGCTCGAAAAATATGGTCCCGTGCAATTCTGAAACTTGAAAAACGACTTCGTGAAATGGGGGCGATCTAAGTGAACGAAGATGTGACGCGATCCCAAGTTTCCAAGTCGAGCAAAGACAAAGTTGTTAATGACGAACAACTTGTCGACGAACTCGATCGTATCCGCAGAGAAGTAGCTAACGCCAAGAAGCAGGTAAGGAAGCATCCGTTGCAGCTTGCCGATTCAATTAGTAGCACGGATCAGCTGGATTCCGCTCGACGGGTGATGGAACTGCTCGCCTCAATGCGACCGAGTGTTTGTGCCGATGCTGATGTTGACGCAGGACAAACGATTCTTGATGTCGATGGCGAAACCAAGTCCGAAGAAGTAAATGCCAAACCGATTTCAGTTCGCGACTTGGATATGCCGCAAGCCATTGGCCGGTTCGAAATCCATGAACTGTTGGGGCAAGGCGGCTTTGGAATGGTCTTTCGTGCTCACGATCTTCGGCTAGAGCGAGATGTTGCGTTAAAAGTTCCAACAGCCAACTCGCTGTTGAGTTCGGAGTCGCGCCAGAGGTTTGAGCGAGAGTGCCGTGCGGTTGCATCATTAAGCCATCCAAATATCGTTCCTGTTTTCGAAGTCGGAAACGATGGCCCGGTCAACTATCTGGCTTCTGAGCTGGTCGAAGGGACCGACCTTGCGAAATGGGTTCGTGAAAATGGAGTGCCTGAAGCGATGGATACTGCGTTGGCAATGGTGAAGATCGCTGAGGCAGTCCAACACGCTCACACGCGCGGGGTCATCCATCGAGATCTCAAGCCCGCCAACATCTTGCTGGCGCTGAAAAATGAGTCCGGATCTGCAAGGTTTGATTCCAATTCAATTCGAATTACGGATTTTGGCTTGGCGAAATTTTGCGATGAAGACGCGTCGTTGACCCAAACCGGTAGCGTCCTTGGTACTCCTGCATTTGCGGCGCCAGAACAGCTGCGAGGTGGGATTGAACAGCATGCTGCTGAACTCGCAGATGTCTATTCCTTGGGCGCGGTTTTGTATTTTCAACTTACGGGTGAGGCTCCGTTTGCTGCTGATAGTATTTTGGCTTTGATTCAGAAGGTGCATTCGGAAGAGCCGCCGCATCCGCAGAATCTCAACCCAGCGATTCCACGAGATCTGGCCGCAATATGTCTCAAGGCGATGGATAAGGATCCCGTTCGTCGTTACGCGAGCGCGTGGGAGTTTCGAAGTGATCTTGAACGCTTCTTGCGTGATGAGCCGACCGTCGCGAGGCCGATGACTGTCGTTGGCAAAGTTGCGAAATGGTGTCGCCGCAATCCTGTTGTTTCTGGTTTGTTAACGCTGGTTGCTATGGTTTTAGTGTGCGGGTTTTCGACAACTTACTATCAATGGCAAGTCGCCCAAGGCAACCTGTCAGAAGTTACGCGTCAGAAAATGCGATCTGACAAGCTACTTCGCAAGGCCGAAGACTCAATCGACGCGATGTTGTATTCGACCGCGGATGCAATGAAGGACTTGCCTTCGATGACGGAAGTCAGGCAGAAAATGCTGGAAGATGCTTTGGCGATTCAAGTTTCCATCCTTGAAGAAGAGCAAGATAGCGAGTCGGTTCAGCTGGAAACGGTTGAGGCTCACAATCGAGTCGCGAGAATTCAACAGGAACTTGGTAAGTTCGCCGAGGCAAAGGAGACTTTGAGTAGTGCAATTGAGCTCTTGGAAAACATCTCGCCTGCAACGCCAAGTTTACGATTTGACACCGCCATTTTGTTGCATTGGCGAATGAGGCTCGAGACCCAACTGGGCAACTTTGAAACTGCAGAAATATCTTCGGCTCATATCCTTGATTTGTTTGATGAAGTTGAAGATTCCGATCTGGAAGAAATGGAGGAAATGGGGTTGCAAGTCGCCAGAATGGAAGCGTTGCGAGTTCAAGGAGAACTCGCGGAAAGGAAGGATCGGCTGGACGAAGCCGAGGCATTGTTTGCGAAAGCGATTGCTATTGGTTCGGATGTATTCAACGAGGATCAGCCAGAAGGTCACTTATCCAAAATAAAAAGAGAGCTGGTGGCGGCTTGGAATAGCCTTGCGATTGTGCAACGAGCCAGTGGAAAGTTGGAAGCGGCACACGGTTCCTATGTGGCCTCGTTGGAAATCAATTCGCAGCTGATGAAGGAAGAAGCGGCCAATCGGGTGTTGCGAGAGATGTACTCTACGACAGCGCACAACTTTGCAAATTTGTTGTACCAGCTGAAAAAGTACGATGAAGCTGGAAAGCAATACCGTGAATCGTTCACTATTTTGAATGATCTAAGCATCAAGTTTCCGTCCGTCTACCGATACCAACGTCGGCTACCGAGTACGCTTTCTGGTTTGTCTTTGATTCAAAAGAAATCGGGAGACTTGGAGGGAGCGAGGAGTACGACACAAAAGTCGATCCGATTGCTGGAACGTTCAAAAGACGGATTTGGACCGAAAGAAGGATTGCTTTCATCGCTTGCGTTGGCCAGACGTGCGTTGGCTTCAATCGATAGCGAGTTAAAGGACTACGATACTGCAGATATGAGTTTTGCGTCTGCCGAATTGGCGACGCGGGACCTAGTTGAATCATGGCCGACCAATCCCAAGTATCGCTATGAGTTGGGACTAACGATCGGCAATGAAGCTTGTAGCCTAG
>CAZORS010000026.1:33155-38040 GCA_964582025.1 uncultured Pirellulaceae bacterium | reverse complement strand
GCTTCGACCGTTTCTTCTGCCGGATCACGCAGCGTTGCCCGATTAGTGAATGCACTCAAGTCAATCGATTGCTTGATTGTATCGCCCAGCAAAATCGTTGATGCTTCCTTTGACTGGCCCAGCAAATAGTCCATCAAGTCGATCATGACTGGAGCATAAGTTGGGCTGCTGGGCCACATGGTCCAATCGCCGTCGCCCGGAATCGCGAACACAATCACGCGCCCGTTGCCCAAAGTTCGATCGACCATCGCGGGTGAGTTGTCTTTGTCCGTCAGTCGCAACGGAACTTCAACGGACTTTCCGATTTCGTTTTCGTTCATCGTCGAAGCCCACCAACTGAACACGTCGATCCGACCAAGGCTCGACGCATCACTTTCAATAATGATTCGCAGCGAAGGGTGAACTTGCGGACCGGGCTCAAAGTTAACCCAACGGCTCATCGTTGGATCGCCTGCCATGCGGTCCAACTTCAGCGGCGAAAGCCCGGCACCTTCGCGATGAAAGGCGTCATTGAACGTTCCAGCACGAACCCGGTTTCCGGGCATGAACACCAAAGAGCCACCGTCTTCGACCCATTTTGTTAGCTCCTTGATTCGGTCCGGAGAAGCTTCGTCGACGTTGCACAAGAAGATAATTTGATAGTCGGCAAGCGAAACCGTTTCCAGTTCGCTGACGGTAACGTCGGTCATCGCCAAACCGGTTCCGGGCACGTTTAGCGACTGAAGATAATGTGTCTCGCTGCGTTCCGAGATGGCTGATGGATCACCATCAACCAGCAGAACGGGAATGCCTTCAAGAATTCGAGCGGCGTAGAATCGCGAACTGTCTTCGATCAGTTGATCCTGTTTCAAATCTTCGCCCAACGATTGACGATCGATCTCTGCACGAATCCTGAAGTTGCGAATGCGACTCTTGCTCTGCGATTCGTCGTTCAGCAAATCTGTTGGGGCAGGGCGGTTGAAGAAGTAATTGAAGACCAGCGTCTCCGTTTTTCCAGGACCAAGGACTCCGATCGATTCGTATTCGGCTTGGCTGTCATTCACTTGGAACAGCACGCTAATTTCGTTCACGGTCTGTTTGCCAAAATTGGTCACATCCACAAGAAAGCTGACGGACTTGTCGGACACCAGTAAACCATCGGGGCGAATTCCGGTGATTGCGAGATTCTGATCGGGTTCGCCACCGGTATCGACGACGAATGTTCCGACTGAGTTTTCTGCGACGCGTTTTGCAATGTTCTTAGGTGCCGCCTCAGCATCCTGATTCGCCAGCGGATTCCAATCACGCGTTCGCAAGTCGGAATAAAGATAAACGGCTCGCCCAACATTCTCACGTTGGCCTTGCAGATATCGATCGAGCTCACCGAGCGACGCACTGTAGTCCGCAACCTGGTCGGAGCATTTGATTTGCTCGACGACCTGCAGTATCTCCGGCAAGGTACTTTCAGTTAGCGGCTTGTAATCGATCAAGCGTTGCGACGGATCACTGGTCAGCCAAATGCTAACCCAGTCTTCCGTTTCGTTCGACGAGGCGAAACCGCGAAGCAGTTCTTTGACGCTTTCCCTAGTCTTCTGCATCGCCGGCATCGAATCAACAAGGACTCGTTGCGAAAGCGAATCGTCGATCACCAGAATCCGTTCCAGCTGACGCGTTTGAGCAAAGGCACCGATGACACCCGACGGCAGAAACGGACGAGCCACCATCAACGCGAGCAACAGCATCGCCAGACAGCGAAGCAGCAACAAAATCATGTTCTCAACTTGGACGCGTCGCTTGTTTTTCTTTTCTGCTTCGAACAGAAAGTCCATCGCCGCCCATTCGACGATTTTGAAGCGTCGCTTATTGAGCAGATGGATCAGGATCGGCGAAGCTACCGCCAAGCCACCTAAAAGCATCCAGGGATTGAAGAACAGTGAAAACATTCGTTATTCGTTTGACTCGTTTGGTTGGTTGATTCTTTGAATGCGGACTAATGATGGGTGCCATGCCTTACGCTTGCGTAAGCATGCTCACGCAAGTGTGAAGCATGGCACCCTTGAACAGGTTCTATCGCAACTTCCTTCGTGACTTGGCGCGGAAATTCAAATACGAAGCCAGCACTCCGCCGAGCGACTTCGATGTGTCCAGCAAAACGTGGTCAATTCCAGCCGCCCCGCAAACTTTCTTGATTCGTTCCATGTATCGATCGACCGCTTCGAGATACGACTTCCGCAGCGCTCTTGGTTCGGTGTGCAATTCGGCTTCGACCTCCATGCCGCGGAAAAGCGTATTGTCCTCGAATGGAAATTCGAGCTCGTCGTGATGCATGACGTGGAACACGATCACCTCATGACGCCGCAAGCGAAACTGCTGTAGTGACTTCCCAAGTTCATCGGGATCAAGGAACAGATCCGAAAAAAGAATCACCATTCCGCGGGCACTTAACTGGGCCGCAAGCGCAGTGAACGGATCGCTAACATCTGTTTTGTTCTCAGGATTCGCTTCTTGAAGTTCGTGCAAAATCGCTTTGATGTGCGACGGATGCGAACTGTTGCGTAAAACTTTGTCGATCTGGTTGCTGAACAACACCATGCCGACCGAATCCGCTTGTTGTTGCATCAGAACCGCCAAACTGGCGGCTGCGGTCGCGGCGTAGTCGAACTTGCTGCGGCCCGTTTCCTCGCCATAACGCATGGACTTGCTGCAGTCGACCAGCAAGTGACATTTGAGATTCGTCTCTTCTTCGTACTCTTTAATGTAGAGGCGATCCGTTTTCGACCAGACTTTCCAGTCGATATGCCGGAGATCGTCGCCGGGAGCATATTCACGGTGAGCCGCAAACTCGATCGCAAACCCGTTGAACGGAGACCGATGTTGCCCCGTAACAAAACCCTCAACGACCAATCGCGCTTTCACGTCGAGCCGTTTGATTTTGTCCAGCGTTTCTGGATCGAGGTAGTCGGGTTTGGTCGTTTCGGGCATAAGGAGAAAGCAGTGTTCAGAAAGCAGTGTTCAGAAAATGCGTCAGTCGTTTGCGTTATCCACCGAACGCACTGGCCAATTCCGGAGCCACTTGATCTCCATCGCTGCGATCCGGAATTTCTTCCAGAAGCCGATCGATCACGTCGTCCGAAGTGATGCCAGACGATTCAGCACTGAAGTTCGTGATCACGCGGTGGCGAAGTACTGGACGAGCAACCGCCTTGACATCATCCGTGTTGACGTACGTTCGCCCTTCGAGAACCGCACGCGCTTTCGCTCCCAGCAGAAGGTTCTGCACGCCACGAGGACCGGCACCCCAGCTGATCGATTCCTTCACGAACTCAGGACAGTCATCTTCGAGAATCCGTGTCGCGCGAACGAGACGCAATGCAAAGTGAATCACGTGAGATGGAACGGGAACTCGGCGGACCAGTTGTTGTAGTTGCAGAATTTCTTCGCCGGTGAGCACCTGTTCCACATTGACATCGATGTCTGTCGTAGTGGTTTCGGCAATCCGAAACTCTTCCTCGTAAGACGGATACTTCACGAACACCTTGAACATGAAACGATCCTGCTGAGCTTCAGGAAGCGTGTAGGTTCCTTCTTGCTCGATCGGGTTTTGCGTTGCAAGCACAAAAAACGGTGCTGGCAAAGTATGACGCTGGCCACCGATGGTGACTTGTTTCTCTTGCATCGCTTCCAAAAGAGCAGCCTGAGTCTTGGGCGGCGTTCGGTTGATTTCGTCGGCAAGAATTACATTTGAGAAAACGGGACCTTTGAGGAACTTGAACTCACGCTTTCCTGTGGTCTTATCTTCCTGAATCACTTCGGTACCGACGATGTCACTGGGCATCAAGTCAGGCGTGAACTGAATACGGGCGAAATCGAGATTCAACGTCCGGGCGAGCGTGCTGACCATCAGCGTTTTAGCCAATCCCGGCACACCTTCGAGCAGACAGTGTCCGCGGGCGAAAATGGCAATCATCAGCTGCTCGATGACGTCTTGCTGACCGACGATGATTTTCGACAGTTCGCGGCCAACAGATTGGTAAGCGGAACTGAGTTTCTCGAGCGCGGCGACATCATCGCTGCTTAGTTCCGGCTGGCCCGTTCTTTGGTCGTTCATGTTGGCGTAATCCCTTTTAGTTGTCATCACCGTGCTGGCGCAATTCGCATGACCCATTCTAGCGTCAAACATCATCTCTTGCTTACTAACACTACGTGAAGTCCCCAAAGGTTGCAGGATTTTGCCTGTAGGCGGAATTGTTAACAAAAAATCGCCATTTGGGATTGCAAGTCGAGCTTTTCAACGAATGCAGCAATCAACACATCAGCGACGTGGCTCGCGTAGCGGTCTTGGATGCGACTCAGTTCCGGGCATGACGATGAGCTCAAGTTTTCGCCCAAAGTACCGCAAACGATACGAACCGGATAAATCCAATCAAAGCCAATCCGATCGTCAGGATGCGCTCGCATTTTCCTTTTATCCGACTTGGTTGGCAGAGTGAATCATTGCGAGACTAAAAATCAGACGACATGCCGTGTATCGCATCCGAAGCATACAGAGCCTCCTTTTTCATGAACGTTTTGAAGAGGTTTCGAGTGGACTTCGATCTGACTGAGACCTTGAATCGTCACAGTTGGGACTCCGTAAGGGAAGCCGAATTTTTTAACTTTTCAAGTTGATCGCGTTTCCTGAATGCAATGTTTGCGAAAGCCCTGTTCGGAGAGCAGCCCGACAGCAAAAAGGGCACTCACCATATAACGATTAGAATCTCGCGAAGGAAGAATCATGCGTCTCAATACTGTTCTGACAAAACTAAGCTTAGTGGTTGCCTTTTGCCTGATGGGCTCGCCAATCACTGCCCAAGAAACAGCAGAACCAAAACAAGCTCCGCAAGCAAAACAAGCTCCGCAAGCAAAA
>CAZORS010000026.1:5630-33055 GCA_964582025.1 uncultured Pirellulaceae bacterium | reverse complement strand
CAAAACAAGCTCCGCAAGCAAAACAAGCTCCGCAAGCAAAAAAGTCGCCGTCCACCGAAACTTCGAACCTTACAGCCGACGGGCAATTGAACGGTAGCATCATGGTGGCTACTGATGATCAAATCAAAGAAGTTCCCAATGCACAGGTCTCGCTTGTGTCGCAGGGCAAAGTCATCGACGTCGTCAAGACGGACGCTGCAGGCAGCTTCTCGTTCGCCAACGTCAATCCTGGACCTTATCAAATTGTTGGCACAGCCAATGGCATGGTCGGATCGCAAGGCCTGAACGTCGCTCCATTTGCCCAATCGCAACCTAGAACGACGAACCAAGTGGTTCTGCAGCACGCAACTCCAGAGACGGCTTACAACACTTTCTCATCTGCACCAGTCTCATCGTTCTCAAGCGGTCCTTCTTTTGGCTACGGTGGTGGCGGAGGATACAGCGGCGGTGGCGGTGGCGGAAGTCTGCTTGGCGGTCGCCTACTCGGAAGCCCAAAAGGACTTCTGATCATCGGCGGAATCGCCGGCGGCGTCGTAGCGATCAGTGACAATGATTCCAGCCCAGACCAATAATCTTTAGCTGTCTCATAATGGTCTTTAATAAAGCCGAATCCGTCCTGGATTCGGCTTTTTTTCGTGCAATAGGGTCGATCTTGTATCGAGAATTCCACCGTTCCAACTAGTCCACCGCGCGGAGCAACCGGCAAAACCTTCACGATCGCCAGCGAACAGCCCCAATTCTCGCGGAACTTAGATCTGAAATTGTTTCGACTCAATTGGTGAGCAACATTCTTTCGATCGAGCCAAAATCACAGATTCAGTGACGTGACTCGCATTCACATTCGCTCGACAGGGTGGCACGGCAAGCCGGCAGCCGACCTTTCGGTACAACCGTCCCAAATTGACAGTCGAAGCGGACGAACATTTGACACTTTCACAATTTCGCGACCCCAGACAGCAGCTTGGCAATGCCCAAACTTGATTGGGGGACTCGAACCAGATCAACCAACTGCACCCCACCGTAGAAGGACTAAACCATGCTTCTTATCTCAGTACGTAAGACGTTTTCAGTCGTCGCTGCGACATGCCTTTTGGCATCTCCTGCTTTGGCTCAAGAAATCAATGAGACTCTGCCTGAAACGACAGCAACTGCTGCAGTGCAGACTGTGCCAACAATGCTTTCAGCTGAAGGAGAGCTTAGCGGAACCGTCATCGCTCCAACAACTTCAGTCGGCGAAATCTCTGAAGTCGCTAACGCAAAAGTTTCACTTGTCTCACAAGGCAAAGTAATCGACGTCGTCACAGCTGACGAAGCGGGTGTTTTCTCATTCGCAAACGTTAATCCTGGCGAGTACCAAGTCGTTGGATCTGCCAACGGACTTGTTGGTTCGCAAACTTTCAAAGCTGCTTCATTCTCCAAGACAGCCACTGCAGCACCAAGCAAAGTTGTTCTTCAGCCAGCAGCTTCACAGTCGGTCTACGAAAGCTACGGAAGTGCTCCTGTTAGTTCATTCATGCCAAGCTCAACAAGCGCCTGCAACACATGTTCAGCAGGTGGCGGATCATTCGGTGGTCGCATTGGCGGCGGCGGAATCGGTAGCCGTCTTGGTGGCGGACTCGGTCGTGGAACGGGCCGTGGCCTTCTTGCTCGCCCAGGTCTACTTCTTGGACTCGGCGGATTGGCATTCATCGACGATGATGACGATGCGAGCCCAGACCAGTAAACCAAATTGAGTTCAACTCGAACCAGATCAAAGGTCGAATCCAATCGGATTCGACCTTTTTTCGTTTCAATGCAGATCAATTTGGCCCTATGGACAGCGTGCCATCGAAGTTCAATTGGCCAGTCGGCATCGGCATGCAATAATGGAACAATCGAACTCAGGGATGCCCATGTCAGATGCGCCACAAAATTTTGAACGATTCAACCAGCGGCGTTCGGCTTCGCTGTTGATTTCCGTTTTGCTGCATGGCGGCTTGTTGGCGATCGCCGTTCTTCTTTTCTCTCTGTTTCGCTCGCCTCCGCCAGACGAGCCAACTCGTCGCGGCAGCATTGTGCTGACTTCCATCGACGAGAATCAGAACGAAGAATTTCTCACCGAGGAGGAATTCGAAGAGACGATGGAAGAGACCGCCGTCGCAGCAGTGGCACCCGCTGCCCAAGCCGCTCCGGCGATTGATGTGCCTGTCATCGAAAGCTTGCCTGGACCACCGCCGGTTGAACCAACACCCAACGCAACCGAGATGGCCAACGAAACGCTGACCGATGCGGCAAACCATCAATTTGAGTTGTCTCAGGCAGAGCTGGACGAAATCGCCAAAGAGCAACGTCGACTCAAGTCACGGCAACCCAAAGGCGACCCCATGTCGATCAACATTTTCGATGGCACAAAAATGACCGGTAGACGATTCGTGTTCATCATCGATCGCTCCCAAAGCATGGGCAGCCAAGGGCTCGGCGTGCTTTCTCAGGCAACCAAGGAACTCACAGCCGCAATCCAACAACTGAAACCAAATCACGAATTTCAAATCGTGGCTTATCACAGCCGAACCGTCACCATTTCCGAGCGACGGTTACTCACTGCCAACGCTGAAAACAAAGCACTTGTCGAACCGTTTTTACATCGACTTGCAGCATTCGGCGCGACCGAGCACAACTATGGCATCAATGCGGGATTAATGTTTCGACCGGACGCTGTCGTGCTGCTGACCGATGGAGGCTATCCCGGCTTGACCGCCACGCAACTGAAGCAGGTCCGAAAGAGAGCCGGGAAAGCCGAGTTTCACTGCATTCAATTCGGATTGGGGCCACAGCAGAAGGCAGTGAACTTTATGACTCGATTGGCCAGCGAATGCAATGGAACGTTCAGGTATATTGATGTTCGCGATTGGGACGAATAGTTCCCGACAGCACTGCATTGAATCGAAAACTGGAATGAGACAACCATGAAACCTGAATCAATCTTGGGATTGATCGCGATCCTTTTCATTCTAATTCCGCCTCCACGCTGCAGTGCCGACGACGCTCCATTCCAAATTGAATATCGGGACGGCACGACGGTCTCCGTTGACTTTGTCAAAAAACAGCTCTCTTGGACGTCAGTGTCGGGCTTCGGTCAAACGTCGAAACGACAGATCGACATCTCACAAATTCGGTCGCTAAAATTGACGACCGAACCCGCTGGCGATCAACTTGCCAACATCCTGAAACTGATTGGGCAACTTGATTCCGAAGAATTCTACGTCCGTGAAGAAGCCGAGAAAACGTTACGCTCAACCGGCAAACGATTTCGTTCGGTAATCCAAAACAATAACTCATTGAAAACGCAGGACGGCATCTATCGACTCAAACGCGTCTTGTCTTCGTTACGAGTCAGCCCTTCTCAAAAGAATCGAATCGAGCTGGATGAACTGGTTCTGTTGGACGGCACAAAACTCTCAGGAGACGCCGGCGGAGATGATTTTGAAGTCAAATTTCGAGGCAAAACGATTTCCGTTGCTCGCAAGCTACTTTCGCGAATCCTGAAAGCTTCGCCCGTACTCAACACGCGAACCGAACGGCGCGAGGCCATCAACACGAAGCTTTTCCATAGTCACGTTGACTTCATGAAAGATCGTGAAGTCAAGCTGGTCGACTTTGAACGCAAGCCTGATGGAGTTGCTCTAAGTTCTTTGGATAAAAACATTTCCGATAACTTTGTTGATATCGGCCTGTTGCTGGGAACCGAATATCCGAAAGGCTGCGTGGGCATTAGCGGCGGCAGAACTGGCCCCTACGAAATCAAAGCGGGTGACAAACCAGTCGGTGGAAATTCGGCCTGTGTCTACAAGTCTCTAACCGGAGGTCGAACCGGCAACCGATTTCAAGGTGTGATGGAAATCACATTTTGCGAACCGGGCAACAAAAACATCCCTCGTGGCGTGAAAGATTTTGGAATTTTCCTTTCTCGAGTCAATCACAGCCGTGACTTGTTGGTTGAAGCCTGGGATTCGATGGATCGCCTCATCGGAGTCTGCGAATCGAATGACGAACCGTGTACTTTTTGCGGCATCAGTTCGTCGACTCCGATCGCAAAGATTCGCATCCTTTCAAATCCTTGGATCTTGGAATTGCGAAGACAGAATGCCGAGGACGAGGACCGTGGCAAACAACTTGTGGACAAAGACTACGCGGTCGACAACATGATGTTCTCTACACCTTTGCCGATCGACAGCATTAAGAAAGAACGTCACTTCCTTGGCCGGAATGGAGACATGATCCCGCTCAACTGGGCTCGAATTTATAGTCAGGACCGTATCGAATTTGGTTCACGAAACTTTCAACTACTGTCGTCGGATCTGGCCAGCGCAAACACAATTGGGCTGAAGACCACGCCAAAGCAACTGCCGCAGAAGTTGAGTTCCAACACACAATGGATGGCGATGCTCAGTGACAACAGTATCCTCAAATGGAATCCGAAAACGCCACTCCGTAGCACGACGGTAAAAATCGATTTGGAGCGTAAAGATATTGTCGCCATTTGGCCCGCTGGTCGACAACCGCGGTTGCCATTGAAAGGAGACTTTGAAGACGGAAACAACGTGATCGTCTATCCCGGCTGCCGTGTCGTCACGCCAAAAGTCGAATTCGACACCAAGGGTTTTCGTTGGAACAACCCAACAGTGAAAACCGAACCGCTTCACGACGACAACGAATTCAAAGTCGACGCTCGCTTGAATGACAAGCCAGACGACGTCGCGCCAAGAAAAACGGACTACTCTTTCGACTTGAGCTCGATCCCCGAATATGAAATCCCCACCATCTGGTTCAAGCCGCCGACTTCGATTCTGTCAACCGAAGGTGCGATTCGGCTCAACGGTGGAGAAGTCCTGATATATGGCGAAGGTGCCAACTTTCAGCTTCAATCCATGGACAGAAGTCGAATTCAATTGACCTATGGTGGCGAAGAGCTTTCGATTCCATTGAGTCAGGTCGTATCAATCCTGCCTCCATCAAATTAGCAGAATGCTGGCCATCGGGATTTGCACCATTTTCTTGGGCTGGCGTCATTGCTAGATTAAACTGCAGTCGAATCAACACTTCTCCACGCTTCCCATTGGACTCTCCTCGTGCAAGTCAGCTACTTCAAACGCTATCGAATGCAGATTGATCTGCAAGAGTTCGGTTCGTTCGAGGTCCCTGAACTTCCAGCAGGATTCGAATTGCACGCGTGGAGCGAGTCACTGGTTGAAGCTCACGCTCACGCGAAATTTCTCAGCTTTCAAAATGAAATTGATTGCAACGTATTCCCCTGCCTAGGAGACGCTGACGGTTGCGAACGGCTCATGAACGAAATCAGCTGCCGCGGCGGATTCGTTCCCTCAGCAACTTGGCTGATGACTTACACCGACCCCGTCACCGATCGTTCTCAAAGCATTGGAACGGTACAGGGAATTCGGGAGCAAAAAGATGTTGGTTCAATTCAGAACATTGGCATCGTCGACCAGTTTCGCGGCAACGGATTGGGCACCGCGATCGTCCGCCAATGCCTGAATGGTTTTCAGGAAGTCGGCGTTCGGTTTGTGACCCTTGAAGTGACGGCCAACAATTCGCGTGCTCATCGCTTGTACGAACGACTCGGTTTTAAGATTCTGAAAGTCGTCTTCAAATCCGCGGAAGTACCGTCGGTCATTTGAGGCGACATGCAAACCAAATGATTGAATCTCCCAACAACGTCGAATTGCCGCATCTATGCGATTACCTCGCGTCGATTCCCGATGACGGAACCTGGCCAGCAAAAGCTCTGCAACGCTGCGCGGACGCCGGGTTCTTTCGCTGGTTCGTCTCACAAGACGACGGCGGGTTCGGATGGAGTTCCACAGATATCGCTAGAGGCTACTTACAACTCAGCGCGGCCAATCTGAACGTAACCTTCATTTTGACGCAGCGAGTCGCAGCACTTCGTCGAATCGCTGGTTGCCAAAACGAGTCGCTGAAACAACGCTTTCTGGAGCCGCTGCTGTCCGGCAAACAATCGGCAACCGTTGGCATTTCACATCTCACGACCAGCCGCCAACATCTTGGTAAACCGATACTCTCGGCAACTGAAACGCAAGACGGATTCCAGATCAATGGCATCACCCCGTGGGCGACCGGCGCAGAAGGCGCGGACTGGATTCTGATGGGAGGATCAATCGTTGACGATTTAGGCAACGCCAATGGAAGAGAAATTCTGTTCGTGGTTGAAACGCGAAACCCAAACATCAACGTGAAACCGGGATTCGAATTGATCGCTCTTTCAGCAAGTCAAACAGGAGCCGTTGAAGTCAACAACGTCGCCGTGCCGCACAAAAACATCGTCGCTGGCCCGATCGAAAACGTACTCACCGGAAACGGCGGAGGCGCAGGTGGATTGCAAACTTCCGTCCTCGCGTTGGGCGTCGCGAAAGCTGCGATCGACTTCATCGAATCCGAATCCAAA
Source organism: uncultured Pirellulaceae bacterium (assembly GCA_964582025.1). Taxonomy (GTDB): domain Bacteria; phylum Planctomycetota; class Planctomycetia; order Pirellulales; family Pirellulaceae; genus Mariniblastus. The sequence goes on along the minus strand of CAZORS010000026.1, from coordinate 26,595 downwards.
TGCCGCGACGACCTTGCGCCCGCTCAAACGGCGCTGCGTCAGCAACACGCAGCGCTTTGCAAAGACCTGTTCGCAGCCACCGATGGCAGCACAGAAATCACGGCCGCCGAAATCCGATCCCAAGCAAATAGCCTCGCCCTCCGAGCCACTCAATCGGCCTTGGTCGCCGCCAAGGGTGCGGGATTCGTTAAAGGCCATCCAGTCGGTCGTTGGTGCCGCGAAGCCCTGTTTTTTCTGGTCTGGAGCTGCCCGCATGCGGTCTCTCAGGCTAATCTGGATGAATTCGCACCATGCAATTAGTCGTGGTTGTGGCTTTCAGCCGCAATCGTTTGCATCCATTCGCCACGACGGCCTCACGATGAATCGCGCCCTCGAATTTTCACTCGTTCAAAAAATTCGTCGTCGAGCCAAACCGCTCGCGAACGTGTCTTCAGAAGAGCTATGCAAGTCGGGACTATCGCTGAAGTACCGAGCTTCGATCGGTGAACCAATCGAAACACTGATCCCCGAAGCGTTTCCAATCGTCATCGAAGCGATTCGTCGCAGTCTAGATATGGTTCCTTACGATGTGCAAATTTTTGCGGCCATGCAGATCGCCAAAGGCCGCATCGCGGAAATGAAAACGGGAGAAGGTAAAACGCTGACCGCTACCATGCCGGCATACCTCCACGCGCTTGCCGGACGTGGCTCACACGTCGTCACCGTCAACGACTACCTCGCCAATCGCGATCACGACTTAATGACCCCCGTGTTCAAGGCACTCGGACTTTCGTCGGGCGTGATCACCAGTGACACCTCACCGCAACAGCGCAAGAAGTCGTATCGCAAAGACATCACATACGGAACGGCAAAAGAATTTGGATTCGACTTCCTCCGCGATCGCCTCGCGGTAACAAGCGGAACAAGCGCACAACAGCTTCTACACCGCGAACTAAACTATGTCCTGGTCGACGAAGTTGACAGCGTGCTGATTGATGAAGCCCGTACACCGCTGATCATCGGCGTCACCGATTCGGAAGAACAAAAACTGACCGAGTTCTGTTTTCGTTGGGCGGCCGAGCATGCCCACAATTTTATCGAAGACGAAGACTACGATTACCAACACGACAAAAAGAAAGTAGAACTCAAACAGACCGGTATCCAACGAATGCGAGCTCTGCCGCAAAACGAAGGCACGCGTCGCATTCCGATACGCAAGCTCTACGAGTACATGGAAAACGCAATCAAGGTTCGTCGCGATTTTCAACTCGATCAACATTACACAATTCGCGACGACAAAATCGCGATCATCGACGAGTTCACTGGTCGTATCGCAGAGGGCCGACAGTGGCAACGCGGAATCCATCAATCGGTTGAGGCCAAAGAAAAGATTGAAATCACGCCCAACGTTGGTTCAGGTGCGACGGTCACGATGCAGACGTTTTTTCGGCTATACGAGAATTTCGGTGGCATGTCCGGAACCGTCGCCACAAGCTCTCGCGAATTCCGCAAAGTCTACAAGAAGAAAACAACCATCGTTCCGACAAATCGCCCCGTCAATCGAAAGCAATTGCCGACAAAGGTATTTTCGAACATCGATTCCAAGTTCGAAGGCGTCGTCGAAGAGGTCGCCAACATGACAGACGCTTCGCGGGCGGTTTTGATCGGCACTCGCAGCGTCGAAAAATCTGAGCAACTTTCACGGTTGCTGAACGAACGCGGCATCGAACATGAGGTGCTCAACGCAAATCAGCTTGAGCGGGAAGCAGAGATCATTGCCAAATCCGGCGGGTTAGGAAAAGTCACCGTCGCCACCAACATGGCCGGCCGAGGAACGGACTTCATCCTCGCTCCGGAGGTTCGAAGGGCAGGTGGATTGCATGTAATCCTGACCGAAATTCATGAGAGCCAACGTATCGATTGGCAGCTGATCGGACGTGGTTCTCGACAGGGAGAACCGGGAAGCTTTCGAATTTTTGCCTCGATGGATGACGACGTTTTGTTGCAGGGACTTGGTCCATCCAAAACACAACGCCTACGCCGAAAGTACAATTCACTTCCAACCAAGGGAACGCATGCGCGAAAAATGTTTCAATTTTTCCTACAAGCGCAAAGTCGACTGGAACGCAAACATCTGGTCGATCGCATGATCTTGCTCAGGCAGGACAAAGAGCGACAGGAACGACATTTCGAAATGGGACAGGATCCCTATTGCGACGTTGTGAGTTCGTAGCCGGAGTGGCAACACGTGGCAACACTTCCGGCGCATTTCGATGAAGCAATGCGTCAGGGAACGCTCACGAGCTCTTGCGAGCCCGGCTACGACATGCGAGCTACGGCCGTATTTGCTTGGAAAAACCGAACAGATCCTTGATCCGATTCTGCTTGATGCGAAAACAACTTCCATGATTCCGGGTTGCTCCCGTTTCCTTCAAATGCATCCGGAGCTCCAGCATGACTTCGCCTTCTTGAAGCAACTTAACGAATTCGTCCACCGATGGTTCTCGACACCACGTTACACCGTAGAAGTGAAACTCTTCGGCCTTCCCCTTGCCGCGAGTGTGAGCCGACACGAAAACCGTTTCCGTGTGCTTCTCCTTGAGTCGCTTCGCCAGAATCTCTCGAGTCCAATACGCGATCCGTTGGCCATCGAACTTCAGCCACACTTTCGACGAATCGTCTTCGACTTCAAAAGCAAACTTGTGCGAGTTGGTTTCGATTCTGACCGTTGAATAAAGGGCTGTCCTCCCGTTGTCATCAACGTATCCGTATTTACGAACTCGATCCGCGGACTTCAAACCGTCAACCCACCTGGGCTCTTTGAGGAAAAGATTCATCTTCTCCGAATCGTTCATCGTCAAATCGTCGTCGCGAAACGCTTTGAGCTCCATACCCATGAAATCCCCGCCCGGCGAATTGTTTTCCTCGATGTCCAACATCGATTCCAGCGTGTAGCCGATTCCAGTTGATCCGCGGCGGAGCGTCGGCACGAAACCCTTCGCGGACAATACATCGAACTTTGGCAGGAACGCTGAGATCGCGGGAGACGTCTCAGACTCAATCGGTGGCGACTCAGCCGCTACTTCCTTCACCACCGCCACTGGAGGATCTGGCTGTCGTTCGGCGGTTTCAGGCGGATCACAACCCGACGCGACGACTGCCAGAACCAACATCCAGAATATTATTGTCGTTTTAAACATGAAACTGATTCAAACTTCGGTGGGTAGAACTCAAACTGCGATCCTTCATTTAGAATAGTCCAATCAACTAGCGACAACCCCTCGGAGCCTCACTTGGCACTCATCGAACTCGACAACGTCAGCAAAACCTACGATCTAGGCGAAGTGAAAGTCCACGCGCTGAGGGAAACGACGCTTCACATCGAACAGGGAGAATACGTTGCGCTGATTGGACCGTCCGGGTCTGGGAAATCGACCCTAATGAACACGCTGGGTTGCCTCGATCGACCAACGACTGGCAGCTACATCTTGGACGGAGAAGAAGTCGTTGACATGTCACTCGACCAACGAGCCGCCATTCGTAACCTGAAACTCGGATTCGTTTTCCAGAACTTCAATCTGCTGTCACGAACATCCGCCGAAGAGAACGTTGAACTTCCGTTGCTGTATTCGAAAAATGTCACGCCACGCCAGCGACGAAAGAAAGCTCGTGAACTGTTAGGTTTGGTCGGGCTTGGCGATCGGCTCGACCACCATCCGGCTCAGCTCTCCGGCGGTCAGCAACAACGCGTCGCGATTGCCAGAGCACTGGTGAATGAGCCCCCGATTCTGATGGGCGACGAACCGACTGGAAACCTCGACACCAAAACCAGCCGCGAAGTCATCGAATTGCTCGAGAAACTCAATGAGGAGCGAAAGCTGACGATCATCCTCGTCACGCACGATCAGGAGGTTGCCCGCAACGCCCGCCGAACGATCGTTTTGCGTGACGGCAGGATCGTTTGCGACACGGAAAACTTTAGCGAAGCGCTCGAATCGTTACATTCCTACCCTGTCGATGAGTAATCTGGCACAAGTCCTTCTTTCGTTTCATCGGGAACAACAGGCGCATCCGATTCCATGACTACTGCCGTTACAAACGGACACGCTAGCAATTGTGGGAATCGATGCAACGAGAGCCGACCAATACAAGCCCGAAGCGCAAGCGAGTGAATCTTCACAGCGCGGACATATTCACTCGCTTGCGAGTCGGGCTTGTATTGCTATTCGCCTATCTAATTGCGGTTCCTGCCAACGCCCAGCTGCTGGACATCTGCCCCGAGCAACGTCACATCGCCGTTCGTGATTCTGGCGAGATGTGTCCAATCAACATCCCCAACGCAGAAGTTCCCTTCACGGTCGCTCTTGAAGAGGATCGATTTCAGGAGCCACTTTCACTCGACGACTGCATTCAAATCGCGATCCGCAACGCCGAAGTCGTCCGAGTCCTCAGCGGCGTTTCGGCTTCCTCGACGGGTCGCACGATTTATGACGTTGCCATTTCGAACGCTTCAATCGACGAGCAACTTTCAGTCTTTGATCCTACGTTGAATCTGACGTCGACAATGAACAAGACCGACAGCCCGAGCGCGATCTTTGATCCACTGGTTCCCGGCGGCTCGATTCTGACGGGCTCCAGCACCGATTCGATCAGCACAACGCTGAACCTGCAAAAGCGCAACCAAGACGGAGCCACCGTTGGGCTCAACGTGAACGCAGTCGGATCGTACTTCGAGCCCGGCATTTTCCCACTGGAGCCACAGTATCGATCCTTTGCCGAAATCACATTGCGTCAACCACTTGCAAGAGGCTACGGTCGCGATGCGAACTTGACTCCGGTGATTGTCGCTCGCATCAACACCGAACGTTCTTTCTTTCAATTCAAAAACTCGGTTCAGGAATTGGTCCGCAGCGTAATCGCTGGTTACTGGAATTTGGTTTCGGCCCGAGTCCAAGTCTGGGCGCGAGAGCAACAAATCGAACAGGCGAAGTTCGCTTTTGAAAGAGCCAAAGCTCGCAAAGAAGCTGATCTGGCCGTCGCTGCCGATGTGGCCCAAGCCCGTTCATCATTGGCCAATTTTCGTGCCAGCCTAATCACGGCACGATCAAATTTAATCCTCGCAGAAACGGCACTTCGCAATGTGATGGGTTTGCCACCATCAAACAGCCAAGTCATCGTTCCAACTTCGCTGCCTGTGCTTGAGCAGATCGATTTCGACTGGAATGAGATCGTCGCCATCGCGGAACAACATCGCCCGGACATCATTGAACTAAAACTTGTCCTTGAAGCCGATCGTCAGCAACTTCGCCAAGCCGACAACACGGCTCGTCCCCAGTTCGACGGAATCGCAAACTATCGCTGGGACGGACTGAGCGGCGAGATGCCAAACGGCACCTTTTTGGAAAACGATGGCGGAAGGTTCGCGGGATTCAACCTAGGCGTGAATTTTTCAGTGCCGTTTGGCCTTCGGCAAAGTCGAGCAGCGCTTCGCCGCAGCGAACTGGTTTTGCTGCAGGACCAGAAGAATCTGGAGCAGGGCATCCACCAGATGGTGCATCAATTGACCATCAACTATCGCAACCTCGACCAGTTCTATCTTCAAATCGAAGCCTTTCGTGAAGCCCGAGAAGCGGCTCGTGTCAGCTACGAAAATCAGGCCAGCGAAGTTTTGCAAGGACGCCGCGAGTTCATCAACGTTCTGACCGCGATTACCGATTGGGGCAACGCGATTTCTCAGGAAGCCCAATCGATCACGCAATACAACACGGAATTGGCCAACGTGGAATCTCAAACGGGTTCGATTCTTGAAACGCACGGCATTCGTTTTGTCGAAGAACGATTTGGCTCGATTGCTCCGACGTTGACCGGCGTTCGTCGGCCAACTCGTTCGTATCCAAAGTCGCTTCGTATCGACGGAGCGACCGATCGTTATCAAGAATCGGGCACCAATTCGGATTCAGCCTTCAAGTTGGAAAAACTTGAAACGCCACGCCCTTCGGATGTCGACTTCGAGGACGATGCAACGAGTGAGGATCTTGATAACTCAATCGGCAACCCAAACGACGAAGACCCAACGCTGCGGATCAAGAACTTAAAAGAGCTCATGGAAGAACAGGATTTGAAACCTGAGTCGAGTTCTTCTTCTTCACAGGGACCGATCAACTCGTTCAGGAATCGATTATCTCCATCGAGCGATCAAACAAAGCCAAAGAGATCGGCAAATCGTTGGTCGCTGCGAAACATTTTTCTTCGATAGGCCATTGTCGCCCAGCTCTCCGAGCTGGTAGCGGACCGATGTGACATTCTTTCATCGGGAAAGCAATGCCGTAAATTTACCGCTTCACCCCGCTCGCCATCGGTTCGGAGAACCGAGCGACATTACTTCGCACCCTGCAACCGCTCCATGCAGTTGATCACCAGCGCCGTCCAACCCGTCTGATGGCTGGCTCCAAGTCCGCGACCTGAGTCACCATCGAAATACTCGTGGAACAAAATGAACTCGTTCCACAACGGATCAGTGTCGAGAAATTCTTTGCCATCGTTCACAGGACGGTGTCCGTCCTCGAATTTGAACAGCGTCGTCAACCGACGAGCAATCTCATCGGCGACTTCCTTGAGGTTCATCATCACGCCAGAGCCAACTGGACATTCAACCTTCAGTGACTCTCCATAGAAATCGTGATACTGATCAAGCGCCTCAATCAGCAGCCAGTTGACGGGAAACCAAACTGGGCCACGCCAATTCGAATTGCCACCAAACATGCCAGAATCTGACTCGCCCGATTTGTAGCAAACGGAAAACCCCTGTCCGTTGATCTCGACGTTGTACGGATTCGATTCGTGATACTTCGACATCGAACGGACGCCGTGGCTGGAGAGAAATTCAGTCTCGTCGAGCATATAACGCAGCATCGCGGTCAAACGGGACTTCGACGGAATCGCCAATAAAAGCTTCGGTTGATCACCATGCTTTTCGAGATAAGTGATTTGACTGGCGAGCGACTTTCGATTCTCCAAAAACCAGACCATTCGCTTCTTAAAACCGGGAAGTCGGTCGATGACATCCATATTTAACACGCCGACAGCAACCATTGGCAACAGTCCAACCATCGATCGAATCTTCATCGGCGTGGCCTGGTCGCCTTGATGAAGTTGATCGTAGTAGAATCCTTCTTCGTCGTCCCAAAGCCCGTTACCAAGTGCGTTCATCGCGTCAGCAATCGCCACGAAGTGCTCAAAGAACTTCGACGCAACGTCTTCGTAGCTCTCATCGAAACTGGCCAACTCCAATGCCATCGTCAACATCGTGGTGCAATAGAACGCCATCCACGCCGTCGCATCGGCTTGATCGAGGTCGCCACCGATGTGTTCGGGCTGCGAACGATCAAAGACTCCAATGTTATCCAATCCAAGGAATCCGCCCGAGAAAATATTGTTGTCGTCGCGGTCCTTTCGATTGATCCACCAAGTGAAGTTGATCAGCAATTTGTGAAAAATCCTCGCAAGGAAGATTCGATCCTTGCCGTCACCCTGATCGGAAACCTGATAGACCTGCCACGCAGCCCAAGCGTGAACTGGCGGATTGCAATCGGAAAACTTGAACTCGTAGGCCGGAATCTGGCCATTGGGATGCATGTACCATTCCCGCAGCAACAGCAACAATTGCGACTTCGCGAACTCGATATCGACTTGCGCAAACGGCACCATGTGGAACGCCAAATCCCACGCCGCGTACCAAGGATATTCCCATTTGTCCGGCATCGAAATCACGTCCCGATTGTACAAATGATTCCATTCGGCATTGCGACCATTGCTCCGAGCTGCCGCAGGCTTGGGTTTGCCAGGATCGCCACGAAGCCAATCTCGCACCGAGTAAAAGTAAAACTGTTTCGTCCAAAACAGTCCTGCGAATCCTTGCCGAGCAATCGCCTTTTCTGAATCGTCACTCCATTGAGACAGAACGTCGTCGTAATAAGCATCTGTTTCGGTGATCCGACTGGCGAACGTTGCCTCGAAAGGTTCCTTTAGCAACTCCTCTGGATTCTCAGACGACAATTCGTCTTCGTGAACGAGCCGAAACTCCAACGTGCGACTTTCGCCAGCCGCCAACTCCATCGCGTAAACCGCGGCGGCTTTGGTACCCGTTTGAGCAGGATGAACGACGCGAGAATGGCCATTGATAATGTGCTCATGAAAGGCATCTTTAACGAACGGTTCATCGTTGTCTTGCCCGAAGAGCTTTTGATAATTGGTTTCGTTGTCGGTGAAAATAAATCGCGGATCGTTCCCGTTATCGTCGCAGGCGAAAAAATGAAAACGCCCCAACGAGGCGTGATCCAGTTCCAATTGCTGACTGACGAGTTTTGAAATCCGGGGCTTGGGCCAATAGCCTTCGCCTGACCTACCGAAAGACCAAGTGTTACGAAACCAGAGCGTCGGCAACAGGTGCAATGGAGCCGTTTCGGGCCCGCGATTGGTGACCGTAACGCGAATCAAAATATCGTTCGGTGAATTCTTTGCGTACTCCGCAACGACATCGAAGTAGCGGCTTTCGTCGAACGCTCCCGTGTCCTCGATTTCGAACTCCCGATCGTCGAAGCCTCTGCGAGCATTTTCGTCTCGCAGTTGCTGATACGGAAATTCACATTGCGGATATTTGTATTGGGCTTTCAAATACGAATGCGTCGGGGACGAATCAAGATAGAAGTAGTGTTCCTTGACGTCTTCGCCGTGGTTGCCTTCGGGCCCCGTCAGCCCAAACAGGCGTTCTTTGAGAATTGGATCTTTGCCATTCCAAAGTGCCAACGCGAAACTGAGTCGACCTTGCCGATCGGTAATACCAAGCAATCCATCTTCGCCCCAACGATACGCCCGCGACACCGCGTCTTCGTGCGTAAATGATCTCCAAGAGTCACTGTTGTCCGAGTAATCCTCTCTGACGGTGCCCCATTGGCGTTCGGCAAGGTACGGACCCCAGCGTTTCCAGTTAGCTTTTCGCTGCCGGTCGTCTTCCATGCGTTGACGTTCAGGGCAGTTACTGTCTTTCGATTCCATTACGTTCTTGCTCCTGAGATCCAATCGTTTAACGGCAATACCGTAGGCGACTGCGTCTGCATTAAACGCACACAGTCGCCTCCGGCTTGCCGCTAAACATTCATTGCGGGACGTATTGATTTCCAGTCCCTTTGCCTGCGGCTCACCTTGTACCATAATGTCACTCAGCGGTGACATCGCTGCAAGCAGCACAACTCAAACAGGAATCATAGTGAGCGACAAAAAATACGACGTCTTCGGTGTAGGCAACGCAATCGTGGACATTTTGGCTCAGGTCGAAGACCACGTCATCAACGACCTTTCGCTAAATAAAGGCTCCATGGCATTGATGACAACCGAGCAGCAGGGCGACATCCTGACAGCTATCAATGATCCTTCGCTGACTTTTGCGGCCGGCGGTTCGGCAGCAAACACAATGGTTGCCGTAGCCCAAAGTGGTGGCACAGGCGTCTACACTGGTCGCGTCGCCGACGACACCAACGGCGAGTATTACAAAAAAGGAATCGAAGGCGAAGGAATCGTGTTCTACGTTCCACCAGCCGAATCCGGACACGAGCCTACCGGTTCAAGCGTTATTCTCACGACACCGGATGCGGAACGCACGATGTGCACGCATTTGGGAATTTCAACGACGTTGGCCAAATCAGACATCAATTTCGACATGTTGGCTCAATCCAAAATCTGTTACGTCGAAGGTTACCTGTGGACTTCCGATGGACCGCGAGAAGCCTGCTTGGAAGTCTTCAAGCAAGCCAAAGCCAACGGTGTTTTGTCCGCATTTACTTTTTCGGATTCGTTTCTGGTCGATCTGTTTGCTGACCAGTTCAAAGACGTTGTTCGCGAGCATTGCGATATCATTTTCTGTAACGCTGACGAGGCCAAAAAATTTATCGGTAGCGATGACCTCGATCATTGCGTCAAAGAGATCGGTGCAATTTGCGGCCATTCGTTTATCACCGACGGAGCCAACGGAAGTTACGTCGCGATCGACGGAACCGTCGCGAAAGTCGATGGCTTTAAAGTGAAAGCCGTCGATACCGTTGGTGCTGGCGATGCGTTTGCCGGAGGAGTCCTTTACGGTCTGACGAACGGACTTTCACCTGAGAAGTCGGCTCGTTGGGGCAACTACCTCGCCTCTCGCGTCGTTTCTAAGTTTGGACCAAGACTTGATGTTTCGATCGCTGGAGAAATGCAAGAAGCATTGGCCTAAGCATGACCACAAGTAGCAGTCGATCAAAGAGCGTTTACCGACTCTGCTTGATCTTTGTTTCATCTGTCACGATTGCCGCCAGCTGTTTTGTCGGCGCGGCGGCATTCTTGATGGAGGCTCACGCTGTTTCAATACATCGTCTATCGCAAATTCAAATTGGAACCAGCGAAGCAAAAGTTGAATCGATCCTCGGACCACCTTCGCTGATAATGCAAAGCCCGTACGATAATTCTTGGCAATACACGGGCGCAACGTGGTGCAATGTCACAATTTCCTTCGACGCCAACGGCTTGGTCGATGAAGTTGTCCAACGACATACTCCTCAAGCGTCGCACATCATCCCCAACGGCGTTTCTTGAATTCGAGTCGCTTCGACGACAATACCGTTCAATCAATAAAGCCAACTTTGGTAGCGAATGTCGTCAAGACTTCCGAGTTTTTCTCTTCGGCTTCGGAACTCTTGACGAGTTCCGCCACGTTCATTGAACGGCATTGGCTTTAACGATTGCTTTTCGTTATGGGACATAGGCGCATTGTTGTTGCGGCGTTTCTTCTTTGATATACCGGTTACCAAACCTTCAATCATCGAGGAATATCTTGTGACTAGAAGACTCGCGCGACGGATTTCTGCTTTCGGTTACAAAAAACCTCTCGGTTACGAAAAACTTGAGCAACGTCAACTGCTCGCCAGCATCAACCTTGATGGTGGCACTGTCACGGTAATTGGAAACGCGACCGACGATTTGATCGAGCTTGTTGGCAACGCAGACTTACAAAACTTCACGGTCAGAATCAATAGCGTCCCGACCCTGACGGAAGCTTTCCGCTACGCGGAAGTTACACAAGTAATGGTCTACGCGGGGAGCGGGAATGATCGCGTCAACAACACCGTCCCCATTGACTCGAGCATTTTTGGTGGCCTTGGGAACGATTATCTCGAAGGCGGATATCGCAACGACTCACTTTTTGGCGGCCAAGGCAGCGATACGCTAGTCGGTCGCAATGGTGATGATACGCTTCGTGGTCAAGAAGGCAGCGATCTGCTGTATGGCGGTCGTGGAGCGGACGAACTTTTCGGTTTCGACGGCAACGATTGGCTCGTCGGTGGATTCGGCGACGACTACCTGCAAGGCGATGCTGGCAATGACGTTCTTCGTGGTCAGGATGGAGATGATCAGCTGGTTGGCTTGGACGGCCACGATCACCTCTACGGAGAGTCAGGCAATGATGTCCTTGCCGGCCAAAATGGCAACGACTTGCTCGTTGGTGGTACTGGTGACGATCATCTGCAAGGAAACACCGGAAATGATTTACTCAACGGTAACGAAGACAACGACACCATCAACGCAGGTCCGGGAAACGATACCGTTAACGGAGGAACCGGAAATGACATCATCACGGGCTTCGAAGGAGCTAACTTTCTTAACGGCAACGGAGGCGACGACCAAATCAACGGCGGAATATCCGCTGACAGAATTCGTGGTGGAAGCGGAAGCGACTATCTCGCCGGCAACCAGGGCGACGACGTACTCATTGGTGGCTTTGGAAACGATCGCATGGAAGGAGGCCCGGGGAACGATCTATTAAACGGAAACGAAGACAACGACTTTCTCAACGCGGGACTGGGAGACGACACGATCAACGGAGGAGCCGGTGACGACATCATCACCGGTGTCGACGGCACCAACTTCCTCAATGGCAACGGGGGTGACGATCGAATCAACGGTGGATTGGCGTTGGACAACATTCAGGGCGGAAGCGGAGATGACTTTCTTTCCGGCAACGAAGGCAAAGATGTGCTTCTTGGTGGCTCCGGCGACGATCAGCTGTTCGGCGGTTCCGGTGACGACCACCTCACAGGGGCACACGGCAATGACTTTCTGTTCGGCCAGGAAGGTAATGACTTTTTAGTTAGCGACCAGGGTAACGACCGTATCAACGGCAACAGCGGATCAGATATACTGAACTTGCTGTCCGATGAAGTTGACTCTCGCGTGGTTCGCGCAGGAACGAATTTTAGAGTGACGGACCTCCGAATCCCCGCCCAATCCCACGGTATCGACCTGTTGATCGACATCGAATCTCTGGCCTTTGGGAATGATGACCCAATTGTAAAATCAATCGCTGACACGATTTATCAGCCGTTTCCAGACTCGATCGAAGTCGTTGGCAACATCAACGAAGTTCTGCCGGATGGCTGGAAATCCAGAGCCCGAATCGTGGGCAATGACATTTGGCTGCGAACCGTAAAACCAAACGGAGAAGCCCATCTGGATTTTCGATTGGGCTCCGCCGGGGTGATTGCAGAAATTCGTGACTTTCGCACCGGAAAGAGCTTGCTGGCTCCTCGGTTTAGAAACGAATTGACGGACAGAGTTGTCCAGTGGACAGCGTGGGAACTCGGACAAACAGTTCGTCACAATGTTCCTTCTTTGCCCAATTTTGAAGATCGATTTAACTTGACCCAAGCCGGCACGTTCGACAACGTTCTTAACGGGACAGTGGACGTCGACTTCGATTCGCGAACAGGTCAAGTCGACGTTTGGTCGGTCGTTGACCGCAACTGGAAGTCGGAACAAGATCCGCACATGAGTGGCACGTTGACGGCCTTTACGCGAACACAAATCCTCGACGGAGGAGCAATTCTTGTTCGTCGAATCGTTCGCATGGGCGAAATTCGTCTCAATGGTAAATCCGTTTCGTTGGATGGCCCGTACCTCGAAGCTTGGACGCCGCTTTCTGATTCTACATTTAACTCAATGGCCATCGACATTAGCGGAAGAGGCAATCCGAATCACTGGTTTGCTGATGGGCGTGACATTCCGCACTATCCAAATACTCCCGTGCAAGAAACCCGTGGCTGGGCAACGGCCTACCACCGCCAAACAATCAGAACCAGCAACAACCTCTCCGTTGTGTTCGGAACCGACAAAGGCACCGTCTACCGCGCCGATGGATCTGAAACCACGTCACATCAATACAATCTGAATTCATTTGACTTCGACGGGGGACTGGCAATCCTTCCTGGCCTGTACCCCGGCAAACTGCAGCAAGGCAGCATCATTGACCAGCATCTGATTCTGTTGCCGGGGGAAGGAATCAACGCATCGACGCCGACACAGCTCGACGCGTTGGCAAAGCAAATTCCTCCACCAAGGATTTTCCACCCAGGGGCTGAACTTGGAGACGAAATCTCGGCGATCGCAAATAGACTGTCAACGCTGACCGGGGAACGTCGGGTCGCAACCGACAACATCGGACCGCTGCGATAGGTTAGCAGACGACGACCGCGAGCATTCGATTTGGAATTAGGCTAACTAAGATATTTGGTTGCGGCCAGCTCTCTTTGCATCGTAGAGCTTGCGATCCGCCGCTTCGAGAAATTCAATGCGACCAACCGGATTCTTTGGATCCCAGACTGCAACACCGCCGCTGATCGAGCATTGCAAACTTCCGCGAGTTGTCTCGAATTCGGAATTAAAAACAACAAGTCGGAATCTCTCAGATGCCAAAAGTGCATCATCACGATCCGTGTTGAGAAAAACAACTGCGAACTCATCACCGCCAAATCTCGCAAACACTTCGCCGCCTCGAATTACTGATCGCATCCGCCGACCAAACTCAGCCAAGACTTCATCCCCCACAATATGCCCAAAGGCATCGTTGGTTTCTTTGAAGAAGTCAAAGTCAATCATCAACATGCTCAGTGATTGATTCGTGCGGCGATGTTGTAAGATCTCTCGATCAAGAACGTCCATCAAATAGCGTTTGTTCCACGCTCCGGTCAGCGAATCCTGAGTAATCATTTGATAGACTGAATCGTGATAGTGAGCCTCAACATTGTCCTCGAGAAAGAACTTAAAAATCCAGCGACCGATGCGAATTCGATCTCCTGAATTCAGCTGTTGAATCTGAACTGATTTCTCATTGACCCAAGTCCCGTTGGTCGATCCCAAGTCGACAACGAAATAGCTGCCGGCCTTGCAAATAATTCTTGCATGCCGCCGCGACGCTGCGCGGTCATCAATCGTGACCTCGCAGTTTTTATCACGCCCCAAAACAATAGAATCGGACTCGATCGATAATAGGCCAATCCCTGAATCAACCGGATGCATGCGCAGCAACTTAGGGACACAAACACTTTCTAACTTCGGCTGGATTCCAGACGCCGTATAAAGCAATGTTTGATGACTTGTCGTTTGTTGAAAGGCAACGCTGTCGATGTCGGGCTGCATTTGACAATTCATAAGATGCGGAATTAAACGAGTTCCGTTAACCCTACGTCACCAATAGGCCACTGGCAGCCGAATTCCCAAGGTTTTCAACGCCGAAAAGCCTATATTTACCGACCCAAATGGACACTTAGGCCATCTAAGCCAGTCAGCTCCATTCGCAAAGTTCGTTCACAAAATTGGCTGTTCCATCCCGTAACCAGCCGTCGAGCTGTGCTTGTTCCTTAAGCTGTTGGCCACGCTGAAGCGGAATTACGAAAAAATCACAGGCCACACCAGAAAGCGCCGACATGTCACCCCAAAGCTTCTCGAACTGGGCGACCGGAAAAACGTCCTCTTGCCCGTTACCCCAACGCTTTTTGACATCTTTAAGCGTAATATAAGTCGGCATCTGTAACGAAAGCTCGTGCACGCAACGGTCAACTTTCCGCTGATCCCCAAGCTCTTCCCGCGTCAGCCCTAACGTCGTCAGCAATTGATCGATATTGATCCAAGTCGTCAGTGAGTTGTAGTACGAAAGTTTGAATTCGTCTCGCTCCCGCGGCATCGCCAAACCTTCCACCAAACGAGCACGTCCGTTCACACGAGCCAATCCGCCACCGCGATCGTCGAGCCGCCGCTCGATCACTTCAAAGCTTAGACAGCTTCCGTTTTCGATGTGCGATCCCAACACGCCCGGATCAACATTGGCTCCGAGAGTATCAATGTTGTGCAACATCATGTATTTCAAGTTCGGACGCGACTGCAACAACTGATGTAACGTTCCGTTGCGAAGCATATTCGGAACTTCGTACCAATGGCCCACCGGATGCAAACACTGCATCGGCATATTGTCCGTGTAGTCAGTTCCTTCTCCCATCTGCTTGGCCCATCGAGTCAACGCAGCTCTGGCACTGTCGCGAACTTTTTGTTGTTGCTGATCGAGCACTTGCTGAGGCATTTCCTGCCACGCAAACTGCAAATCACGCGCCATTGGAATCGTCCGCAATCCAACATAACGTCCCGGCGAAAGCAGAACTTGCCCGGGATAGTTGTAGTTCGAAACCGATTCCAGATGTTCAGCGATCGGCTGATGAGTCATGTAACCGGTTGTGATCACATGCGGAATCGCGTTGGATGCGTCTGCAAACTGATTCGATATCCGCTTGCTTTTCGCCAGATGAACTTCAAGGAAACTGCGATGCTTTCCATCCATCTCGGCGAATGGATGCAAGCCTTTGACGACTCCGGCTCCTTCGGTCCATCGACTCCCAACGCCGGCCGCGAGCGTTACAACCGCGACTTCTCCGTTTGCAATCGCCTGTTCACCAGCGGATCTCGCCGCGTCGGATACAGAACCACGAACGTCGACCACGTCCTCGGGTTCAACATCTTTGATCAGAGTATTGATTGGCAAACGATTTTGCGAAAGCCCGAATCGACCCGACTTCAAATCCGTTTGAATCTGTTCATGCAATTCACGATCAAACCCAAATCGCTCCAACAAATCATCTAACGAATCTTCGCGTTGTTCGGTTGACTTTCGGCCCGGCAGGATACTCTCAATGAGCTTTTGCAAAGCTTTTGACTCTCCCGCATCGCGATATTCACTGCCGAGCTGTTCGAGTTCTCGTCGAGCCAAAATCGGTAGTTCATGAGCTTCCTGTTTTAGCCAACCAGGAACCTGAAGCGCATAGTACTCGCCCGGCATCCTCGCATCACGACCGGTGAGCATGTCGCACCAAGTACCGCGATCGTTGATTTCAAAATCGTAAACCACGGGCGTCATCGCGAACGGCAAACGAGTTTGCATCGAATCGCGTGTTTCCACCATCGTCGTTTGCAACCACTGCTTGGCTTGCTCTTTGACGGCTGGGTCAAAGATGAATCCCATTCCGCCGCCAGCCATTCCACCAAGCATCCAGAATCCCCAAAACTGATCGCCCCATTTTTCTTCGCACTGCTTGACCAGCGAATTGGTGAACAGATTCGTGCACCAAGGAATAATTTTTTGCAGAGGTCCAAAGAAATTTCGATGCGTCGCTTTGCCGACCGCCCGGATATCGCCTTCTTTTAGCCCACGTGTAATTTCGTCGAGAATCTCGATCGCTTCTTTGCGAGCTTCCCATTCGACGGGACTTCGCAAAAGATACTTTTCGGTGACCATTTCAAGGATCGGACCCACATTTTGCGCCATCCCACCATGCACCAAGACCAGTGAATCCTGCAGCGCTTTGCGTGTTGCGGGAGAAACTTCATCTTCGCTAAAAACTTCATGCTGAGGCAACAGCCGGCCTCGACTAACGCCAAACTCGGGATCGCCTTCGCCGGCTTCGCTGCCACAGATAAGTTTAATCCCTGGCCAAACTCCACCTGAATCCTGCCAGCCACCACCTGACCCGCCGATCCACTCACCAAGAATCGCACGTGCAGCGATGATGCGGCGATCAGATTCTTCCAGCCCGCCGGTTAGTGCACTGACCTGACCCGTCGCTCGCATGCAAATCGAGATCAACGATCCCAACAGGTTTGTCGAAACAGCAAGACGTGATCCTTTCGGAATGTTGTTGACTTTGGAGACAACTTCCAGCCCAAGCCCATGACCGACCAGCGGTTCCAGCAGACTTTTAATGTCCTTGCCACATCCTTCCATACCTGGCGGCACGATTCCAGCCGCGATCAATGCAGCCTTGAGTAAGCCCAGATAATCTTTGGCGAAATCGAAGACTTCGGCGATGGTTTGAATTTCAGCCGAAGCATTCAAGTCGGTACTGGTCAACTTCAAAACAGGCTGATCGATGACTCGCAAATAACATTCGATCGGTGGCCGCGGCTGGTCGTCTCGTCCCATCACGCCAAGATTGACCGACGCGTTGATGACTTTTGCTCCAGCCGGAAAATCCATTCCCAGAAAGAAAATGTCGCTCCAGGCACTGTGCGTAAAGTCCATCCGCACGGCCGTTGTCTCTTTGAGCATCGGAAATGACGCCGCGCCGTCCTGCTTTTGTAAAAGCTCTTTGCGAAATCGCAATGGATGGTCAGCAGGATGACCCGTGCGGAACATCCATTGATTGCCACGCACCGTCCGCACGCTTTTACGAACTTGGTCGGCCAATGTTTGAAAGCCGAGCTCGTGATAGCCGCTGGCCAGAGCACTCGACAGTCCGTCACAAGGACCGTTGTCGGTTTGCGCAACAAGCAGTTCATCGATCGCTTCGGTAAATCGGCGTTCCAACAAATGCTGATAAGCGGAAAACGGAATATTGCCGCTAAAGTCTGGCCCGAAGTGCGGCGGCAATTGAAACCGATGAATCGAAAACAGAAAAAATAACGCTCGGACGCGATGATAAAGGTTATCCGTTTGACGCCAGAATAAGTCCAACGCCTCGCAATGCGCTATCAATTCCTCAAGTGACGCGCCTTCGCAAACATCGTCCAGCGAACGATTGCGAATGACATCGTCTTCCGAAGTAATAATTTCGACGAGTGTATTTTTCTTAGTGGCGATCGACATATTACGCCTCCCCACGCGTGGTCGCCACGAGCTCAAGCAATTCCGTCAGAATGTCGTCACGATCTTTTCCGGACAACGCTAACGCCAATTGGCCTTTCAGGAATCCGTACTTCACACCGATGTTATATCGCGAAGCACGAACTCGAAGCGCAAGATACTGCTCACGTTGTGCAGAAGCGCTAAGAGCATCGGAAAGGGCAATGGAACCTTTCGTTGAATTGATTTGCTCGGCCAGAACTTCCATCACTCCCGGAGTCAAAACATGCATTCCCGAAAGACACAGATAATGACTTGAACGCAAACCGGCAACGATCAAGTCCTGTTCTGCTCGAGTCGGTGTTGGTTTTTCAATCACAGAAGTGACTTCGTAAACATCGTCACGATTTCCAGCACGGTTGGCGCCAACGGCTCCAAAGTAGGGCAACATGTTTTCACGAGTTTCCTGCACGGCGGACACGATGCAGTTTTCTTGGTTGGCCAATTCGACAACTTGCTGAGCACAACCTTTTCCGTTGTGGCTGATGTAGACGTGATCACTGACCAAATGCAGAAACGGTTCGTCCCCCACAAAGTCACGAGCGCGATAAAGCGCATCGCCATAACCGCGAGGATTATCCTGTTCGACAAATGTCAGGCGATTGGCATGTTGTCCTGCCGAGTTCGTGAAATCTTTCGAGCTGCCTGGGCAAACGACGACGCAGATTTCTTCGGCGCCGGCTTGGACGCACTCTTCGAGGATAAGCTCAAGGGCCGATTTAGCTAGGCCTTGTTGATCAACGAGGGACTGGAGCGGAAGCGACTTTTGGTCTGGTGCCGCGGCTGTGATGACAGCACGTCGGATACTCATAGCAAACTTTCAGGGCGAATTTTTTACATTTGAATTGTCTCTGCAGTGTAGTCGAAGCCCTAAAAACTCCATAGCAATGGTTCGACTGAACGCCAGATTCGTGCGGTCTTAATCGTTACGACCGTTAACGCGACCAGAATCATGCCGCCACTGTAGTGCGATCTTTGACCACCGAACCTTTTGCTTGTCCCGTTTGTCGCTGACTGCACCTCAATTAGAATCGCAGCCAATGTCCCAGCTACCCACCGAAACCGATTTCCGATCCGCCGTCAAACAGACCATGCTCACCGATGAGCACTGGTTGCGTTCGAACATGCGACGGCTGAAAACTGAGCTGAAGAATGAAGGACAGGGCACTTCAGGAAAGCTAGAGAACTTCCTGAAGCGATTCGAGGAGTCCAAGTCGCGGTTTTCGAAACGTCAAGCTTCGCTCCCGAAACCGGAGCTGGATGAAACGCTGCCCATTGCGGCTCGATCCGAAGAGATCACCGAAGCCATCCTGAACCATCAAGTCGTCGTTATCAGCGGCGAAACGGGTAGCGGAAAGTCGACGCAACTTCCTTTGATCGCGCTTAACGCCGGCATCGGAGTCCGGGGCATGATCGGCCACACGCAACCTCGACGCATCGCCGCACGCGGAGTCGCTGCTCGACTAGCGTCGCAAATCGGAACGCCGCTCGGCAAAGACGTCGGATTCAAAATTCGTTTCGATGACAAAACGGGCAACGATACTTTCGTCAAACTAATGACCGACGGAATCCTGCTGGCCGAAACGCAATCCGATCGATTCCTGAATCAGTACGAACTGATCATCATCGACGAAGCTCACGAACGATCACTTAACATCGATTTCTTGCTTGGCGGATTGAAACGAATCCTTGCAAAACGTAAAGATCTGCGACTGATCATCACTTCGGCAACCATCAACACGCAGCGTTTCGCAGATCACTTCACGGTCAATAAAGACAATCCCGTCCCGATCATCAACGTCGAAGGCCGAACTTATCCCGTCGACATTCAATACAGCCCTCCAACGAAACCCGACGGTAGTGATTCAGAGATAGAAGTTTCTGATCACGTTGTGCAAACCTGTCGCGACCTAGTTCGCAACGAAGACGGCGACATCTTGGTCTTTCTGCCAACCGAAGCCGACATTCGCAACGTCAGCCGAAAACTCAAAGGAGCCCTTGGCGGATCGCGGATCGATGTGCTGCCACTGTATGCCAGACTCTCAACCGGCCAGCAGAACGAAATCTTCGCGCCAAAATCCGCTCGGCGAATCGTGCTGGCAACCAACGTGGCTGAATCCTCGATCACGGTGCCGCGCATCATGTGCGTCGTCGACACCGGAACTGCACGCATCAGCCACTACGCCGCGAAAAGTAAAGTGCAACGACTGCCGATCGAACCCGTTTCGCAGGCCTCGGCGAATCAACGCAGCGGACGTTGTGGTCGAATCGGACCCGGCGTTTGTGTGCGGCTGTATTCCGAAGAAGACTACGAAACGCGACAGAAGTTCACTACGCCAGAAATCCGCCGCACGAATTTGGCGTCCGTCATATTGCAAACACTGCACCTGCGACTGGGAGACATCGAAGAGTTTCCTTTCATCGATCCGCCTCGTATCGAAGCGATTCGCGATGGGTTCAAAACGCTTTTCGAAATCGGAGCCGTCGACGAAAAAAAGCGACTCACCAAAGAAGGACGTCGATTGGCTCGCCTTCCCGTCGATCCTCGTATCGGAAAGATGATTTTCTCTGCCGATCGCGAAGGTTGCCTCGCTGAAGTGCTCGTCATCGCGTCGGCACTTGAGATCCAGAGCCCGAAACTTCGTCCGGCTGAAAAGAAACAAGCCGCCGATCAGGCTCACGAACAGTTTGCCCACGACAGTTCTGACTTCCTGACGCTGTTGAACATTTGGGATTGGTATCACGAGCGAAAGGAAGATCTCTCCAAGAGCAAACTGAAGCGAGCCTGCGAACAGAACTTCATTTCATTTTCACTGATGCGACAGTGGCAAGAGATCTATCGGCAGCTCAAGTCGATGGTCGGCCGCGAAGGTCTAAGATCACGCGACCGCAAAGACGACTACGATTCCATTCATCGAAGCCTGCTGTCCGGTTTGCTTTCCGGTGTCGCGATGCTGGGCG
>CAZORS010000026.1:4220-5530 GCA_964582025.1 uncultured Pirellulaceae bacterium | reverse complement strand
TCCATTCATCGAAGCCTGCTGTCCGGTTTGCTTTCCGGTGTCGCGATGCTGGGCGACAAACATGAATTCACCGGTTCCGGCGGCATCAAGTTTCACCTGTGGCCGGGCTCCGATGTGTTTGGCTCAAAACCGGCCTGGATCATCGCCGCGGAAATCGTCGAAACCACTAAACGATATGGCCGCACCGTTGCTTCCATTTCTCCCGACTGGATCGAACGAATCGCTCCGCACCTAATCAAAAAACGACACACCGATGCTCGCTGGAGCAAAAAGAAACAATCGGTGATGGCTTCTGAACACGTCAGCCTTTTCGGATTGCCGATCGTTGCCGGCCGAGCAGTTCACTATGGTCCTATCGAACCCGAATCAGCACGCACGATTTTTATTGATCGCGGCCTCTGCGGTGAAGAATTTCAGGGGACTCCTGACTTCTACATTCACAATCAGTGGCTAGTTGAGGAACTTGAAAAGGAAGGAGCAAAAACTCGAGACCGAAACCTCGTGATCGATCCGTTTGTGATCCCTGCCTTCTACGAACAACACATTCCCAATGACGTTTTCGACAATCGATCGCTGCTGCAAAAACTCAAGTCCGATCCGGGTCTTGATCAAAAATTGCGGATGACGAAAGCCGACCTGCTTCCCGGTGCGGATTTGGGAAAGTCAGCAGAGCTGTTCCCCAACGAAGTACAAATCGGGTCGATGGACATTCCAATCGAGTACCGTTTTACACCAGGCGAAAAGAATGATGGTGCCACGATTCGGCTTCCCGTCGAAGGCGTTGGCCAACTGGACGATGTACAAACGGGTTGGCTTATTCCGGGATTGATGAAATCACGAGTGATCGAGCTGATTCGCTCTCTGCCTAAAGCAACGCGTCGGTTGGTGGTTCCCGCACCGGAAACGGCCGACATCGTCGTTGCAGAAATCGAATTTGGAAACGGCATGTTTACCGAAGCCGTTGCTCGCGAGTTGAGTAAAGTCGCGGGTCAGCCGATCTCTCCGAATGAGTTCAAGCTGGAGAAGCTTTCCCCGCATCTGAACGTGAACGTGGAAGTCGTCGACGAGCAAGGTGAAGTCATCGCCGAAGGTCGCAGCGTCACCGAAATCCGACAGCAGCTGGGACCACAGCATGTTTCTTCGATCGTGGAAGTCAAAGACGAAACGTGGACCAAGGACGGACTAACGGAATGGAACTGGGGTGACCTGACGATCGAAGTTCCAATCCAACGTGGCGCGACTCGACTGGCCGCATTCCCCGCGATCATCGACCAACAAGACTCTGTCGGCTTGCGACTAACCGACTCGAA
>CAZORS010000026.1:0-4120 GCA_964582025.1 uncultured Pirellulaceae bacterium | reverse complement strand
AAGTTTTCCGCCGCAGCTCACGCGACCGACTTGGCACTCGGCAACATTCCCTCATCTCGCGGCACAACCAAGCACGACATCCAAAATCAACTTTCGGCGTTAACGACGGAAGGATTCCTAGGATCAACAGCGTGGATGTGGCTCAACGAATACCCTCGCTACTTCGAAGGCATTGCTCGCCGAATCGAAAAGATCACCAGCATGCCAGCCGATCAAGATCGTGGACTCGCGGACGAAGTCGAACACTTTTGGAACAGATACGCCGAACTCAAACAGCAACACGACGCCATCGGCATCGTCGATTCGGAGCTAATTCAATTCCGCTGGATGATCGAAGAATATCGCGTCTCACTCTTCGCTCAACTTCTTGGTACTGCAATCAAAGTTTCCAGCAAGCGATTGCAAAAACAAATGGACAAAGTTCGGCGTGTCTAAACACTTCGTTCCCAATAATAGGTGCGAGACATGCACAAAAATCCGAATCCATACCGCGGCTCGACAGTTTCTTCCGCAGAAAACCAGCCAACAAAAGGGATAGCATCCACTTTTGCAAAGCTGACGCTCGCGTTCACATTCGTTCAAGCGCTGCTGTTGATAGGGATCGCGATTTATAACGTTTCTCTTTGGCAAAACGGAGCACAGCCGCAACACTCTCTCTCACTCAAAATCATGTCGGCCCAACTGTTGCTGTGCATTGGCCTGTTCGGCTCAATCTTTTATCATTTTATAGCGGCGATAATACTTCTTGTTACCCGAAAGCCCGAATCAGCAATACTGTCGGTGATTGGATTCGTTCTATCCGTTTTCGCAATCGCATTCACAATGTTCTACGATCAGGGCTCAATTTTCGTCCAGTAAAAAACGTGGATGAATTACGACGAAACCTTAAACCCGATTACGGCGCGGGAACCGGGCGCTAATCTCGGACGCCGGAATTCTTTTACACTTGGGGCGAACAAAACACCCAAATTTGGATTGTGCACAATCCAATGTCTAGAAAATCGCCCTTCCGATTGATATCATCGCCCACCTAGGCGGAGAAGCTGCCAACCACCTTTTGACCACACACCACCGGCAGTAATTGTATATGCGGCGGCCACCGCGACCTATTTAGTGGAGAAACCTTAATAAGATGAGTAAGTCAAAACTCGAGTACATCTGGCTTGACGGATATCAGCCAACCCAGTCTCTACGCAGCAAGACTAAAGTCGTTTCAGACTTCGATGGCAAACTTGAAAGCTGCCCGCAGTGGTGCTTCGATGGAAGCTCAACCGAACAGGCGGAAGGCAACTCTTCGGATTGCTTGCTTGAGCCAGTTGCAATCATACCTGACCCAGATCGCACGAACGCGTTTTTGGTCATGTGCGAGGTTCTCAACGCGGATGGAACGGCTCACGCTTCCAACGGTCGTGCAACCATTGATGACGATGACTGCGATTTCTGGTTCGGTTTTGAGCAGGAGTACTTCCTGTGGGACAACGAAACAGACAAGCCACCAGGATTTCCAGTCGGTGGATACCCGGGACCGCAAGGGCCTTACTACTGCTCTGTTGGAGCAGCGAATGCTCACGGTCGTCACGTTATCGAAGATCACTTGGACATCTGTCTTGAAGCAGGACTTAACGTAGAAGGCATCAACGCTGAAGTTGCTGCTGGACAATGGGAATTCCAAGTATTCGCCAAAGGGGCGAAAGAAGCTGGTGACCAAGTTTGGTTGGCTCGCTATATCCTTGAGCGTTGCGGCGAAAAGTACGGCCTCGCGATCAACTACCATCCAAAGCCATTCGGCGAAATGGATTGGAACGGATCTGGTATGCACGCAAACTTCTCGAACACAACGCTTCGTGAGTGTGGCGAACAGGCTTCTTACGACAAAATCTGCCAAGCGTTTGAGCCGCGAGTCAAAGAGCACATCGCTGTTTACGGTGCTTACAACGATCAGCGTTTGACCGGTGCTCACGAAACACAGTCGATCGATCAGTTCAGCTACGGCGTATCTGATCGTGGTGCTTCGATTCGCATCCCGGTTGCTACGGTAACCAATGGCTGGAAGGGCTGGTTGGAAGATCGTCGCCCAGCTTCAAACGCAGATCCATATCGCGTTGCGGCAGAGATTATCAAAACGGTTAAAAACGCATAACGCTAGACTCGCTCCGTATTGCGGAGAGACGCTACGATCGTTAACCCTGCTCGCTGAGAGCAGGGTTTTTTTGTGGTTAACGGCAAACGGGTTGTTTGTTACCAAGACCCTTGCTGATAGAATTCGAAGCCGTCACCAACACAATTGATCGCCCCCGGCAGCCGCCGTTTGAGGCTATATCATGGAATATATCGCCAACTTGCTCGAAAACTTCTCGTCAGATCTGCTGGATAAAACCGCAGGAATTCTGATTACAGTCGTCCTCGGTGTTCTGGCTGTGCTGATGCTGGCCGGGCAGTATCTCAAGCGACAGCCCGCTGCAAAATTCGACGCGGCCATCGTCGGAAAATTCAACCAGCGACTTCAGTTCTGGTTCATGATCTGTGCTCTGCTGGCGGTGTCGCTTTTCTTGGGAACCATTCCAACCGTTATCCTGTTCGGATTTCTCTCGTTTTGGGCGCTGCGTGAATTCATCACGATGACGCCGACCCGACGCGGAGATCATCGAACACTATTTTGGGTCTTCGTTGGCTTCACACCTGTCCAATACATTTTGGTGGCGATGAACCACTACGCATTGTTCACTGTTGTGATTCCGGTTTACGCTTCGTTGTTCATTCCGGCGAGAATCGCTTTTACAGGCGACCGAGAACGATTCCTCGAACGAACGGCGAAAATTCAGTTTGGACTTTTGATCTGCGTTTATTCGCTCAGCCACGCCGCGGCGTTACTGAACCTTGATTTGATGACGTGGAATCCAGACCAGACCAAACAGGTTCCGTGGGAAGGAAAGCCTGCCGGCCTGTTGCTGTTCTTCATGATTATCGTTCAAGTCAGCGACGCGTTGCACTATGTGTGGGATCGCCTGTTTGGCAAGCATCTGATTGCAGCTGAAGTCAACGAAACCAAGACATGGGAAGGTTTGATCGGCGCTGCACTGTCGAGTGCACTGCTTGGAAGCCTGTTGTGGCTTTTGCCGAATACGACTCCGTTCACTTGGTATGGAGCTGCGTTGATGGCGTTAATCATTAGCGTGATGGCTTCTTCAGGCAGCATGACGATGTCGGCAATCAAACGCGATCGTGGCGTAAAGGATTACGGCTCTCTGGTTCAGGGGCATGTTGGAATTCTCGATCGAATCGACTCGATCTGTTTCGCGGCTCCAATCTTTTTTCATCTCACGCGGTACTTTTTGACTGCGAATCCAATCGTTCCGTAACCCAGTTCAAGCCATGCCCAATCTTAAAGAAACAATCGAAGCGTTAGAGCTGCCCGTGCCGGAGGAAAAAATCTGTGCACAGTTGTCGGACTATTGCGACGCGCTTTGGAAAGCGAATGAAACCGTCAATCTGACCCGGCATACGACCTATGAGAAATTCGTCACGCGAGATTTGGTTGATACGATTCAAGTATCGCGTCTGATTCCCGCTGGTAAAACGGTTCTGGATATGGGCTCTGGTGGCGGCGTGCCTGGCATGGTGCTCGCGATCCTGCGACCGGACCTCGAAATGACACTTTCAGAATCGGTTGGTAAAAAGTGTGTCGCGCTCGAAGCGATCGCCAAAGAAATCAAACTCGACGCAGAGATTTACAACTCACGAGCCGAAATACTATTGCAAGACTTTAGCTACGACTTCACGACCGTTCGAGCCGTCGGTCCGCTGCACAAAATCTGCATCTGGCTGGATGAAGTCTGGTCGTCAGCTGGCAAGATTCTGGCAATCAAGGGCCCGAACTGGAAAAATGAACGTAATGAAGCAGCAGAAAAAGGGCTGCTGAAGAAGATTGATATCGAGGTCGTGGCGGAATACCCCTCACCGGGCGCCGATTGGAACAGCTTCATCCTTCAAATCAGTGCCAAAGGTTATCGTAAAAAATAGGCTTGCTTTTGCACACTAGGATTTTACATGAACAATACAAGCATGACGCGCAAGCGAGTGAGTCGTCCGTCATACTGATTCGCTTGTGCTTCGGGCTTGT
>CAZORS010000025.1:35343-38516 GCA_964582025.1 uncultured Pirellulaceae bacterium | reverse complement strand
GATTCAGATTCCGAAGACGCATCACGTACGGCGATGCATCACGAGATGTTTGTGACAGCATCCATTTTTTTCGAGAAGCGGGTGGCGGAGAGTACCGGAGTAGCGGATGCCATCGCAAGATCAAAGCGTCGAGAACTGATCGCTGATTGCATCAAAGGCGAGAAAACATGGCTCAGATGCTAGAATTATTGCAAGTCTCGGATTTTGAGCTTGTCGATTTGCAGGGTATAGCTCATCCGCGATACTGCCAGCATAAATGAAAGCGCGTCAGTGAATTGATCCGTTTCAGTCGATCACGCTGTGCTACTGATGCGGTCAAGTTTTTTGGCGACGGGGCATGCCGTGTCGTGGCTGACCACTCGCTTACGCTTTTTGAAGTTGCACAGTGCTTTAGCCCGAGGGCGACATCTTTTGCGGCAGAGCTAATTCTGTGTCGCCAGCTGGGCTGTTTTCAAATGAGACACTGTTGTCCGGTGCCTGAAGACACCGGCAATGGCTGTGTCGCCCGCTGGGCTGAAACACTGCAACTTTAAAACTCGCGTTTCGGGCCTGTGACAAAAACTCACTACCAGCCGCGCTGGTAGATGCGTCCGATCTGCAATCCCATTCCGGTGCCAAATTGAACACCATGGTGACGCGTTCCGATTCTTACACCTTCACCACCGCCAATTCGAACGCCAGCATTGGGTGTGCCATATCGCAGGATCTGACCGCCACCGTATTGCACACCGAATCGGGGTGTACCGTAGCGAACTCCCTGCCCTCCGCCGTATTGCACGCCGATGTTTGGAGTGCCATAGCGAACTCCTTGACCGCCACCGTATTGAACGCCTATTCCCGGCGGACCAATTCGGTAGCCTTGCCCTCCGCCGTATTGAATGCCATTAATTCCTCCAATGTTCAGGCCTTGTCCGTAACCTCCTGAAATGATTTGAGCATCGCTGCTTGCGGAAGCGAAACACAAAACGGCAATCGCCAACGTGGTCAAAGTGACTGTTCGAAAAATCATGGTCCATCTCTCCTCGGGACACAAATTCGGATACATTGAGCCTTCATTAAATCATACAACGACGATACGACAAGCGACCGATGGCGAAACAAACCTCGATATCTGTTTCGAAAGAGAACATTGCAAAAATCGCTGAAGAACTCGGAGCGACTTCTCGTCAGATTTCTGCAGTGATAGCGTTGTTGGGCGATGGGAATACGATTCCTTTCATTGCACGTTATCGAAAAGAAGCGACTCAAGGATTGGACGAAATTGCTTTGCGAGCGGTCGAAGACTTCGTCGATAAGATTCGCCAATTACAAAAACGTAAGGCGACGATTCTCAAGTCGATTGAAGAGCAAGGTCTGCTCACGGAAGTATTGCAATCCAAAATCGAATCATGCGATGACTTGAGTGAGCTCGAGGCAATCTATTTGCCGTTCAAGCCAAAAAGAAAAACCCGAGCTTCGGCTGCGCGAGATCGAGGCTTACAGCCGCTAGCCGATCTGTTGTTGAAGCAGGAACGGATTGGTGCTCCGCGCGAATCGATTCTTAAACCTTATGTCAACAAGCAGAACGATGTCCCGACATCGAAAGACGCACTTGCGGGCGCGTTGGATATCGTCGCCGAAGTTTGGTCCGAAAACGCGGAGACGCGAACGTGGCTGTTGGGGCAAGCGAAAAAATTCGGACGCGTGAACTGTAAGCTCAAACGTGGTAAAAAAGATCAGGCCGCCAAGTTTGAAGCGTGGATCGATCACAACGAAGCCGTTTCGAAAATCCCCTCGCATCGATTCTTGGCCATCATGCGAGGTGCATCCGAAGGCGTGTTTAATGTCTCGATCGAGTTGGACGAATCGCGGGAAGTTGCTGAACTTCGGCGTCGAATGGTCCACAACCGCAAGTTCGAATTTTACAAGGACCTTTGCGATTGCGTCGAAGATTGCTTTTCTCGATTGTTGATGAGCGCTACGGAATCAACGATCCTTCAGTCGTTGAAAGAGCGATCAGATGATCAAGCGATCGAAGTGTTCGCTCGCAATCTTCAGGAGCTGTTGATGTCGGCTCCCGCCGGTCCTCGTGTCACGATCGGAATCGATCCGGGATTTCGAACCGGATGCAAAGTTGCGATCGTTGATGCGACAGGACGCTTTTTGGCAAACACAACGATTTATCCGACCGCGCCGAAAAACGATATCGCTGGAGCCGGGAAAACGATTCTGGCTCTGATCAAGAAATACTCGGCTGAGTTGGTGGCGATCGGAAATGGGACGGCGTCTCGTGAAACAGATTCGTTTGTCGCCAAATTGATCAAAGACAATAAACTGAAAATCGACAAAGTCATCGTTAGCGAATCAGGAGCATCGATCTATTCTGCTTCCGAAATCGCCATCGAGGAATTTCCTGATTTAGACATCACCGTTCGAGGAGCCATTAGTATCGCTCGACGGTTGCAAGATCCATTAGCGGAGCTGGTGAAGTCGGATCCGAAAACGATTGGTGTTGGGCAGTATCAACACGATGTAAACCAGCCGAAGCTTAAAAAGCAGCTGGATCGAATTGTTGAATCTTGCGTGAATCGTGTGGGGGTTGATTTAAACATGGCCAGTGCGCCGTTGTTGTCGCATGTTGCTGGGATTGGTCCGGCGATTGCGAAAAATATCGTGAAGTTTCGTGATGAGAACGGACCTTTCGCGAACCGGAAACAGCTAAAGAAAGTTCCCAAATTGGGAAAGCGAGCGTTCGAGCAGTCAGCTGGATTTCTTAGGATCCGCGAAGGAAGTCAGCCGCTTGATAACTCCGCCGTGCATCCAGAGAGCTACGCGCTTGTGGATCGCATGGCGAAGTCTTTGAAGACGAAGGCATCGCAGTTGGTTGGAAATATTGCGGTTTCGAAACAGCTATCTGCAGAAGCGTTCGTTGATGATCAATTTGGATTACCGACCGTCATCGACATTATTGACGAGCTCGGAAGGCCTGGTCGAGATCCGCGAAAGGAATTCAAGATCGTTCGATTCAATGAGAATGTAACCTCGATGGATGACTTGAAGCCGAACATGGTTTTGGAAGGCGTGATTACTAATGTGACTCACTTCGGCGCATTCATTGATATCGGCGTTCATCAAGACGCGCTGATTCATATCTCACAGTTGTCGGATACTTTCGTAAGTGATCCTGCTGAAGT
>CAZORS010000025.1:9895-35243 GCA_964582025.1 uncultured Pirellulaceae bacterium | reverse complement strand
TGAAACCAAACGGGTCCCGGTTTGCCGAAAATCATCTCGTGGTCAATTTGACTATCGGGAAGAAACCAGCCCAGCCACATTTCACCCAAACGACGAAGGTGATAGCTCATCGTGAACTTGCTGACGACAGCAGGAACCGCAGACAGAATCGTTTCACTGCCGATCAGGAAGCCCGCTCCCACGACCATGGCTCGTTTGGTGAACCACGCGCCAAACATTGAAAGGATCGCTCCGTAGACAAAGCATGCCATCGCGAAAATACCGACGAGGATTCCCCATTTTTGCCACGGCTCTGAGCCGCCACCAAGTGTGCCGTAGTTGTTGGCGACCAGCACACAAAGCGTCAATGAAATAAACGCGGTCAGAAAAGAAACCAGTACAGCGGTCAGATACTTTCCAAGGAAGTTGGAAATCCTGCCGCCGGGCCGCATCGCGATAAATGACCATGTCTTGCCTTCGAGCTCACCATGCACATTTGGGGTGGCCCACAATAGTAGCGATAAAAGGCAAACCAACGCGACCAAAAAGATGATCGTGAACAACACATAGGCCAACATGCCCATCGTTTGGTTGCTTCGTGTCGCGCCAAGAATGATCATCCATAGCATTCCCGGCGGGAAAAGGATCAAGCCCAGTGACGATGTCAACCGCTGTAAGCTGAACGATCGCTTGAGTTCAAAGCGGCAGGTTGCCATCGCTCCAATCAGCCAGTTCTTCAATTGACCGCTCCTTTCTGAAGTTCTCCACGATGGATTCGCATCAACGTCGAAAACAGACTCTTCAATGACTCGTCCGTTGAAGTTACTTCATGGATCGAGACACCATGTTCGTTGACGATGCGAGTCAGCGTTTCGCAAACTTCAGACGCCGAATGAGTTTCGACTTCGATTTCGTCTTCTGATCGGAATCTGATCGAAGCCAATGGACACTCCGCAGCCAGCAGACTAGTAAGTCGCTTCCCATCGGAAGATCTGATCATCAACGTGTTCGGCGAACTTGCAAGAATGCGGCGTACTTCTTCTGGAGAACCTGAAGCCATCAAACGGCTTCCGTAAATCAATAGGAATGAAGGCTGGACGGCTTCGACTTCGTGCAAAATGTGGCTGGCTAACACAAGGCTCTTCCCTGCGTCGCCCCAATCTTTAAGAAACTCAGTCATCTCATAACGTCCAACTGGATCCAGTCCGTTGAACGGTTCGTCCAGAATTAACAATTGCGGATCATGTGCGATCGCTTGGGCCAGCTTTGCACGTTGCCGCATACCGAGCGAATATTCCACCATCGGTTGGTTCATCACATGCGAAAGTTTGACGCGATCGAGTGCTTCTTTGGCGCGCTTCACGGCCGCGGAATATCCGAATCCGTGCATCTGAACCATGTAAGTCACCCACTGCAGACTGGTGACTCGAGGGTAAGAAATTTCCAATGCCGGACAGTGTCCCACGTCACGCAATAGCTTACTTCTACGCCAAGGATTTTGGCCGAACAGTCGCACACTTCCCATGGTTGGTTTTAGTTGCCCAAGGATCAGATTGATCAGTGTCGTTTTGCCTGATCCATTGGGTCCCAGCAATCCGTAAGTGCCTGGTTCCAACGAGAGAGTAATTTCGTTGACGCCGATTACGGTGTCGTAAAGTTTGGTGACTTGATTCAGTTCGATCATACGTCTATGCCCTCAACGGCGCGGCAACGCGACGATGCAAAATCAAAAACGAACCCAGAGTAATCGCCGCAAGCACAATGAACGCTGGCCAGATATCGGAGAAACTGCGGAACCCAAAAATCCATGCTTGCACATCGCCAAGATTGTTGTAAATCGAAAGTGGACTCCACGTTGTCACCATCGAGCTTTCTGCAACTGAGGGGTCATTCGGTGCCGCGTTTTGGCGGATCGCTTCACCAATTGAAATCGCCATCCACGCTCCGTGCCCCAAAATCCAAGTCGCAAACCAGGCGAAACTGGCGTAGCGACTCTCTTCGGTCAATGAGGAAAGCATCAGCGCGAGCGATGCGGTTGGCAGAATCAAAGCGATCGATGAAATGACGATCCGCATCGGAATATCCCACGTCGTCCAGAACACATCCATCGAGGGCGACATCATGATCGCGAAAAAGTAGAGGATCAGTGCCGGAAACGTAGACACGAACATGATGTAAGCCGCCGGAATCGCCAGCTTTCCAAAGATGTATTCAAGCTTGCCAATCGGTCGCGAGAAATAGAGCAGGTAGGCTCTGGACCTAAGGTCTTGAGAGATCAACGAAGGCGCAACGAATCCCACGATCATCAAAATCAAGATCGCTTGCGAGTATCGAAAGAAACACATTAGCAGCCACGCCCAGATTCTGTTTCGAGCCTCAACGTCGTCTTTTGAATCTCGAATTGAATCGGCGAGCATTTTCACGCGTGGCACACGTTTGAACATCCTTTCGATTTGAGTTGCGGCTTTTTCTCGATCGAGTTGTAGCAACGACTTATCCGCGGCAACTTCTTGGCCTGTCGCATGCTGGGTGAGGTCTTGAACGTCTCTGATAAATCCTTGAGACTTCTCAGGAAGGTTCGTGGCCGCCGGTTGTTCCAGCGATTGCCCAACAAAAAAGAACGCAATGCCCCAATACAAAACTGGTAGCCAAGCGACGATCAGGATTCGTCGAAGCCAGCGACTTTTGCCGGCAAGTTTGATTCCGAATGTGGCAATGCTCTGCGTCCGCGAAAGTGCTCCACGCAGATTGCCTTTCCAAGGGCGATACCCTAAATCATGAATTGGCAACGGAAGCCTCCTGCACAGTCTGCATGAAAATTTCCTCCAGTGAGTTTTTCGCAGGGACCAGCGAATGGATCGTGACGTTTGCGAAGCTCGCGGCTTTCCAAACTTGATCCGTCAAGTCGTTGATGTCGCCTTCGATCTGCAGCGTGTTGCTGTTTTCCAAATCCGTCGCCCGAAGCCGAGCCCGTTCAAGATGTGAAACGAACTTTTTGTGATCGCCTTCGAAGCGAACAGTCACTGTCGGAGAAGTTGTTTGATTGAGAACTTCTAAGCGGTCGTTTAGCTCGATCTGACCTTTCGCTAAAATGACGACTTGATCGCAGATCTGTTGTACGTCGGGAAGAATGTGGGTCGACAAAACAACGGATTTGCCGTTTTGCGTGCTGAGAATTTTAATGCGATTTAACAACGCTTCGCGTTCTTCTGGATCGAGTCCAGAGGTCGGTTCATCGAGGATCAAAAATTCAGGATCGTGAACAATTGCTGCCGCAAACTTTACTTTCTGTCGCATGCCGGTCGAGTACGTATCGATGTTGCGATAACGTTCCTGTTTGACGCCGCAAAAGTCTAGGATTTCGTGTCCGCGTCGCAAGGCTTCAGTCAACGGAATGCCAGAGAGTGAACCCGCGAATTGCACGACTTCGATTCCGCTCATACCGGGAATGTAGCAGTCGTCTTCGGGCATGTAGCCAATCTTGTTTCGAATGCTGCGCCCGTCGCGATAAAGGCGGCAACCTAAAACGTTACCCGATCCAGAAGTGGATTTGATGAGCCCCAAAATAATTTTGATCAGCGTCGACTTCCCGGCGCCGTTGGGCCCCAATAAGCCAGTGATGCCAGGTTTCACGTCGAGGTTGATTCCGTTGAGCGCCGTTGTCGATCGATAACTCTTGACGATCTGTTGGAGTTGAATCAATGAGCTCATAAAGAGAAATGCCGCCGAATCGGTATGCTGGATCTAAAATGTTGTACGGACGAAAGAGGTTGTTCGTTCGATTTCGATCAATCTTGCGAACAAAAAAACGGCTCACGAGAATTCTCGCGAGCCGACATCATGGCTTCAATGGATAGCTTCCCGCAACGTCAAACACGACGCCACCGAGAATCAGAATCAAAAAACTGGAAAGAAATTACCAGCCCATGACCATATTGGATTCGATGACTTTACGTGATTGCTCGAGGTCGTCACCCGTCTGCTGCATGTACAAACGTATCGCGTGAACTTTGTCGCCGGCTGCTTTTGAGAGGCAGTCTCTGGCGACGCCGCAAGGATCTGTCTTCATCTTGATCCCAAGGACTCCTTTCGAGATCACCCAGCTATTTCTTGGGCGCTTTGACAATCGCAAAATGTTTTCACCCGGATAGCATTCAGCGGCGACGTCGCGGGCTCCGCTTTCATTATCTGCCCAAGTGATAATGATGTGCGCGTCAGTCTCGATTTCAAATAGTGGCATGGCATTCTCCGAAATTCATACTTGAATCCACCGGCCCAGTGCCCAGCGGCCTCCAAGAATATTGTTGCGGTATGTGTGGCAGATTGCGAGTGAAAAGTAAAAAATGAAACGCTTTTCGGCGAAGAACATTATTTATCTTCAAGACATGTTTTGTATGATTGGGAAAAACTAGAAAGATGAATCCATGATGAAATCAATTTTTCTTACAGCTGTGATCGTGTTGCTCAGTTGCATCGGGGGTGTCGCGCAGGAAACAAGTTCTGCTCCGAAGACCAAGAAGCTGTCTGGTTTTCAATGGCTCAAACAGTTTGAAGGAACTTGGTTGGTTGTTTCAAAATCATCAGGAGCAAACGCAGGGGAGACGAATTCGCATTCAGTTGGAATAACTGCGAAGGCGATTGGCACTCAATGGATCGTCAGCGAGCAGCGTGGAAAGATGGCAGGAATGGATTTTTCAGCGGTGCAAACGCTGGGGTACGATGCGAAGAAGAAACAATTTATCGGAAGCTGGGTTGATTCAACTAGCACCTACACTTGGCAGCTCACCGGATCGCTGGATGACTCCGGCGAAAAATTGACGATGGATTCCGAGGGAGCGGATTGGAAAGATCCGACAAAAACCAGACGCTATCGTGACATGTACAAATTCAAATCAGAAAGTGAAATCGCGACGGAGTCTCAGCTATTAAACGACGCCGGACAATGGGAAACTTTCATGACCAGTACAATGACCAGAAAGAAGGAATCAATGACGACAGACGCAAATAAGACCTCGGTGACTCCGTTTTTGATGTTTACCGGCAAAGCCGAAGAAGCGATTGAATATTACAAAACCGTGTTCCCGGATCTAAAGATCGTGAGCACGAATAAGTACAAAGAAGGTGAAGCTGGTAAGGAAGGAACGATCCAGCTGGCGAGAATCACAATCGCTGGGCAGAGTGTCATGTGTACCGACAGCCCGCCCGTCCACGATTTCGATTTTACGCCATCGTTTTCATTTTTCGTTGAATGCGAGGATATGGATCAGCTCAAAGAGCGATTCGAAAAACTCTCTGCTGACGGCAAAGTGATGATGCCGCTTGGCGACTACGGATTTAGCGAGCAGTTCGGGTGGGCGAGCGACAAGTTCGGCGTGAGCTGGCAATTGAATTTGAATATGAAGTAGTGAACTGATCGACTTGTGAGGCTTTTGAGTTTTACAACACCGGTGGCGATTCCAGTTCTTCTTCCGTAAGCCGCAGAAACTGCCAGTGAGAACTTTCGTTGGTGAAGTTGTTTCGAATTGGACGTTATTCCAATATCGGACAATTGCCACTAACAGGAGCTCACTATGTACTTACGAGGAATTTGTTTCATTGCGGCAGCGTTGGTTTTCACGACCAGTTCTCTCGAAGCCCAGGACTTCCGTACGCTTGGCACTCGCCGCGGTGCGTTGATTGGTGGAATCATCGGGGGCGTCATCGGCGGTCAGAATGACGAAGTCGCTGCTGGCATCATTGCTGGTGGACTGATTGGCGGCGTTTCAGGTCGCGTGGTTGGGAACCAAATGGATAACGACTATCGCCGGTCTTACAATCAAGGATACGTGCAAGGCTATCATCAACCGCGAGTTCAGTACGCCGTTCCACAGCAACACTATGGCGTTCAGCAGCACTACGGGCAGCCGAACTTTGGTCAGGTTCGTCAGGTTTACTCTGTGCCACGCCAACAGTTCTATGCTCCGCAAAACCATTATCGAGCTCCGCAGCAGTTTCATTACCGAGGGTGGTAGCGCGATCTGAAGTTGAATCACAAAGGAAAAGACGCCACCTAATACGTGGTGTCTTTTTTGTGGGTCACTTCGTTGGTTTCTACGATTTCGTAACATCACCTCCCAGGGAGGGTGATGACGTTTGCTCAACAAAACTCACAGCTTCTTCGCGACGATTCCGATCTGCCCTGATGCGAACAATTGAAGTTCACCGTTCACGTCGAGTCGCAGTTTGCCCATCGAGTCAACGCCTTGGAATGTCCCGACAACTTCTCCACCGTCTGGTTTCGTGAAATTGATCTGTTCGTCACGAAAGTCAAAAAGGCTGTTGCAGCGCTCGCTCCATTGAGTTTTCTTCGACGCGTTTTCTGCGAGACGATGACATATGGAACGTAAAAGCGACTGCACTTCCACCTCTTTTCCGCGATGAACTCTCAAACTGCCTGGTGGGAAAGCAGAATTCGATTGGTCCAAAGCATCGGTTTCATTTTTAGTTTGATTGACGTTGATTCCAATCCCGACCAGCAACCAAGAGTTGTCGCCGGAGACAATCTTTTCTACAAGGATGCCGCAAACTTTCCGGCGTTGAATTAAGACGTCGTTTGGCCATTTCAATTTGGCATCGCTGATGCCCTTTGATTCAATGGCTTCGCAAACACTGACTCCAGCGATCAACGGCAGCAACGTCTGGTTCGCCGATGGAACCGATTCGACTGGAACGCACCACGTGAACGTCAGGCTATGCTCATCCGACTGCCACGTCTTCCCCGGTTGCCCGCGGCCAGAGGTTTGCCGATCGCAAATTACCAACAGTGGAAACGTTATCTCCGAAGGATCGTTCAGCAATGTGTGTTTGGCGACGTCGTTAGTAGACGGCATCTCGGTTTGGTGGATGATCGTGCCGAGACCTTCAAGCTGTTTCAAATTCATTGGGTCAAATGACGACATTTGGCGCGAGTTCGATTTCGAAAACTTGGAAATGAAGTGATCACCATACACAGAACTCAGCTGACTTGAACCAGTCATGGATGTAGAATCATCAAAGTACATTGACTTCGAGTGTTGTTCGACGCTGGGGTTGAAGGATGTTACGTGACAGCGGAATCGAAGGATCAAAAATGGCAAACAGAGCTCCCTACCGTGATCGCAGAACTTGGTTGATCGACGTCGCTGATATTGCTGGATTGAAAATGAAGGTCTACGGCATTTGCGCTGACGGTCTAGCCATCGAACCGTCGACAGTGGCCGCTGCCAACTCCTTTATTGAGAATCAAGTTGACTTTGATGACGATGCGAGCCATGGGTTTGCGATGTTGCATCACGGGGAAGAAGCAATGTGGCTGTTGGTCGATTGGTGGGTGGAAGATATTCTACATCAGAGACTCTTCTGTGCTCCGTTGGAGGATGTAGGCAACTTTCAGGTCGGTCCACCAAACCACGAATTGGCATGTGTTTGGGAGTTGCC
This sequence comes from uncultured Pirellulaceae bacterium, assembly GCA_964582025.1. Classification (GTDB taxonomy): domain Bacteria; phylum Planctomycetota; class Planctomycetia; order Pirellulales; family Pirellulaceae; genus Mariniblastus. The sequence continues at coordinate 27,809 of CAZORS010000025.1, read as the reverse complement.
GGTGATTGCTCATGAACGCGATGCGTGGGTGAAGCACACGATGGTTGATCCAGCCAGCCCAGACTATGATGCGTACATTAAAGACACGTTTTCAATTGGATAGAGGAGTGCGGCTTCCAAGTCCTCGATTGCGTCCGGTTTGCAGCACCGTAAATGCACCTACAATCACGGGATGAACCGAGACCACCACGTATTCATTGGCTTGGCCGTTGCGACGGCGTTTTTCTGCGTTCTGTTTCTGTGCAGATTGGGTTGGCCCGTTTCGATTACGGCATCGGTGACCTTGCTGGTCGCGTGGTGGTGGGTGACAGAGCCGATTTCGATTCCGGCGACTTCGCTGATTCCGCTGGCTGTATTTCCGCTGCTAGGAATCATTGGTTCCAGCGATGCGGCGTTGGCGTTCGGAAGTCCGTTGGTGCAATTGATGTTTGGCGGCTTTCTTCTGTCAGCTGCGATGGAAAAAAGTGGTGCTCACCGCCGGATCGCGCTGATGATGGTGAATCTGTGCGGAGCATCTAGCGGCCGTCGACTCGTATTCGGGTTCATGGCCGCATCGGCACTGTTGAGCATGTGGATTTCGAATGCGGCCACAACGTTGATGCTGCTGCCGATCGTGATGGCGGTCGTGGATCAAACAAAGAACACCAGTTTTCAAAAAGCGCTGATCATTGGGATCGCCTACGCGGCAAGCATCGGAGGAATCGCGACGCCGATCGGAACGCCGCCGAATCTCGTCTTCATGGAAGTGTACTCGCAGCAGACGGGCGAAGATTTCACGTTCATTCAGTGGATGATGTTTGCGTTACCGATCGCTGCCGTGATGCTTCCGTTTGCTTGGTATTGGTTGACGCGATCTCTGAAGTCCGAAGTTTCGGTTCAGTTGCCGGAGGTGGGCAAATGGCGCAGCGAAGAAGTTCGCGCATTGTGCGTGTTTGGCGCGACGGCCATGCTTTGGGTGACTCGACAACAACCATTTGGCGGTTGGAGTACATGGACAGGTTTTACCGGTGCGAACGATGCCGCCGTGGCAATGCTTGGTGCGTTCGTGATGTTCGTCGTTTCATCCGGAAAGAAATCTAAAGACGGACCGACGCAGAGACTTCTTGATTGGGAAACCGCGAAAACGATTCCGTGGGGGATCCTGATCCTGTTCGCAGGAGGCATCTGCATTGCAAAGGCGTTCGGCAGTTCGGGGCTGAGCGAATTGTTAGGCAGTTCGTTCGATGGGCTCAGTAGCGTGCCGGTATTTATACTCGTCCTGTTAATTTGCTTTTCGGTAACGTTCCTGACGGAGCTAACCAGCAATACGGCAACGACGACTTTGCTGATGCCGATCCTTGCGGCGGTCGCATTGTCCAACGAGATCGACCCACTGATATTGATGGTTCCTGCGACGATCAGCGCGAGCTTTGCGTTCATGTTGCCGGTGGCAACGCCGCCCAATGCGATTGTTTTTGGGTCGGAGAAGATCTCAGTCAACGATATGGTCCGGGAAGGATTAATGCTAAATATGGTTGGTGTGCTGATCGTTTCAGCCTACTGCTACCTTGTGTTTTAGTTTTTGTGCGATTGAGCGTCGTTGACGAAGTCGGAAGCTGGACTCACAATTTGGCTTTATTTGAACTTTGCAGCTGAGTTGATGGACGACAAACGATATTTCTGCATCCGAGGCTTTATGAAGTCAGGCACCAATTGGATTGGTCGGCTTCTGGATAGCCATCACGAAATCAATGTCTTTGGCGAATTTCGCTGGCACCGAGTCGTGGCGATTCTCAACGAAAATTTGAAATCGCTTGCGATCTTTGAATCAGAAAAGAGTCGGATCCATGCCCGGCTACAGTTTGAAGAAATGGTTCGCAATTGCATGGCAGCCGCTGCCGACCCTGGAGCGAAACTGATCGGTGACCGAACTCCGCATTCGATCGTTCCCACTACGCTAAGGGGTGTCCCGCATGTTTCAGTAATGCGAGACGGCCGAGATGTTTTGGTTAGTCGAGTATTTCATCTGTACAATCACCCAGAAATAACTGGGTTGTTTGGTCGAGTTCCTTCGATGGCTAAATGTCTCGTCGAATTTCAGAAAGACCAATGGTACTTTCAGAAGCATCCAGAAAAGCTTCTCTGCCATGAAGAGATGGTTCGTAATTCAATTCGAAGGTGGAAGGAGCATCTTGAGAAAGATGAACGAGCGATCGAAACGTATCCCAAATTGAAAGTTGCATTCGTTCGCTATGAAGATTTTCATCGCGACGTTGAAGGCGAGCGAAAGAAACTGTTCGAATTTTTGGATGTTGATCCGAATCTGGCAGCTCCGATCCAAGGCCGCATTAAACCCGGTTTTTCGAAAGAGCGGCCGGGGGCATTCCATCGCAAAGGTGTGGTTGGTGATTGGGAAAACTATTTTAGCACTCAAACAAAAGCTTGGTTTAAAGAGCTTGCTGGGGACATGCTGGTCAAATACGGCTACGCTGAATCGATGGATTGGTGAATGTCGGTCGGTCTGCACATCACCTGAGAACTCGTTTTCGATAATCGCTTCGGTTCCGGGGTTACGAGTTATACCTAAATCATTTCTTGGATAGGCGAATGGCACTTACCAACAATTGTCAGCTTTCAACCGCCGTCTTTGTCTCGGCAGTTCTTCTTTTTTCAAACATCATGAATGCGCAGGAACTCGAACGGGGCGTTTCACTTGAGCTTGCAAATCATCGGGCTACGACGATTTCGAATGTCGAATACGACTTGAGTTTCAAACTTAGTGAAGCAGATCCGATTCCGGCTACCGCGACGCTAAAGTTTGATTTGGCCAAGACGGGTGATCCAATTGTGTTGGACTTCAACGTGCCGGAGAAGAATTCTCTTAGTGTCGTCGCTTTCGTTAATCGAAATCAGTTGAAGAAATCGGAGTATTCGGTACGAAATGGGCACATCGTATTTCCAAGTGAGATCTTTCTTGGGGGAAGCAATGTCATCGAAATCGGTTGTCTTGCTGGCGATCAATCGCTTAATCGCAACAAGGACTTTCTTTATACGCTGTTGGTTCCTGATCGAGCATCGACTGTTTTTCCCTGCTTCGATCAACCGGATTTGAAAGCGAAGTTCAGACTGACCTTGGAGCTGCCCGAAGGTTGGACGGCGTGTGCCAATGGGGCAACGGAAAGTGAATCGAACGGCGTCGTTACTTTCGAGCAAACGAAACCGATAAGCACCTACTTGTTCGCATTCGCTGCTGGTGAATTCGAGTCAGTCACTCGTGAGATTAGCGGTCGATCAGTGACCATGTATCATCGAGAATCTGACGAAGAGAAATTTGAACGAAACGTCGATCGAATCTTCAAGATGCATGAGATCGCGCTCGATTGGATGGAAGACTACACGCAGATCAAATATCCTTTCGATAAATTTGACTTTGTGATCATTCCGTCGTTTCAATATGGCGGCATGGAGCACATTGGAAATATCTTTTACAACGCCGACCAAATGTTTTTGGATGAGACGGCGACCAAGAAGCAGAAACTCCGGCGAGCGAGCCTGATTGCACACGAAACGGCTCACATGTGGTTTGGTAACCTCGTCACGATGAAGTGGTTCGACGATGTTTGGCTCAAAGAAGTCTTCGCCAACTTCATGGCGGCCAAGATCGTGCACCCGAGTTTCACGGACATCAATCACAATCTGAATTTCCTGATTCGACATCATCCGAGTGCCTATAGCGAAGACCGAACCGGAGGCACGTATCCGATTCAGCAGAAACTTTCCAACCTTCGCGACGCGGGAACGCTCTACGGTCGCATCATCTACGAAAAAGCGCCGATCGTGATGCGTCAGTTGGAAGCCATGATCGGTCAAAAGGAAATGCGAGATGGATTGCGCGAATACCTCGTCAAGTTCAGTTACGACAACGCCGTTTGGGACGATTTGATTGTGATCCTTGATCGCGAATCCGATTTGGACCTGAAGCAGTGGAGCGATTCATGGGTTAAAGAATCTGGCACACCTGAATTGTCGAGCGATCGGGACAGTGGCGAGAATTTGATCACGATTCGACAGACTAAGAAAACGCCTCGTGATTCCTTTTGGTCCCAGCAAGTCGACGTGAAGTTTCTCAAAGATGGCAAAGTCGTCCACGAAGCTAGAACCATGATCGCGGGAGAGTCGACGGCGGTTTCGCTTCCGGAGAACGTTGGCGACTATGACTTCTTCTTGGCCAACGGTTCGGAGCTTGGCTACGGCTATTTTCGACTCGATCAACAAAGCAAGTCGTGGCTGCTTGAAAATATTCACACGATCTCGGATGAGGTCACTCGCGGCGCTGCTTGGATTTCGCTCTACGAATCTCTCATTCGTGGTATTGAAACAGATGAGATTCCTCCTGCCGACTATGTTGAGACATTGATCGCCGGCGTGAAAAACGAAACGGAGCCGCTAAACCGTCAAAACATTCTTTCACAGTTGCAAACCGTTTATTGGAAGCTGTTGTCACCAGAGCAACGAACGAAGGTTGCGCCGAAAATCGAAAAAGTGCTTTGGGGATGGATCGATGGCGACGCGGAAAAAGAAACGCGATCTTCGTACTACAAATCGCTCGTTGGTATCGCCACCACCGAATCGTCGATCCAGCAGCTTTACGAAATCTGGAATAATGAATCGGAAGTTAATGGTATTCTTCTTTCGGAAACGGACTTCATGACGCTCGCTTATGAGTTAGCGATTCGGATGCCGGAAAAATCGGACTCGATTCTTTCCACGCAGCTAGAACGTTTGAAGAATGAAGATCGCAAGAAACGATTGGCGTTCGTGATTCCCGCACTTTCACCAGACGCCGCGAAACGTGACGCGTTCTTTGAGTCGTTGAAAGAAGTCTCCAATCGCAGGCCCGAACGATGGGCACTCGAAGCGCTTGGCTACCTCCATCATCCGTTGCGTGCAACAGAATCGGAAAAGTACATTCTTCCCAGCCTTGAGATGTTGGAAGAGATTCAAACCACCGGTGACATTTTCTTTCCCAAGCGTTGGTTGGTTGCAACACTCAGTGGCCACAGTTCCAAGTCTGCCGCAGATGCCGTGAAGAAGTTTCTGGCCGCCCGGCCAGAGTATTCGTATCGTTTGAAGAACAAAATTTTGCAGTCAGCGGACCTATTGCTGCGATCGGCAGATCAGCGATGAGGTGCTGGTATTGCCAATGAGCCTTTTGAGGATCAAAATTTGATTCGGTCCGTTTGTTCTGCTAATGTAGACCTATGAGTTTTCGATTTATCTATTTTCCAATCTATTAACTCGCAAATTATCTGGAGGATTTATTGTCGCGATTGCGGCAAAATCCGAGCTCCCAAGAGAGGAACTCGTTCAAGTTTAAAATCAGGAAGAACAACCATGGTCTTACCAACCTTCTTTAAACGAAGAACGTCTCGTCACACTTCCAAACGTCGACAATCTCTCTCAAACTCCAAACCCAACTATGATTCGCTCGAAAGGCGAAACCTGTTAGCGACGTTTCTTGTGACCACCGCAGATGATGTGGTCAATGCTGACGATGGTCTGCTTAGCCTTCGTGAAGCTGTCATTGCGGCCAATACCAACGAAGTGTTTTCTGACGCCCCTGCAGGTGAAGTTGAAGGCGATCGAATTATCTTTGAAGCGGGTGGGCTTGGCGGTGACCCAAGCGACATCCAACTCCTAACTGAAGGTGAGCTTGAAATCACGGACGATCTGGTGGTCGTGGGGAGATCAAGCGAAACTTCCGCTTGGACTCAAATCGAGGCCGGTTTTAGCAGTCGCATTTTCAACGTCAACACAACTGAGCGGGTCAGTTTTCGAACACTTTCATTCGTTAGCGGTCAAGCTGACGTGGGTGGTCTGGTTTTGATCCAACCTGGAAGTGACGTGGTGGTCGTGGGAAGCAATTTCAGTGGTGGTCAAGCCGAACAAGGTGGTGCGATCGACGTTGTCGATAGTCTTCTTTACGTGCGCGATTCGCAATTCGAAGGTAATGCTTCAGAGAACGGTGGCGGCGCGATTCATGCAGTGAGTTCGGATGTGCGTGTTGTTGCGTCCTTTATCTCTGACAATCAAACCGATGGCAGTGGCGGCGCGATTCTTGCAGCTGGTGGAAACCTTGGCCTTTACGACTCAAGCTTTGGCAACAACGGAGGGAATGTCGCAAACGATTCTGGAGGAGCCGTCTATGTCGTTGGCACGGACAGCGAAGAGGGACTTCTGGTTTCGAGTTCAATTTTCGGCAACAACGACTCGGAATTCGGCGGTGCCATCTTTGCGGGTGAGAACACCTCTTCATTTATTCTGTCTACGAGCCTGTTCTTTGATAACGGAACGATTGAAGGTGAAGGAGTGGGGAGTTTCGGCGGCGCGATTTACAGTGAAGGCAACGGTCTTTACATCACAGATTCAAACTTCACCGGAAATCGCGGATCCAATAGCGCCGCAATTCTCACACTGGCAAGTTATTCGAACTTTCGCGACATAGATGTGACTGAGAATCAGACTTCTGGAAACGGAGGAGGGATCGCTTTTGGTGGTGACGAGGCATACGTTTCGGATTCAACGATTTCAGAAAATGTCGCCGGTGAAAGTGGCGGCGGAGTCGTCATCGGTAAGGTGAACGAAAACAGTCCCCGTGTTGTCTTTCGTCGAACCACAATTGCGGATAACGAAGCCGGCATCAGCGGTGGCGGGATTCGCACTGGGCAGGACTCGGTTGTTCGCCTCTTTGGTTCGTCAGTGACCGGCAACGCCGCCGAACAAAGTGGTGGTGGAGTTTGGGCCAAGGAAGCGGATCTGCTGGTTACTGGATCGACGATTGCGTTCAATAGTTCCGGATTGCATGGCGGAGGAGTCTTCGCTGAAGGCGGAACCACATTGTTCTTCGATGCTTCTGTTTCCAGCAATGAAGCTGAAGGAAATGCAGGAGGTCTGAGGATCGAGGAAGGGTTTGCCCGTTTGCAAAATACCGAAACGATTCTCAACTCATCCAGAGGGGCTGGTGGTGCAATTGATGTTCGATCTTCAACGGTGGTTTTGATCGGTGGAGAGGTTTCGTTCAACCAGTCGGTAGATGGATCTTTTGGATCCAGAGCTGGCGCTGTGAACATTGTTAGTGACGCGAAGATGTTCGTAAGAGGCGGAACGCGGTTCGAGTCAAACTCGGCACAGTCTTTCGGCGGTGCAATTCAAGTGACTGGATTGCTGAGCGTGCAGGATGCAGAGTTTGTGTCCAACTCGGCTGGAAGTGGTGGTGCCATTTTCATGCATGAAGACGGACTCGCGTTTTTCGAACGTACGCTGTTCATGGCGAACACGGCTCAGGACGATGGAGCTGCCATCTTCGTTCGCGGGCAGTTTTTCGGGGATCCGGTTTTGATTCTTACCGACTCAACGATCACAGAAAATGAAGTTACAGACAATGAAGACGGACAGCCCGTCATTGTCAGTGAGACAGTTTTTTGGCGAGTGAGTGGAGGTTCCAATTCCGATAACACGCCGAACGACGGTGTCGGAGTTGTGTAGCTCAAAGCGTTCTTGCCTAGTGTGCGAAAACAAAAAAAGCCCCGCGAACAATTTGCTCGCGGGGTTTTTCGATTGATAGCGGATCTGCGTGTGGCAGAAATAAGAGAGGTGTGCTCTCCAACCTACTCGTTCCTCGTTAACGCGTTATGACTTTGCTTCTTCTTCAGAGAACGAAGCGAAGTCTTCGGTGTATCCACCGGCTTCCATGATCTTGACTCGGATCTCTTCGCAGACGTCCGGGTTTTCTTTGAGGAAGTTACGAGCTTTCTCTTTACCCTGACCGATGTGCGTGCCGTTGTACTTGAACCAGGCACCGCTCTGCTGAACGATACTGTGAGCTTTACCAAGGTCCAGAACGTCGCCTTCGAAACTGATTCCGTGATCGTGCATCATGTCGAATTCGGCGATGCGGAACGGAGGAGCAACTTTGTTCTTCACGATCTTTGCTTTGACGCGTTGACCGACCTGAATGTCTCCGTCTTTCAAAGCTCCGATGCGACGGACGTCGATGCGAACCGAAGAGTAGAACTTAAGGGCTCGACCGCCAGGAGTCGTTTCCGGGCTGCCGAACATGACGCCGATCTTTTCGCGGATCTGGTTAATGAAGATCGTGCAAGTCTTGCTGCGGGCAATCGCTCCAGTCAGCTTTCGCATCGACTGGCTCATCAAGCGAGCCTGAAGGCCAACGTGTGAATCTCCGATTTCGCCTTCGAGTTCTTTCTTTGGAACTAGGGCAGCAACCGAGTCAACGATGATCACGTCGACTGCATTTGACTTGACCAGCATCTCAACGATTTGCATCGCCTCTTCACCACTGCTTGGCTGAGAAACGAGTAGCGTATCGAGCGACACGCCAAGCTTCTTGGCCCAAGTCGGATCGAATGCGTGTTCGGCGTCGACGATCGCGGCGATGCCGCCCTTCTTTTGAGCCTGAGCAACCGCGTGAAGAGCCAGCGTTGTTTTACCGCTGGATTCCGGACCGTAGACTTCGATGATCCGTCCGCAAGGTAGTCCACTGCCGCCGAGTGCCATGTCGAGTGAGAGCGAACCGGTTGAAACTCCGCGAATCTTTTTGGCGCTGTCGCCGTTGAGCGTCATGATCGAGCCGGTTCCAAACTGAGCTTCGATCTGTTGCACTGCAGTGCGGAGAGTTTCGTTGTCCTCGTAGATCTTTTCTGCGGCGCCGACTTCCGTTTTCTTTTTAGCTTTGGAGGAAGGCTTTTCTTTTTTAGCTGGGGTCTTTGTTTTGGCCATCGTTGCGTCCGATATTCTTGATGAGGAAACTGCTTTTTCTTTAGCGTCAGTTTTGGCAGCAGTGGTCGAAGCTGTTTTAGCTGCCTTGGCAGAATTGGTCTTAGTCGCGACCTTTTCTTTCGTGGCAGGTTTCTTGGCTTCTGCGGCGACCGCTTTTTTTGTTGCCGAACTGTTTTTTGAAGGAGCTTTTGTAGCAACCATGGATGTGACCTTTAGGGAACAATTGAGTTTTAGGAACGCTTGGAACCTGAAAAGTCGCCCGTGATTGAGACCGTTACGATATGGCTCGTTAGTTGGCTTTTCAAGTGCCTTGCAGGAGTACTATTGGCGTGCACGTGGACACATCAGGTCCTCCCATAAAAGAAAAAATGAAAATCTTTCACTTCCGGGAACTTTAAGCCCAAAATCGAACGTTTCACGCACGAAATAGCGCTTGTTAAATAAGCGGTTGTATAATCAACTTCGATGACGGCCCTGACGTTTTAGCTTGTCCTTTCCATGAATTGACGATGATTGTTCGCACAAGTTCTGAAGTTTACCTTGACGCCAACGCGACGACGCAAGTTCTTCCGCAGGCGGCCCAAGCGGCACGCGATGTGATGGAGGATTTGTATGGCAATCCAAGCAGTTCGCACATCTCCGGGTTGCGTGCGAGAAACATTCTCGAATCGACACGTGAATTGGCTCGTACGATCCTCGGTGCTGAATCTGGACAAATCGTGTTTACCAGTGGAGCCACCGAAGCGATCCAGATGGCGGTCCTGTCGGCGCTTTGTCATGCGAAAGAAATGCGAGCCAAGGGCGAACGTCCGTCCGAGAATCGGGTGTTGATGTATGGAGCCACCGAACACAAAGCCGTTCCGCAAGCGATCAAGCACTGGAATAAACTGCTCGACGTGAATGCAGAAGTCCTCGAGATTCCGGTCGATGAAAATGGAATGGTTGATTTGGATTTCATTGAACAGCACGCTGCCAAAGCGGATTTGATCTGCACGATGGCCGTGAATAACGAAACGGGAGTCATCTGTGATTTAGCCGCAGTGGAAACTCGTCTGCGAGCAGTCAATCCGGACGTTGCGTGGTTAGTGGATTGCGTGCAAGCAATCGGTAAGACGCAATTGGATTTTTCGAAGACGACGATCGATTACGCTGCGGCCAGCGGACACAAGATCTTCGCACCGAAAGGAATTGGACTGCTCTACACGCGAGAGTCGGCTCCTTTGGTTCCGTTGATGGCGGGTGGTGGACAAGAACACGGTGCCAGAGGTGGAACAGAGAACTTGCCGGGCGTTGCTGCGATCGGAGCCGTCCTTGGAATGCTGGCCGATTCGCCGACGCGAACGTTCGCCGCGGAGGATGTTTTGCTTAGCTACCGAGACCGATTGGTTGCGTCGCTTAAGAATGCGTTTCCCACAATCGTATTCAATGCTCCGTTTGAACAGTCCGTCGCGTGTACGATCAACTTTGCGGTCCACGGATTTCCCAGCAAAGAGTTGATGGACTTGTTTGACGCGGCAGGAGTTCGAGTCAGTTCCGGTTCGGCTTGTGGATCTGCGGCCGTCAGTTCGTACGTGCTCGATGCGATGGGAGTTGAACATTGGCAGTCGGCGGGGGCCATTCGAATGTCATTTGGAGCTGTCGTCACTGAGTCAGAAATTGCAACGGCTTGCGAGAGAATTGAACAAGTCGGCAAAGCGTTGTGTGACGCGTGTTTAGTGGTGGCCAATGATGCCGACAGTCTTTCTGGCCAAGATCTTGATGGATTGATTCAATTGAAGAGCGGTTCCAATTGCACTTGGTTGTTGATGGACTCGAAGTCGCGACGATGTGTCGTGATCGATCCTTTCGAAGAGCTTGCTCAACGTATCGAGACGTTGGTTCGCTGTCAAAAAAGTAAAGTTGTTGCGATTCTGGACACGCATGCTCATGTTGATCACGATTCGTGCCGTAAAGAGTTGGCTGGTGCGTTGAGCCAATTCACAGCAGATTCTGCGAACACGAGCGATCTGCTGGGCTGGCCGGAGACTGCGGATGGCGTCTGTACGCTTGACGATGGGTCGACGGCGCAGTGGATGCGTGTTTCGGAAGATGTGGTGATTGCGAAAACGGACCTGCCAGGACACACGTTGATCGGAGTCGCCTACTTTGTTGGAACGCTTGACGGAGATCGAATGCCGGCGAGTAATGTGAAACTGGCTTTCACGGGCGACATGGTGTTGATGGGCGGCATTGGCCGTACTGATTTTCCGTGTAGCTCCATCGAGAAAATGTACGAGTCGCTGCAGCGTTTGCCGAAGCTGATCGATTCGCAATCGTTGATTTGTCCGACGCACGATTACAACAATGATTTTGCGACCACGTTGAAAGCTGAGTTTGCGGCGAACGACTTTTTGCGATCGGTTGTCGATCCCGTTGCTCCGCTTTCTTTTGACGACTTCAAAGCTGCCAAGCCAAGTATCGATTCCAATATTGGAGACGATTTGAATTCGGAATTGGTTTGCGGATTAATTCGAAAGAGTGTCAGTAGCGATAGCTCAATGCTGCTAGAAAAAGAAGGCTTGCAAGAGATTCTGTCTGCGGAGTCCGATGCGTTGATCATTGACGTTCGCGAACCACACGAGTTCGCGTTTGAGCAAGGTTGGGATCAATTGGGTTTCCGTGAAGTGCCACGAAACGTGCCGCTGACTCGGCTGAGTGATTTTATGCCGGAGCTGATGGAAACGATTGGTGATTCGGATCGAAGGGTTGTGTTTCTTTGTCGAAGCGGCAAGCGTAGCGGTAAGGCTGCGGAAGTTGCTCGGCGATTGGGAGTCGCGAATGCGCTTAGTATCGTTGGCGGGTTGGCGCTCAACACGATGCACTGCTCCAGCGGCGAGTCCGACATGGAATACATGATATAAAGAGTGTTCAGATTGAAAGTGTTTAGTGTTCAGACGCAAGCGTTTGGCTGGACGCATCTTGCTGCTGATATCTGAACACTGAACACTTCCTTTTTCTGAACACTTACCTCATGCTGACATTGATTATTGGCGCGTTGGTGGTCGGCATCACGATGGGGCTGCTGGGATCCGGTGGGTCCGCGATATCGGTTCCGCTGTTGGTCTACGTCGTCGGGCACGACGCGAAAGTATCAATTGCCGAGTCGTTGGCTATTGTCGGCTTGATCGCATTCTTCGCCGCCATTCCGTATTCCAAAGCCAAACAGGTTGATTGGTCGAGCGCTGTGTTCTTCGGCATTCCGGGAATGGCAGGCACCTTGATTGGAGCGATCCTTGGAGGATTGGCGACTGGAGCAATGCAGTTGGTCGTGTTTGGGGGCGTGATCGTGATGGCCGCAGGATTTATGGTTCGCAAGGCATTCTTTTTGAAATCGGCCCGGGCATGTCCACTCGAATTGATCAAAGATCAGGCAAAGTCGTTTGGAGTATTCTCGCGATTGAAAATGATCACTGAAGGATTGCTAGTCGGAGTTTTGACGGGCTTCGTTGGAGTTGGCGGAGGGTTTTTGATCGTGCCAGCGCTGATGGTGTTGGCGAAGCTTCCGATTCGCATCGCGATCGGAACCAGTCTGGTGATCATCGCTGCTAAATCACTCGTTGGGTTTTTGAAATACCAACGCGTACTCAGCGAGCAAGACCTTGCGGTTGACTGGTGGACGATATTGATCTTCACGTTAGTTGGCGTTTTGGCTAGTAACTTTGGCAGTCGAGTTAACGCAAAGTTGGATCAGCGATTGTTGAATCGTGTGTTCGCCGTTTTCTTGGTGCTGATCGGACTGTTCGTGATCATCAAAGAATGCTCAGGCGTTTAGGTGATCCGCATCCTTGGAGCCCCTACTCTTCTGGGCCTTCGAGTTCAATCGTGGCCATCGAAGCGTAGTGCGGCCGGCCGCCTTCGAAAATGCTCGAACAAATTTTGACGCGATCGATATAGCACGAACCAGCGTCGTGATTTCGAAATCGATGAAGCAGCGTCGCCAGTTCGCGTGGGCACTGTGCTCCTTTTTTGACACGCCCGATCGTCATGTGCGGTGCGAAATCAAATCGCGATTTCCCAAGGCTCCAATCGCGGAGGAACTTGGTGGTTTCTCGGGAGATGTAGGCCATCTCATCGCCCCCTTCTTCGGCTCCGATCCAAATCGAACTTGGGTCTTCAAGACTTGGGAAACCGCCAAGTCCGCCGAGGACCAAATCAAACGGTTCGAATTTTGAAATGAACTCTTCTGCATCGTTGCAGAATTCGGGAATCTCGCGGTCGTCGATGTCACCCACAAAGTTCAACGCGATATGAAGGTTCTCTTCGTGGGTCCAATGGACCTCTTTCGAAAAAGCGCCAAACCGCTCGACCAATCGAGCAACGTTGCTGTTGATCTTCTGCGATGCGTAGGCGCCAATGAAAGTCCGGGTTTTTGCCATGAGGGTTGTGTCAGAATCGGCGAATGTTGAAAACTCAATATGGTAGCAGAGAGTTTTTCGATTGTGTCCCGGAAATCATGGGTTGCCGCGAATTGCCGCCGGTTCGCGAGCGCGAAACGTGGGACGGTATTCACGGTGGAGACCGCCGTGCCACATTCCTTCGGACTCTAGACAATCAATTCAACGGTGAAGAACTGGTGCGGTTTCGATTCCAAGTTGTTTGCCATGTGTATTAGTGTGTTCCATCGAGTCTTATGGTTCTTACTTTCGAGTTCCGGCATCTCTTCGGGCAGATTCAACAGGTCGTCCTTGCGGATCAACATCGCGCGAATTTTGCGGGTTCGAATCGCTCCGTCGCTTTCGTTCGTTAGGCACAAGTAATACACCGTCGTCTTCAGGTCGTGGCCGGCATCGCGACGAATGAAACCGTCGGCGAACTTTTCCGAAACTTCATTCAGGGCCGAATTGAGATAGAACCAGTAGTCTTTCGCAGGAAGCGGAATGATCGGATCCTTCTGGCTAGTCTTTGTCGCGGAGTCAAGGATCGTGCTGACAGCGACTTGGTTCAGAAACACCTCGTCGCAGCCCTTTTCCATGAGCGTACGAATTTTCAGCTTTCCTTCGTGGATACTGTTAAGTGAAAAGTTGATTCGGCCAAAGAACTCTTTCTTCTTCCAACTTTGACGTGCTCGCCACCAACCGACCACCCAACCGATCAGCATGAAGGTTGCTCCCACGGCAACTTTGCCCCAGTGAGCGAAAAATGCATCTGTGATTGTCTTCAAAATTTCGTCCATCATTTTCCTCCTGTTGCTCTCTATTCGTGCTGGCCGAAGGACCATTTGGATAAATGCGGTTTGATTGGATCTTTTTCTTCAGCAGTCCGCAATCGCCGTCGGAAAAATCGGACTCTCGTTTGTCGTGTCGCAATTTAACCATAGCCTGAATTCATTGGCAGACTTGGCGACGTTAAGCTTGTAGCTCTTTTCAAACGGTCCGGACAGGCTTAAACTTTTCGCTTCTTTCGAGCGAATAAAGTGAGCATTTCGGTGCTCCATTTGTCGAGATTATTGTTCGTCGACAACTGTAAACCATTGATCAAACCATTGAGCACGATGACCACTGTTTCCCGAGTCTATAACTTTTCGGCTGGGCCCGCTGTTTTACCTGTTCCTGTCCTTGAGCAAATTCGTGATGAAATGCTGTCGTTGCCCGGCGTCGGTAGCAGCGTTTTGGAAATTAGCCACCGCAGCAAAGATTTTGACACCATTCTGGAAGACGCTGATTTGCGTTTGCGTCGCGTGATGTCGATTCCGGATGACTATGAAGTGTTGTTCCTCCAAGGTGGCGGAGCATTTCAAAACATGATGATCCCCGCCAACCTGTTCACGGACCCAAGCCAAACGGCGGACTACATTCAAACGGGAGCGTGGGGCAAAAAGAGTGCTGGAGAAGTTCGGCATTACGGCAACCTGAACATTGCTTTTGATGCGGCCGATTCGAATTACAACCATGTGCCGAAGCAATCTGATCTGTCGCTGACACCGAACGCCGCTTACGTTCACTTGACGTCGAACGAAACGATTCAGGGAGTGCAATTTTCTGATCTGCCGGATTGCGGCGATGTGCCGATTGTCGTCGATCAGTCTTCCGACATTATGTGCCGTCCCATCGACGTTTCGAAGTACGGTTTGTTTTATGCTTGTGCTCAAAAGAACGCGGGCATTGCTGGTCTGACCGTCGTCGTGATGCGAAAGGATCTGATCGAGCGAAGTGGGGACCTGCCCAGCTATCTCAGCTACGCGAAACATTCTGCGGGTGGATCACGGTTCAACACGCCTCCGACCTTCGGAGTTTACGCCACAGGTTTGCTTTGTAAGTGGATCGAAGAAGCTGGCGGACTTGAAGAGATGGAGAAATTGAATATCGCCAAATCGAAAATGATTTACGATATCGTTGACGGCAGTGAAGGTTTTTACACAGGCCATGCTGCAACTGAGAGTGATCGTTCGATCATGAACGTCGTGTTCAAGCTGCCAACACCTGAACAGGATGCCGACTTTGTTGCCAAAGCTGCTGAGGCAGGATTGACAACTTTGAAGGGCCATCGCAGCGTCGGCGGAATTCGGGCGTCGCTTTACAACGCGATGCCGGTCGAAGGCGTTGAGGCGTTGGCCAGCTTCATGAAAGATTTTGCTGCCAAGGCATAATGATCACCCTCCCAGTACAAGCCCGAAGCGCAAGCGAGTGAGAGTCTCGCGTCAGCTCACTCGCTTGCGCTTCGGGCTTGTATTGAACGAAGACCACTGACATTAGTAATCAATCACCACACAAACCACGGACATTCAGATGTCAATCGCGACTGAAAAAACACCCGCTGCAACCAACGGCACTTATCGAGTCATCGTCCTAGACGACCTTGCATCCGAGGGACTTGCGAAACTTGATGCTGCTCCGAACATTCAGTATGACATCCGCACAAAGCTCAAAGGTGAAGAACTTCGCGAAGCGTTGTCCGAGTACGACGGTGCTGTTTGCCGCAGCGGCGTGAAGATCACGGCTGAGTCGCTTGATGGGAATACGAAACTCAAAGCGATTGTTCGCGCCGGAGTCGGTACGGACAATATTGATAAAGTCGCATCGGCTCGGTTGGGTATCGTTGTGATGAACACGCCGGCCGGAAACACGGTCAGCACCGCAGAACACGCGATGGCGTTGTTGTTGGGGCTGTCACGTAATGTTGCACCTGCTCATGCGAGCTTGAAAGCGGGTGCTTGGGACCGAAAGAAGTTCCAAGGCTCACAGGTATACGGGAAGAAGCTTGGCGTCGTCGGCCTCGGTAGAATTGGCCAAGAAGTCTCGGCTCGTGCGGCAGCGTTTGGGATGGAAGTCGTCGGTTTCGATCCGTTTCTAGCCCGTGAGCGGGCTGAAGAGTTGGGCATTCACAAAGTTGATACCGTCGCGGAGATGTTGCCGGAAATTGACTACATGACTGTGCATACGCCGTTGACGCCTGAAACGAAAAATATGATCAGTACAGAAGAAGTAGCTCTGTTGAAAAAGGGCTGCCGTTTAATCAACTGTGCTCGCGGCGGAATCTATGACGAAGCTGCTTTGATTGCCGGACTCGAGTCGGGGCACCTTGGTGGCGTTGCACTTGATGTTTATCCCGATGAGCCTTGCACGGACAGTCCATTGTTTGCAATGGACAACGTTTTGTGTACTCCGCATCTTGGGGCCAGCACCGAAGAGGCTCAGATCGGTGTTGCCGTTGAGGCAGTTGATCTATTGGTGAACTATTTGGTCACCGGCGAGATTCAATCAGCCGTCAACACGACGCTCGATCCGAACGCCCTCAAGACAGTTAAGCCTTACGCAGACGTTGCCTATCGCTTGGGGATTTTGCTCGGCCAATGGCATGGCGGCGGACTAAAGAATTGCGAACTCGAATTTCAAGGCGAGATCGCGGAGAAGGATACCCGTATTTTGGTTTCTGCATTCTGTGCCGGTTTGATCGAGAACTACACAGATGAAGCCAATATCATCAATGCGGAGCTATTATGTCGCGAACGTGGAATTGAAATCGTTCGCAAAGAGAATCCTTCACACGGAACATTCAGCAGCCAAATTTCAGCTACGGTTGCCGGTGACGGAAAAACCTGCTCAGCAAGCGGAACTGTTTTCGGAAAAGAAATGCCGCGGTTAATCCGATTGGGTGAGTATCGCACCGAAGCTTTCATGGATGGGAACTTGCTCGTGTTTCTACACCAAGACGTTCCTGGGATCATTGGTTACGTTGGCAGTGTTTTGGCGGACGAGAAAGTCAACATTGCCCAAATGGCGGTTGGTCGTCAGGGTCACGAAGCAGGTGGCAGTGCGATTGGCGTTTTGAATATCGATTCAGAAGCATCTGAAAAAGCACTCTCACGTGTGACTGAAAATGCGGGAGTCGAGTCCGCTCGTTTGATCAAGCTTCCCAAGGCCGGCGATTTGCCCGACTGGTTGGCGTAGATTCCATGGTGGTGGCTTCCAGCCGCAATCGTTTGTTCGTCTCAATCCCCGCAAGTTGATGCTCGCTATGCCCAAAGGTCACCTAACTCATTCTGTTTTCTTCACGCTTGCCGATTCCAGCGACGAGAAAATCCAACAGTTGATCGATGATGCTTACAAATACCTCACGACTGGTGACGGTCTGGTGAGCGTTCATTGTGGAGGTCGCATTACTGACCTCGATCGCCCAGTCAATGACGATCAGTTCCATGTCGCCTTGATTGTCATCTTCGAGAGCCGCGAAGCGCATGATGTCTATCAGAATCTGCCTGATCATCTGACCTTTGTAGAACGCAATAAAGGCAACTGGGCTGAGGTCCGGGTGTTTGACGCAACGTCGTAACTGGTCGCACTAGTTTATTTTTACGATGGCCGATTACGGAATCTACGGTTCGCTACCAACTCCAGTCTGCATCCGACATGTCAAGAAACTGGCTGACCGCTGACTTATTGGAGACCAAGAAATCAGCCAACGAATCTGCGATCAATTTAACTTCCTCTTCGCTGTCAATTGTTGGTCCGATGTCGACCTGCTTCTGGTATCGCCACCAAGAGGATCCCGTCATTCGATAAACCGGAAATTTCTTGATCAAGGTTTCTTCAATGGTTGATTCCTTCTTTGCTACCGTATCTTTTCCGTCCTTGTAGCCTCCTTGGAAGTGCCGGTCTGT